>JAEWOP010000148.1 GCA_023399635.1 Pseudomonadota bacterium
CCTCCCGCCCTCTCGCAGGTTGTAGATCCGAACTTTGGTCACAGACACGCGGCAGACACTGCCCGGCAAAGAAGGAGAAGCCTGTGAAAGCGCTGGTTTGGCACGGAAAGGAAGACATTCGCTGCGACACCGTATCGGATCCCGAGAGCGAGGACGCCCGTGACGCGATCATCAAGGTGACGAGTTGCGCCATATGCGGCTCCGACCTGCACCTCTTCCACAACTTCATCCCTGCCATGAAGCCTGGCGACATCATCGGTCATGAGATGATGGGCGAGGTCGTCGAGGTGGGATCCGGCGCGAAGAACGCGCTGAAGAAGGGTGATCGCATCGTTGTGCCTTTCACCATCTTCTGCGGCGAATGCGACCAGTGCAAGCGCGGCAATTACTCCGTCTGCGAGCGCTCCAACCGCAACAAGGAGATGGCCGACAAGGTCTTTGGCCACACCACGGCCGGCCTCTTCGGCTATACGCACCTGACCGGCGGCTATCCCGGTGGACAGGCCGAATACATGCGCGTCCCCTTCGCCGACAAGACGCATATCAAGGTGCCGGAAAACCTGACGGACGAGCAGGTTCTGTTTCTCGGCGACATCTTCCCGACGGGTTGGCAGGCTGCGGTCCACTGCGACATCGAGCCGACCGATACGGTTGCGATCTGGGGCTGTGGGCCGGTTGGCCAGATGGCCATCCGCAGCGCCATCCTCCTTGGCGCGAAGCAGGTCATTGCCATCGACTGCATCCCGGAGCGTCTTTCCATGGCGGAAGCAGGTGGTGCCATCACCATCAACTTCGAGTCCGAAAGTGTCGTGGAGCGCCTGAACGACCTGACCAACGGCAAGGGCCCCGAAAAATGCATCGACTCTGTCGGTTTGGAAGCCCACGTCTCCATGGGCCAGCCGGATACGGTGCTAGACCGCGCCAAGCAGATGATGATGCTGGAAAGCGACCGGCCGCATGTGCTGCGTGAGATGATCTATGTCTGCCGTCCGGGCGGCATCATCTCCATTGCCGGCGTGTATGGCGGTCTTGTCGACAAGATCCCGATGGGCCCGGCCATGAACAAGGGTCTCACCTTCCGCATGGGCCAGACCCACGTCAATCGCTGGACCGATGACCTCGTCCGCCGCATCGAGGAAGGCCAGATCGATCCTTCCTTCGTCATCACCCATACGGCGAAGCTCGAAGACGGGCCGGAGATGTACAAGCTCTTCCGCAACAAGCAGGACGGCTGCATCAAGGTCGTGCTGAAACCATAAGAAACGGAGAACACTGATGAGTTATATCGCCAATGCCCTCCAGCGGTCGGACAATCCGAAGGTGATCGAGAAAGGGCCAAGCTCGCTCACGAACACGGACCGCCTCGCCCGCAATCTCGGCTGGTTCAGCATCGGACTGGGTGTAGCCGAACTTTTCGCGGCACGCCGCATCAGCCGCGCCATCGGGATGGAAGGTTCCGAAAGCCTGATACAAGCCTTCGGAGCCCGCGAGATCGCAAGCGGAATGCTGACGCTTTCGGTAGACAAGAAGGCGGGGCTCTATAGCCGTCTTGCCGGAGATGCCATTGATCTTGCGGTGCTGAGCACTGCCCTCAGGGACGAGAACCCGAAGCGCGGCAATGCTGCCATCGCTCTTGCCATGGTGGCTGGGGTAACCTTGCTCGACCTTGCCGCAGCACTGGGAACGCGACAGCAATCGATGCGCGAGGACGAGGACTGGGACTACAGCGACCGCAGCGGTTTCCCGAAAGGTGTTGACGCGGCACGTCGTGAGGGACGAGATCAGGACGAAGGGGCCGTGAAGGCCCTTCCCTCTCCGCAATCATCGATGTCGGAGCAGCGGATCTAGCAGCACCGGTGACCATCCCGCTCCTCACCTGAGGAGCGGATGGCCTCAGCCGAGCTTGCGCCCGCTCGCAACGACCATGCCCGCTGCACCGCTCAGCCAGCCGTCCTTGAGCTCCAGCGCCAGGAAGCGCGAACGCTCGAACGGGCCAGGCATCACGAGGTGCTGCGTCTTGTCGGCAGCGAATCCGAAGCGCTCGTAATAGGCTGCATCGCCCACCAGCAGCACGGCGCCGTGGCCACGCTGTGCGGCTTCCGCGATCGCGGCACGCATCAACGCGCCGCCGATGCCGCGGCCTTCCTGCGTGCAGTCAACGGCAAGCGGACCAAGCAACAGTGCCTCGACCGGCGCGCCGTGCTGGCTGATGCCGGCGTCGATGTTCCACAGACGCACGGTGCCGATCACGTGACCGCCTTCGTCGCGGGCAACCAGCGCCAGGCCTTCGGCAGGAAGCCGGCCGCGGCGGATCTTTTCGGACGACTTCTTGCGGCGCTCCGGTCCCATGACGCGGTCGAGCAGGGTTTCGCGCGCGACGACATCCGCCGGTGTTTCCGTATCGATGGTGTATGTGGATGGCGCAAAGAATGCGCGCACAGTGTCAAGAACAGCGGCCATGGCGGCCTCCCGTACCCAATACCGTTATCAGCGGCGATGAAGAGGAATTGTGAAGGTGCGGTTCCCGCCTGGAGGAACGGGACCCGCGGATCTGATTAGATGACGTAGCTCTTCAGAGGGTCGAAGCCATTGAAGGCAACCGCCGAATAGGTCGTCGTATAGGCGCCGGTGCCTTCGATCAGGACCTCGTCACCGATCGTCAGCGAGATCGGCAGCGGATACATGTTCTTCTCGTAGAGCACGTCAGCGGAATCGCAGGTCGGGCCAGCAAGCACACAGGGCTCCATCTCATCCGCATCGCGCTCGGTGCGGATCGGATAACGGATCGCCTCGTCCATGGTCTCGGCGAGACCGCCGAACTTGCCGATGTCGAGGAAGACCCAGCGGTGGTTGTCGTTGTCGGACTTCTTCGACACGAGCACGACTTCCGCCTTGATCACGCCTGCGTTGCCGACCATGCCGCGGCCCGGCTCGATGATCGTCTTCGGCAGGTTGTTGCCGAAGTGCGACCGGAGCGCCGCGAAGATCGCCTGGCCATAGGCTTCCGCCGATGGGATGTCGCGCAGGTACTTGGTCGGGAAGCCGCCGCCCATGTTGACCATCTGCAGGTGGATGCCCTGCTTGGCCAGCTGTGCGAAGACGCGCTTGGCATCGGCAAGCGCCGAATCCCAGGCATCGACCTTCATCATCTGCGAGCCGACGTGGAAGGATACGCCGTAGGACTCAAGGCCGAGCTGGTGCGCGTAGACGAGGACGTCGACCGCCATCTGCGGCACGCAGCCGAACTTGCGGCTGAGCGGCCATTCGGCACCTTCGCCATCCGTCAGCACGCGGCAGAACACCTTGGCACCGGGGGCAGCACGGGAGATCTTCTCCACTTCCTCGTGGCTGTCGACGGCATAAAGCTCCACGCCGAGCGCGAAGGCACGAGCGATGTCGCGCTCCTTCTTGATCGTGTTGCCGAAGGAAATGCGGTCGGCCGACGCGCCGGCGTCGAGCGCCATCTGGATCTCGGCAACGGAGGCGCAGTCGAAGCTCGAGCCGAGCGAGGCGAGCAGCTTCAGGATTTCCGGCGCCGGGTTTGCCTTGACCGCATAGTAGATCGCGCTGTCCGGCAGGGCGTGGCGGAACGCGTGAAAATTGTCGCGCACGACATCCAGGTCCACGACGAGGCACGGGCCGTCGGGGCGTCGGGTCTTGATGAAGTCGAGAATACGAGCGGTGGTCATCTTGCAGTCCCTCAAATTCCAGGCTCCGGCGGACCGGAGGACAAAGGGCGGATGAGGTATGCGATCGCGCCAGCCGGTGGAGACCCCGACGCCGCTACACGCTCATACGCGCAAACAATGAACCAGCGCCCTGCCAAGAGCATTGATCC
>JAEWOP010000169.1 GCA_023399635.1 Pseudomonadota bacterium
TAGCCATTCTGGCTACGCAGCCTGGCCTGATATCCTATTGTGTGTTCGCGGAACAAATGCCATATAGCGAAAAGGGCTGCGACTGCGGCTGTTTTACGTGAGGGTCATTGTGCAAAAGTCCGAATTCACTTTCGCGGCTGCAGTTCTCCGCCTCTTCCTTGTTCTTCTTCTGTTGATTGTCGGGAATGCCAGCACAGTCGCTGCTGCGCCAAAGACTGCGGCGACTATTGGTATGTCCGTCGAGCCAACAGGACTTGACCCGACCATTGCGGCACCGGTCGCGATTGGCCAGGTGACCTGGCAGAATATCTTTGAAGGGCTGACCACCATCGATCGGGATGGCAAAGTTCAGCCGCAACTTGCCGAAAGCTGGCAGATTTCGGAGGACGGGCTCACCTATACCTTCAAGCTTCGCACTGGCGTGGCCTTCCACGATGGCGAAGCCTTCGATGCATCTGTCGCGAAGTTTGCCATCGACCGCGCCCGCGGAGCGGATTCGGTGAACCCGCAGAAGCGCTATTTCGAGACGATCGAGAGCATCGAAACACCGGATGCCGGAACTCTCGTGCTGAAGCTCAGCAAACCGACCGGCAGCCTTCTTTATTGGCTGGCTTGGCCTTCCTCCAGCATGGTAGCCACCAAATCCGCAGACAACAACAAGACGGCGCCTGTCGGGACCGGCCCCTTCAAGTTCGTGAGTTGGGCAAAGGGAGATAAGGTCGAGCTTGAGCGCAATTCCAAATACTGGGACGCCGGAAACCCTGCAAAGCTTGAGCGTGTCGTCTTCCGGTTCATCTCGGAACCGCAGGCTCAGGCGGCTGCACTGCGGGCTGGTGACGTAGATGCTTTTCCAGAGTTCGCCGCGCCAGAACTGATGAATAGTTTCGAGGGCGACGATCGTCTGGTGACAGTCATCGGCAATACGGAAATGAAGGTCGTCGCTGGGATGAACAACACCCGCAAGCCTTTCGACGACAAGCGAGTCCGGCAGGCTTTGATGATGGCCCTGGATCGAAGCATGATCGTCGAAGGGGCCTGGTCAGGCTTCGGCACCCCGATTGGTAGCCATTACACGCCGAATGATCCCGGTTACACTGACCTCAACGGCGTCTACCCCTACGACCCGGAGAAGGCGAAGGCACTGCTGGAAGAGGCAGGCTATGGAACCGGCCTTACATTTACGATCAAGGCGCCGCAGATGGCTTACGCACAGCGGACGGCGCAGATCATGCAGGCTATGTATGCTCAAATCGGCGTCACGATGAACATCGAGACCACCGAATTTCCCGCCAAATGGGTGTCGGATGTCTTCAAGGCGTCGGACTACGACATGACGATCGTGGCTCATGCGGAGCCGATGGATATCGACATCTATGGCCGTGATCCGTACTACTTCAACTACAAGAACCCCGGGTTCAACGCCATCTTGAGCAAGGTTCAACAAACGACCGATGCGTCGGAGCAGGCAGTGCTCTACGGGGAGGCACAGCAAATACTCGCAGAGGACGTCCCCGCGCTTTACCTGTTCGTCATGCCGAAGCTTGGCGTCTGGGACAAAAAGCTGAAGGGCCTTTGGGAGAACGAGCCAATCCCCTCGAACGTGCTGAGGGAGGTTCACTGGGAGGAGTAGGAGCAGGCGATGGACAGGGATGCTGATTGGCCTTCGCTAAGGCGGGGGTACGGCCTGGAACGGCGCCAATGACCGCCCTTCTTGCCCGTCGCATCGCCGGACTTATCGTCACGCTTCTCGTGATGTCGATCCTCCTGTTCGTGATCATGGATCTTCTGCCGGGGGATCCGGCAGAGATCATGCTGGGAACGTCTGCCAGCGCCGATACGCTTGCCGCGCTCCAGCGGGAACTGGGGCTGGATCAGCCGCTGCCCTTGCGCTACGCGAGCTGGCTCGCCGGGGTGCTTCAGGGTGACCTGGGTATTTCGTACACCTATGGCGTGCCGGTTTCCGGACTGATCGCCGAGCGCTTGGCTGTGACCCTGCCGTTGGCACTTCTGGCTATTTTTATTTCGGTGACCATTGCTATACCGCTTGGTGTTCAGGCAGCCCGCAGTCACAAGGGCGCTGCCGATTTGGTGATCGGGCTGCTCTCTTATATCGGCGTGGCAGTTCCCGCTTTCTGGCTCGGACTACTTCTCATCCTTGTGTTTTCCTCAGGCTATGGTTGGGTGCCGGCGGGCGGCTTCCCCGGTTGGGGTGCCGGGCTCGGTCCTGCTTTTGCGGCTCTCGTGCTGCCGGCGATCGCACTGGCCTTGCCTCAGGCGGCGGTTCTTGTCCGTGTCACCCGCTCGGCCGTCCTGGAAACTCTGAACGAGGATTTCGTCCGGACTGCTCGCGCCAAAGGGCTGGGGGAGGCCGGCGCGGTCTGGCGCCACGCGCTCCCGGCGGCGCTCGTTCCTATTCTCACGGTAGTCGGATTGCAGTCGACGTTTCTCGTCGCCGGCGCGGTGCTTGTGGAGAATGTCTTCAACCTTCCGGGTTTGGGCCGGCTAGCTTTCCAGGCGCTTTCACAGCGGGATGTGGTGGTCATGCAGGATGTCGTACTTTGTTTTGCAGCAATGGTCATCCTGATGAACTTCCTCGTTGACCTCGCCTATATCTGGTTGGATCCTCGCCTCAGGATGCAGGATAATTGACCAGCTCACTGCGCCGAAACCCGCTCCTCTGGATAGGAAGCGGGCTCACGCTGGCGATGATCTTCCTGGCGCTCGTGTCGCTTGTTTGGACACCGCGACCGCCGGCCCAGATCAATATCCTGCAACGTCTCAAACCTCCGCTGGAGCAGGGGCTGCTGGGAACGGACCAGTTCGGTCGAGACGTGGCATCCATGCTGATGACAGGGGCATGGAATTCTCTGTCGACAGCTTTCCTGGCGGTGGCGGCAGGCGCTTTCGCCGGCACCCTGTTAGGGCTTGTCACCGCGATGCGCGGCGGCTGGGTCCAGGCTGTGGCGATGCGTGTCTGTGATGTGATCTTCTCGGTGCCGCCCATACTCTCAGCGATGGTCCTTGGGGCTTTCATGGGCGCTGGACGGTTCACCGTGATTGTCGCGATTGGGACCTTCATGGTGCCCGTGTTCGCTCGGATCACACTGGCGGCGGCGCGGCAGGTCTGGAACCAGAGCTATGTTCTTGCGGCAATCGGGATGGGGCGCTCGAAGCTGAAGATCACCGTCGTCCACGTGTTGCCGAATATCAGCAACCAGATCGTCGTGCAGGTCACAATCCAGCTCGGTCTTGCAATTCTGACGGAAGCAGGACTGAGCTTTCTTGGTCTTGGGCTCGCGCCGCCAGCAGCAACTTGGGGCACAATGCTCGCAGATGCTCAGACCTTCGTTGGCCAGGCACCATGGCTGGCGGTGCTCCCAGGTTTGTGTATCCTCATTGCAGTTATCGGCTTCAGCCTTCTTGGCGACGGGCTGCGGGATCTTCTGGATCCGAGGTCTCGCTGACCATCCAAGGTGTGGAACAAAATGCGCGTCAAAGAGTTCACTGCCTGCAGCGCGGTGGTCGGCCGCATTGTTGCTTGCCAATCAGGAGGTGAATGCGCGGTATCTTGTCCCTTTTGGCAAGGGTGCCGGTCTGTGGATGATCCTACCAAACCTTTTCAGCCCCTTTGACTTCGCTCAAGGGATCCTCAGCTACGATCAATACCATTGATCAAGATCGATACAGGAGAACAACATGGCATCGGTTAATGCACCCAATGATCCAGCCCGCGCAGCGTCTTCTCAGACCAAAGACGTTGAAGCCCAGTTGCAGCAACTACGGGACGATCTTGCTGCCTTGGCCCGCAGTGTCGCCGCCGTCGGGTCGGAAAAGGCAGAGGATTATCGTCACCGGGTACGCCGTGCCACCAATGATGCAGCAGATGCCTCTATGCAAATGGTGGAAGCTGCTCGCGAGCATGCCATGTCCCTCGAACGCGATCTTGAGCGCAAGATCCGGACGAAGCCGCTTCAGGCAGTTGCAATGGCTGCTGGCGTAGGCTTCGTGCTTGCGTTGCTGGCTCGCCGCTGATGCAGATGCTGACCAGACTGGCACCGCTGCTGGCGTCTGTCGCGGCGGTGGATGTCGCCCAATTCCTTGGCCGCTTGCGTCGCAATGCCCTGATGTACGCGTTGGTGCTCCTGTTTTCGCTGACGGCATATTTCGCGCTGGTCGCCGCAGGAGCAGTCCTCATGGCAGAGCGCATGGGCGCGATCGGGGCTCTGCTTGTCATTGCCGGTGCAGCGGCGTTCCTTGCTCTCGTCATCCTGCTCGCCATGCGGCTTGCCGCGCGTGCCGAAGAAAAACGAAAGCAGGAGGCGGTGGCAAGCGGGGGAGGTCGCGCATTGATGGCGACCGCTGCGCTTTCCGTGCTGCCGATCGTGGTCAAATCTCGCTCTCTTGGCATCCTGGCCGTTGCTGGCGGACTTGGCTACCTGGCAATGAGGAACATGGACAGCATCGTGGGCATGCTGCATCGGCGGCCGTCGCCACCCCCGCGGGTGCCGAACGACGACCGAGGCTACTAATTCAGATAAACGGCCGCTTGCCTTCTTCCGGCGGCCGCCATCCTGCAACCCGGTAGAGCCCCTCGGGCTCCGTGACCTGACAGCCCCTGTCGAGCCAGCGTACCAGTCCGTGGTCAGCAAGCTTGCGCAACGTCTTGTTGGTATGAACCAGCGAGAGGCCAAGAGTATCGGCCACATGTTGCTGAGTAAGGGGCAATTGGTGTCCGACCCTTTGGTCATTCATTGCCGCCTTCACTCGTGCATCCAGAAAAGCGAGAAGATAAGCCGCTCGCTCAAGCGCACTGCGCCGGCCAACGCTCAGAAGATGCTCGTCAAGCATCGACTCTTCCCGTGATGCGATCCACGTGATGTCAAAGGCAAGGGATGGCTGGTTCCGAAACAATGCCGGAAACCGTTCACGCTCGAAGGCGCAAAGCGTCATCCGCGTCAGCGCTTCCACGGAGTGCTGCATTTCCGCCATGACATTGCCCTGCAGGCCGATCATGTCGCCAGGCAAGATGTAGTTCAGTATTTGTCGGCGGCCATCTTCCAAGATCTTGTAGCGGAAGCCCCAGCCGCTCAGTACCGAATAAAGAGAAGGGTTTTGCTCCCCCTCCACCATGATCAGCATCCCGGGTTCGGCTGGAATTTCCGCGATCTTGAAGCTTGCTACGAATGCCAGTTCTTCCGCGCTGAAGTCCCGAAACGCGGGGCGACGGCGTAGAGGACAGTGCTCGCACGGGACTTTGGGCGGTATGACAGGCCTTGGATTTGTCATGAGACTCACAGGAAACGACGGGCGAACTCCACTAGCGCAGCTCGATCAATGTTACTGTGTCTTTTTTAAATGACCCGTGCCGCTCGCACTGTACTACGAAGTTTTCGTAGGAAGGTGCAGATGATTCCTTCAGGACCCCATATCCTGCTGGTCGACCGGGAATATCTTGTCGCAATGGAAGCCGAGCGGCTTCTTTCGGATGCGCTTTCCTGCAGCGTGCGCATTGCAATGCCACACGACTATATCGCTGCGCTTGCAGATGCGCCTTTCGATCTCGTGCTGATCGATGCAGGGATCGTGAATACCGAGGGAGCACAGGCGTTGCAGACGGCCCAGGAGCAGGGCGTGGGCCTGATATTCACCACGTTGACGAACGACGCGATGGATAACCTTCCGCAGTATCGAGGTTCCGCCAAGGTGGCGAAACCTTTCAATGATGCTGATCTACTGGCTGCAGTTCAGTCAGCGCTGCCCATGCTAGAGCCAGACGTCTAGCCGCCAAATGCTCGTGCGGTGATCGCGGCATGGCCGGCATCAGGACCAAAATCACCCTCGCCAGAAACCCCGAGGATTTCCTGCAGCCTGGAGCGAGCCCGGCTGACGCGGCTCTTGATCGTGCCGACGGCACAGCCGCAAATGGTGGCGGCTTCTTCGTAGGCAAATCCTGCCGCGCCGACGAGGATGATCGCCTCGCGCTGGTCATCAGGCAACTTGTCGAGTGCCTTGCGGAAGTCCTGCAGGTCAAGACGGCCATACTGCTCGGGATGGACGGAAAACCGCTCGCTGAACAGGCCGTCGGTGTCCTGGACCTCGCGGCCCCTCTTCCTCATCTGGCTGTAGAACTCATTGCGCAAGATCGTGAAAAGCCACGCGCGCATATTCGTGCCAGCGGTGAAACTTGTCTGATTGGCCCACGCCTTCATGATCGTGTCCTGGACCAGATCATCGGCTTTGTCATGCCGGCCCGTCAGGGACACGGCAAAAGCTCGGAGATTTGGCAAGGATGCGAGAAGGTCGCGCTTGAACACGCGATCGTCGTTCTCGGTTGTCGTCGTCATTTGACTTTCACCGAATTCGTATTCCGCTCGGCTTCTTCCAGCTTTTCCAGAAGATCCAGAAAACGGTCGGGGATTCCCTCCTCCTGCACCGCGTCGTAAAATTCGCGGAGCTTTCGGGAGATCGACGCATTGGGTGGCATCGACCCAGGTTTTATTTCATGATTTGAAATGTTCATATCCGACTTATTTCTGGTTTCGTCACTCATCACGCGGGCAGCCTGTTACGATATCGTGACGCTACAATGCGCCACCGAAAAAAATGTTCCACCTCTTGCGGAACTTTTTTTCAGGCACCACGTTCCTACCCTGTAATTGCCCTTTCTGGGCGTCAGGGGAGAATTCTGAATGTCACTCACCACGCGTGTTGCGTCCCACCTTCCATACTTGCGTCGATACGCCAGAGCAGTCACTGGATCCCAGACTTCCGGCGATGCCTATGTGGCGGCAGTACTGGAAGCGCTGATCGCAGATGTTTCGATTTTTCCCGAAACCTCCAAAGACCGTGTTTCACTATACAAACTCTTCGTTGCAATCTTTGGTTCCACCTCCATCGAGATACGGCCGATCGAGTCGCCCTTTGCGTGGGAACAGCGTGCGGCAGCCAATCTTGCCAGCTTGCCATCGATGGCTCGCCACGCGTTCCTGCTTGTTTCGGTCGAGGGCTTCACGCTTGAGGAGACTGCCGAAGTACTGGACGTGAGCCTTGAGAAGGCGACCCAGCTTCTCGATGAAGCTTCGAGAGAAATCTCACGTCAGGTTGCAACAGAAATCATGATCATCGAGGACGAGCCTCTGATCGCGCTCGATATCGAGCAGATGGTCCAGGAACTGGGTCACCGCGTAACCGGCATCGCCCGCACCCACAAAGAAGCCGTTTCGCTTTTCCAGAGCACCAGCCCCAAAATGGTTCTGGCAGACATTCAGCTTGCGGATGGCAGTTCAGGCATTGACGCTGTGAACGAGATCCTCAACTCGTCCACGGTGCCCGTCATTTTCATCACCGCCTTCCCGGAGCGTTTGCTGACCGGTGAGCGTCCGGAGCCGGCTTTCCTCGTCACGAAGCCTTTCAACCCGGACATGGTCAAAGCGCTCATCAGTCAGGCGCTGTTCTTCAACGAGACCGTCAAAGCCGCTGCCTGATGAGGAAGCGGCTGGAGCTGCGGGGATAGCCATGCTTCTCGGCGATCCCCGCGACGCAGGCAGTCACCCCGCCTGCCTGCAACTCCGGACTTGCTCAAAAGTCTAATGGAAAAGAAGCCTCGGCACGCTTCTTTTCCCTCTGGTCTGAACCATCCGAAGCGCTAGGTAGCCGGTTGTTGGAGCGGCTGCGACTGTCTATAAGGGTGCAGCCACGCTGGGAAGCCGGGGCGATGCCTGATCGTTTCCGAATTGAACAGAACGGAGTGAAACTTTGGTGCATCCGCTGACATGGCAACACGCTGGTCAGAGTGATGGCAAGTTGCGCGAGTTCTTCATGCCAGCGCTGGTGGATCTGGGGGCCAGCATCATTATCCAGGATGCGCAGCACCACTATCTGTTTGTCACCAACTTACCCGACATCTGGTCCAGGGAATTTTCAGCCGCGCCGTCCGACGAGCTGATCTTTGGAGCTGAGGTTGCGTCGCGCCTCGCTGCGGCGAAGGCGAACATGGTGGATCCAGGCCAGAAGGCTCAACTGGAAGTCATGGTGGGCGCCGAACAGTTCTTTGAGTTCCGCATACAGTCCGTCGAGTTTGCCCAAGGTGGAGTCCATCTGGTCACGACGATCGTTGACCGCTCGGAGGAGCGACATCGGGAACGCCTGCTCCGTGCTCTTTTGAGGGAAGTCAGCCATCGCTCCAAGAACCTCCTGGCTATCATCCAGAGCGTCGCACTTCAGACGGCGCGCTATTCCGGATCGCTGGACCTCTTCCTGCATAAGTTCCGAGGCCGTCTCTACTCCCTCTCCCAGTCGCAAGACCTGATCACCGATTCCAGCTGGCGCGGCGCCTACTTCTTTGAGCTTGTTCAGCAACAGACGGAGAAGTATCTGCCAGAGAACCGGGAATTGGTGAAAGTGAGCGGCGACAACCTGCTTTTGAGCCCCAATGCGTCCTTGCATCTTGGGCTTGCTCTACACGAACTGATCGTCAATGCGGTCAGTCACGGGTCGCTGCTGCGCAGCGGTCTTCCGGTTGAAGTTTCCTGCGCGCGTAAACACACCGACGGACATGATACCGTAGAAATGCTCTGGCACGAGCCGTTTCAAGGCGCGCTGGACGCCGTGGACCAGTCAGAGCAGATGAAGTCCCATTTTGGCAGCACTGTGCTGGAGAGGGTCGTTCCGGCTTCGGTGAATGGCAAGGCGCAGTACGTTATCTCCAGTGACCGGATTACCTATCACCTGACCTTCCCTCTCGACACAGCCGTCGAATAGGCCGCCGGTCACTCGATGATCCATGCCCGGCTCGAACGCAGAATTGGCCCGGTTCTTGGAGAACCGAGCCAATTCATCTCTTCGAGGGGGACTGAAGAGTGGCGCCTGGAAGCTTTGTAGGGCGGGGGACGGGGGGTGCTTCCAGACGTTGACATAACGAGGCGCCATACCTTTCGTTCCAAAAAATCTACCAGCGTTTCAAAAAAAGATTCTGATGGCCACACGACCCTCTTTCTACCGCTTCAAGGTCCTCGGATCGAGCGCATCGCGTATGGCATCTCCCATGTAGTTGACGCTGAGCACCGTGAGCGAAATGGCCAGGCCCGGCCAAAGAACCCGCGACGGCGTCAGCTGAAGAAAGTTGGCGCCATCATAGAGAAGTCTTCCCCACGTGGGGAAATCTGAAGGGAAGCCCAGCCCGAGGAAGCTGAGTGCAGATTCCGTGATGATCGCAGAGGCAATCCCAAGCGTCGCCGAGACCATGATGGAACTCAGCACGTTCGGCAGGACGTGCCGGATGATGATCCGGTGCTCGCGCATGCCGCTGCTTTTCGCGGCCACGATGAATTCCTGGCTCTTCACCGCCAGCACGTCCCCTCGAACAATCCGGGCAGTGTGCATCCAGCTGGTGATGCCGATGACGAACACGATCAGGATGAAGATGCCGGTCTCGGGGCCAAAAGTTGCTCGCAAAGTGTCACGAAACAACATGATGATGACAAGCAGCAGCGGCAGCAGAGGCAGGGCGAGGAAGAGGTCTGTAAGCCGCATCAGTGCGCCATCAATCCTGCGGAAATAGCCAGCCATTACCCCCACGAGGGTCCCCAGGAACAGCGACAGCAGCATGGCAGTGATCCCAACGGCGAGAGATATCTGCCCGCCAGCCAGAACCTGGGCAAGCATATCCTTGCCGAGGTTGTCGGTTCCGAACGGGTGGGCCAGTGATGGCCACTGGTTCTTGTCGCGGATGTTGATTGCGTTCGGCGCGACCGTGTGGATGTAGGGCCCAACTAACACGGCCAACACGATGAAGGTGAAAACCACAAGCCCAACAACGCCGCCCCGATGCGCGCGGAACTGACGCCACATTTCGCCTGCCGGTGACCGTGTCGCGGTTGTGGCCGTTGGAACGGTTGCAATGCTTGTGTCAGTCATAGCGGATCCTTGGGTCAAGGATGCCATAGAGAACGTCGGCGATCAGGTTGAAGAGCACGATCAGGATCGCGAAGATAAAGGTCAGCGTCTGAACGAGAGGGATATCCGCGCCCTGGATGGCAACGATCAAGAGTTGGCCGAGGCCGTTCACCCGGAAGATCTGCTCGGTGATGATCGCACCGGAGAAGATCGTAGGGACGCCGAGGGCAATCACGGTCACGACAGGGATCAGGCTGTTGCGCAGCACGTGGACGAGAAGGACGGCTTTTTCGTGTACGCCCTTGGCACGCGCCGTGCGGACATAGTCCTGGTGCAGGTTGTCCAGCATCGAGGCGCGCACAAAGCGGGCAATCTGCGAAGCATTGTAAAGCGCCAGCACTGCTACTGGCAGCGCCATCTGTCTTATCTGCGCCATGAAACTGGAAAAGTCAGTTACCCGCAGGTTCGTGTCATAGACCGAGGGAAACCACTGGAGATAGGACGAGAAGATGACGATCAGTAGCACCCCGGTGAAGAAGGTCGGCACCGAATAGCCGACCATGGAGACGAACGTGCCGATCTGATCGAAGATCGAGTACTGCTTGTAGGCCGAGATCACGCCGATGGGGACCGCGATCATGATGCCGAAGAGATAGGCAAGGCCGACGACCCACAGTGTCTGTGGTAGGCGCTGGACGATCAACTCCACAACCGGGCTTCTTGTCGACCAGGAGAGGACGCGCATCCGCTCCCCATCCCCGAACTGCCAGCCGGTCAATCCTTCGATGATGTTGAGTGGCTCATTGATGAAAAACTGTTGCAGCCATTTGAGGTAGCGGATCAGGAAGGGCTGATCCAGGCCAAGCGACGCGCGGATCTGTTCGCGCACCTCGGGCGGAATGGTGAGAGGCAGGTCGCCCGTAGGGTCGCTGGGAGCAAGGTCGAGCAGAGCAAAGATAACGAAGCTGATGACCAAGAGGGTCGGGATTGCGAAAAACGATCGTCGCAATGTGTATGTGAACATCGATGTTCCCCGGACTACAGCGCGGCCGCTCTTGCAGGTTTTTCAGCGCTGCAGAGATCTGAAACTGTGACCACCGCCGGTCGACCGGCGATCGTCAACGCTGGAAGGAAGCTGCCGGAGCCGCCCTCAGGCTCCGGCAATTCGCTCACTTCTTGCGGTGCCAGTCAGCAATATTCCAGACTTGCGAATCCCAGGAGTTCATGCGGATGCCATCAAGCGAGAGGGCGAAGGACGACTGGTCACCCCGGTGCACGAGCGGGATGTGAGCGCCCTCCTCAGTCAGCATGTCGTTGAGCTGCTTGGAGAGTTCGGCGCGTTTCTCAAGATCGGCCGTCTTTGAGAGCTCGCCCACCAGCCGGTCGAATTCCGGATTGCAGTAGCGGGGGATGTTCTGACCCTGCCAGCCGTTGCTCGGCCCCGGCATCTTGTCGCACAGCCATTCGGCCAGATACTTCTCCGGATCAGTGCCATCGAAGTTGTTGGTGTACATCTCGACGTCCGCATAGAACTTCTGGAAGGTATCGGGGCTTGCCGGGTCGCCGCCGAAGAAGACCGAGGCGCTGGCATTGCGTAGTTCTGCATCGACGCCGATCTCAGCCCACATGGCTTTCACCAGTTCCTGGGTGGCCTGGCGCACGGAGTTCGTGGATGTGGCATACAGATAGGAGAGGCGAACGCCGTCTTTCTGCCGGATACCGTCCGGACCTGGCGCCCAGCCGGCATCGTCGAGAAGCTTGTTAGCCGCCTCGATGTCCTGTTTCAGGCACCACTCGTCGTTCTTGGTCGAAGCCACGGTCTCGGGTGCGGGCACGATGTTGCAGGTGGGCTTGCCAGACTGGCCGTAGCCGGCTTCGACAATGATGTCGCGGTCAATGGCAAGCGACAAGGCGCGCCGGACGGCCGGGTCGCTCAGCGACGGGTGTGGACCGGCTTCCTTGGTTGAGCGCTTGTCACCTAGCGCCGGGTCAGGATTGGTGAAATTCAAGTTGATGCGTTCTACCTGGGTGCCGAACGAGATCTCGAGCCGCCCTTTACCAGCAGCCAGCATCGTTTCAAGGACCTCCGGTTCAACCTGGGCATTCCAGGCGTAATCGTATTCCCCTGTTTCGAGTACGGCACGTGCGGCGGATGCAGCGTCGCCGCCACCCTTGAGGGTGACCGATGCGAAGGCAGGCTTGTCAGCTTCCCGATAATTTGGGTTCGCTTCGAAGGTGATCACGTCGTTCGGTTTGAAGTCCTTCACGACAAAGGGGCCGGTGCCGATGGGGCCGAAATTCGCCGCAGTGCAGCCAGGGGCCTTGGCTCCGACGCAATCCTTGAACTGGGCTGCCTGGATGATCGGCGACTGTGCGCCCACAAAAGCGCTGTAAGGGTATGGCTTAGGCTCTTCGAAGGTGATCTTCACGGTCTGCGGATCTACGGCTTCGACGCTCTTCACGCCCTCGTATTGCGCCGCCTGCGCGCAGCCACCATCAGGTGCCGTGCAGTATTGCCAGGTGAAAACCACGTCGTCGGCGGTGAAGTCACTGCCGTCGGACCACTTGAGACCAGGCTTCAGCTTCCAGGTCATGCTCAGCATGTCTTCCGCGAAGCCACCGTTCTCGATTGTGGGAATCTCGGTTGCCAGCCAAGGAACGAGTTCGCCCTTCTCGTCATAACGAGCAAGAGGCTCTATCACCATCGAAGACGCGTAAACCTCCTTGGTTCCGCCCGACAGATACGGGTTCATTGTCGACACTGCCTGCCAAAACAGGATCTTCAAATCGCCGTCGGAACCGCGTTCCGCATGGGCGATCGAGCCCGACAGCGCCATACAGGCCACCGTTCCTGCAAGCAGGATCTTGAACTTCTTCATGCTGCTGTCCCCTTTATCGTTCTCGTTAAGGTTGTGAATATCGTCCGCCTGAAAGTTTGAGGGCGGATATCACTGCTGCTGCGAATGCGGCACGTTAGCTCGTTGTTTTCGCGGCAGCTTGTCGGTGCAATCTCCTTGCGCTTGTGATCCAGGTTCCTACCGCAACCAAACACTCCCAGTTGTGTTTGATCAAATTTTGGGCCATCTAAACATAGGCCTATTTTTCATTCAAGCGCGAAAATTGAAGCTTGCATAATCGCGCCTGGCTGCTCACTATCCCACCACAAAAGAGTGGGAACGACTACTGAAAAAGAGGTCATCGCATGCCAGTGCTCAATCGTGCCGCCGAAATGCAGGAAGAGGTTGCCGGCTGGAGGCGCCACCTCCATGAGCACCCAGAGATCCTTTACGACGTGCACGAGACGGCTGCCTTCGTGGCGGACAAGCTGCGGTCGTTCGGCTGCGACACCGTTGAAACAGGCATTGGCCGCACTGGGGTAGTGGCCATCATCACGGGTCGTCCGGGGGACGGGCCGACGGGCGGTTTCCGGGCCGACATGGACGCGCTGCCAATCTTGGAGACAAGCGGAAAGGCGTGGGCATCCAAGACGCCGGGCAAGGCGCATTCTTGCGGCCATGACGGCCACACGGCCATGCTTCTTGGTGCCGCACAATACTTAGCGGAAACGCGTAACTTCAAAGGATCGGTCGCGGTGATCTTCCAACCGGCGGAGGAGGGCGGCGCTGGAGCGCTTGCCATGGTCAACGACGGATTCCTGGATAAGTATGCGATCAGCCAGGTCTATGGCATGCATAACTCGCCCGGCCTGCCGCTTGGTCAGTTTGCCATTCGCAAGGGTTCGGTGATGGCGGCCGCTGATACTTTCGAAATCACCATCAACGGCCGCGGAAGCCATGCTGCACAGCCCCATAATGCAATCGATCCAGTGCTGACAGCGTCACACGTGGTGGTGGCTCTGCAGTCCATCGTCTCACGCCAGACCGATCCGCTGCATTCGCTGGTGGTGACGGTGGCTTCCATTCACGGAGGGGAAGCCAACAACGTGATCCCCGACACGGTAAAGCTTGGCGGTACCGTACGCACGCTCCTGCCAGAGATGAGGGACTTCGCCGAGAAACGGTTGAAGGAAGTGGTTCAGGCGACAGCCATGGCACACGGCGCGTCAGCCGAGGTGCTTTACCGACGTGGCTACCCGGTGACCTTCAATCACGATGCGGAAACGGAATTCGCGGCGGCCGTTGCCGGTAAGGTCGGCGGACCGAACACGGTCGATACAGGCATGGCGCCGCACATGGGCGCGGAGGATTTCTCCTACATGCTGGAGCGTCGCCCCGGCGCCTTCATCTTCATTGGCAACGGCGACACGGCGAACCTTCACAACCCCGCCTACGACTTCAACGACGAGGCACTGCCCTATGGCATCAGCTACTGGGTAACGCTTGCCGAGACGGCGCTCGCGGCTTGACGGCCCCCATCCTGAAGAGGAGACTCCCATGTCGCCAGCGCAAACGACAGACGAAGCGGTGGGTGGTTCCAAGGAGCCGGTTCTCTCCGTCCGTGATCTCACAACCTCGTTCAGGGTCGATGACCAGTGGCGGTCGGTGGTGAAGAGCATCTCGTTCGATATTGCGCCGAGGGAAACGGTGGCCATCGTCGGCGAGAGTGGCTCGGGAAAGAGCGTGACCTCGCTTTCGATCATGCGTCTCCTTCCGAAGAACTCCAGCCGCATCGAAGGCAGCGTGAAACTGAGCGGGCGCGAGCTACTGACATTGCCGGACGAGAAGATGCGGCAGGTGCGCGGCAACGAGATCGCGATGATCTTCCAGGAGCCGATGACCTCGCTCAATCCGATCTTCCCGATCGGCAAGCAGATCGCGGAGGCTCTGACAGTTCATCAGGATATCTCCAAGGCACAGGCGCGGGCGGAGGTGACCCGGTTGCTGGAGAAGGTGCGGATCCCGAACGCCAAGAACCGTTATGACGAGTTCCCGCACCAGTTCTCAGGCGGCATGCGTCAGCGGGTGATGATCGCGATGGCGCTTGCCTCCAAGCCCAAGCTGCTGATCGCCGACGAACCGACGACTGCGCTGGACGTGACCATTCAGGGACAGATCCTCGACCTTATCAAGACGCTGCAGGACGAAGAGGGCATGTCGGTGCTCTTTATTACCCATGACATGGGGGTCGTCGCGGAGGTGGCGGACCGAACCATCGTCATGTACCGTGGCGAGGCGGTCGAGACCGGACCCACAGCGCAGATCTTCCATCAGGGACAGCATCCATACACACGTGCTCTGCTGTCGGCCGTTCCGCGGTTGGGCTCGATGGGCGACCGGAAGCTGCCGCTGCGCTTCCCCAGCATCGACATCTCCACGGGCGAGCAGTTTGCGCTCCAGGACGTCAGCGATACGGTTGCGAAGACAAAGACGCCAATCCTTGACGTGAAGGACCTGACCACACGCTTCGACATTCATGCCGGCCTCTTCGGACGCAAGACCGGTGCCGTGCATGCGGTGGAGAAGGTGTCGTTTCAGGTCTTCGAGGGTGAAACGCTCTCCCTCGTCGGCGAATCCGGTTGCGGCAAGTCCACGACCGGCCGCTCGGTGACGCGGCTCATCACCCCGATCAGCGGCAATGTGATGATCGATGGTTATGACGTGATGCGGCTGGATAAGGCCTCGCTTAGAACGATGAGGCGGTCGATCCAGATGGTGTTTCAGGACCCTTTCGCAAGCCTCGACCCGCGCATGAGCATTGGTTCGGCGGTCATGGAGCCGTACCTCGAGCACAAGCTGGGGACCAAGAAGCAGGCTCGCGACAAGGCGGCGGATCTCCTTCAGAAGGTCGGTCTTTCACCCGACATGATGCGACGCTTCCCGCACGAGTTCTCGGGCGGCCAAAGGCAGCGCATCGCCATAGCCCGAGCTCTGATGCTCGATCCGAAGGTAATCGTCGCCGACGAGGCGGTTTCGGCACTTGACGTTTCGATCAAGGCGCAGGTCTGCAACCTGCTCCTTGATCTTCAGCAGAGCCTCAAGCTCGCCTATCTCTTCATCAGCCATGACATGGCGGTCGTCGAGCGGGTGAGCCACCGCGTGGCAGTCATGTATCTCGGCGAGATCGTGGAGATCGGTCCGCGTGCGGCCGTGTTTGAAAATCCGCAGCATCCCTATACGAAGAAACTGATGGCGGCTGTTCCCATTCCTGATCCCTCACGCCGTGGCATCAAGCGCAACATGGCGATAGAGGAAATCAAGAGCCCAATCAGGCCCGTAGATTACGTTCCCCCGGCGCGGGAGTACCGTGAAGTGTCGCCAGGACACCTCGTTCAGATGGCCTGAGGCATCTCACGCTGTTTCGGTGCTTGCCGTCCCCTCCGCCGTTGTTTGACAGGCAGCGTCGAAGCGTGGCAGCAACGGTGCGGGGAGGATAGCATTCATGGTGAAAAGGTCCGATTCACACGGGCGGCTTGACGATGCGGCACGCGCCGGTTGGCTGTACTATGTCGCCGGCCGGACGCAGGACGAGATTGCAAACGCCATGGGGATTTCCCGGCAATCCGCGCAGCGCCTCGTTTCCCTTGCTGTTGCGGAGCGGCTGATCAAGGTTCGGCTGGACCATCCAATTGCCGCCTGTCTGGAACTGGGCGAAGCGCTGCGGGCGAAATATGGACTGAGGCAGGTGGAAGTCGTGCCAAGCGACCCAGCGGCCGGTTCCACCACTGTCGGGATTGCCGAAGCAGGCGCGGCTGAGATCGAGCGGTGGCTGAAGCGTGCAGACCCTATCGTGCTTGCGATCGGCACCGGCCGGACGTTGAAGGCGGCAGTCGATCAGTTGCCGCCGATGGAATGCCCGCAACATCGGATCGTGTCCTTGACCGGCAATATCGGACCCGATGGATCTGCAGCTTATTACAACGTCATCTTCTCCATGGCCGATGCCATCAAATCCCGGCATTTCCCAATGCCGCTGCCGGTGCTGTGCTCCTCTGCGGAGGAGCGTGACGCGCTCCACGACCAGGCGCTTGTGCGCTCAACGCTGGCGCTGGGGGCTCAGGCGGATGTCACCTTTGTCGGTATCGGTGAACTCGGTCCCGATGGTCCCCTCTGCGTCGATGGTTTCCTTGCAAAAGACGAGATGATGACCTTGGTTGACAGCGGTGCCGCCGGAGAGATCTGCGGATGGGTTTTCGACAAGGAAGGAAAACTTCTGTTGGACTCGATCAATGACCGCGTCGCCAGTGTTCCAATCCCCTCCAGCAAGACATCCTGCGTTATCGGTCTGGCTCAGGGGCAGCGCAAACTAACTGCAATTCAGGCGGCCCTGCTGGGGCAACTCATCAATGGGCTGATTACGGATGAGGCAACGGCTGAGCAATTGCTCCACGGCTGAGCAAATAATATTAATGTTGTTTGAGGTGGTTAGTCATCTTCGCTGCAATGCAGCGAGGATTTCGCATTGACTTGTTCCGCTCGAGAATGAGTAATTGCCCATGGGCAAAGCGAATGCTCGTTCCATCTTCGGGAGGAAGATCATGACACTGAAAACAATTTTGCTGGGCGGCTGCTCGGCGCTGGTACTTGCCGGCATGGCTTCGGCCGAGACCCTCACCATAGCAACCGTCAACAACGGCGACATGATCCGCATGCAGGGTCTGACGGAGGACTTCACGTCGAAGAACCCCGACATCCAGCTCGAATGGGTGACGCTGGAGGAAAACGTCCTTCGCGAGCGCGTGACGACGGATATTGCGACTTCCGGCGGCCAGTACGACATCATGACAATCGGCAACTACGAAGTTCCGATCTGGGCAAAGCAGGGCTGGCTGACCGAACTTAGCGGACTGGGCGACAACTATGATGTCGACGACCTGCTTCCCTCTATTCGCGGCGGCCTGACCGTCGACGGCAAGCTTTATGCAGCACCCTTCTACGGCGAGTCGGCGATGATCATGTATCGCACCGACCTGCTGGAGAAGGCTGGTCTCCAGATGCCGGAATCCCCGACATGGGAGTTCATAGCCGATGCAGCTCGCAAGATGACCGACCGCAGCGCCGACATCAACGGCATCTGCCTGCGCGGCAAGGCGGGCTGGGGCGAGAACATGGCCTTCATCACGGCGCTGACGAATTCCTTCGGCGGACGCTGGTTCGACGAAAACTGGCAGCCGCAGTTCGACCAGCCGGAATGGAAGGAAGCGCTGCAGTTCTATGTTGATCTGATGAAGGATGCTGGCCCGGCCGGTGCTTCGTCCAACGGCTTTAACGAGAACCTGACGCTCTTCCAGCAGGGCAAGTGCGGCATGTGGATGGATGCGACGGTGGCGGCGTCCTTCGTTTCCAACCCCAATGACTCGACGGTTGCCGACAAGGTCGGCTATGCGATCTTCCCGTCCAAGGAAGGCGTCGATAATCATGGCCACTGGCTGTGGTCTTGGAACCTTGCCATCCCGGCGAGCTCGCAGAAGGCGGAAGCGGCCCAGAAGTTCATCGCCTGGGCAACCAGCAAGGAATACCCCGAGTGGGTGGCTTCCAAGGAAGGCTGGGCCAATGTGCCTCCGGGCACCCGCACCTCGCTCTACGAGAACGAGGAGTACAAGAAGGAGGCCGCCTTCGCAGAGCCCACTCTTGCAGCCATGAACGCCGCCGACATCACCAAGCCTTCGGTGAAGCCGGTGCCTTACACGGGTGGCCAGTTCGTCGCGATCCCCGAATTCCAGGCGATCGGCACGAATGTCGGCCAGTTGTTCTCCGCCGTGGTTGCGGGCCAGTCTTCCGTCGATGATGCGCTGGCCCAGGCCCAATCCGCCACCGTGCGCGAGATGACCCGCGCGGGCTATATCAAGTAGGCTCCTCCCGAGCAGTTGCCGCCCAGCTTGATGTTGGGCGGCCTTTTCCAGTCTGCCTCATTAAGCGAAGAACATGCCGCCTTGGTCTTCGAAGATCGAAAACCCGCGGCATTTGGAGGAGGGCGCCAGGATGGCAACACAGAATACGAAAGGACTGGCCCGCCTGATGATGGCGCCGTCCGTCATCCTTCTTCTGGTGTGGATGATCGTACCGCTGTCGATGACGCTGTGGTTCTCGTTCCAGAACTACAACCTTCTCAATCCGGCCAATGTCAGCTTCGCCGGCCTTTTCAACTATCGCTTCTTCTATACGGACCCGGCTTTCTTCCAGTCGATCTGGAATACCCTGATGATCGTTGGTGGCGTGCTGCTGATCACGGTCGTCGGGGGGGCGTTGATTGCACTTCTGATCGACCAGCCGATCTTCGGGCAGGGGATCGTGCGCATCCTGGTGATCTCGCCCTTCTTCGTCATGCCGCCGGTTGCGGCACTGGTGTGGAAGAACATGATCATGCATCCGGGCTATGGGGTGCTGGCGGATATCAACCGTCTGCTGGGCCTGCAGCCGGTCGACTGGTTCGCCCAGTACCCACTGCTGGCAATCATCATCATCGTTGCCTGGCAGTGGCTGCCCTTCGCGACGCTCATCTTGCTGACCGCCCTTCAGTCGCTCGACAGCGAGCAGAAGGAGGCGGCCGAGATGGACGGCGCCAACGTCTTCAACCGCTTCATCTACCTGACCCTGCCGCATCTGGCGCGGGCGATCACCGTCGTCATACTGATCCAGACAATCTTCCTCCTGGGCGTCTACGCGGAAATCCTCGTTACGACCAATGGAGGACCCGGCTACGCCTCCACCAACCTGGTCTTCCTGATCTACCGCACAGCGCTGCTTGGCTACGATGTCGGCGGGGCATCCGCAGGCGGCATCATCGCCATCATCCTCGCCAACATCGTCGCGATCTTCCTGATGCGCGCGGTGGGCCGAAACCTGGACCGATAGGGGAAGACCATGGCACGCGCAGTCACCACCCGGCACAAGATCATCGCCACCGCCGCCGCCTGGACCGTTGCCCTGGTGATCTTCTTTCCGATCCTCTACTCCCTGATCACCAGCATCAAGACCGAGCCCGAAGCGATCGCCGGCTTCATCCTGATCCCCTCCTTCACGTTCGAGAACTACGTGACGGTGCAGACCCAGCGGGACTACATCAAGCCGTTCATGAACTCGGTCATCCTGTCCGTGGGCTCCACCATTGTGGCGCTGATCATCGGCATCCCGTCCGCCTGGGCCATGGCGTTCTCGCCCACAAAGCGCACGAAGGACGTGCTGATGTGGATGCTGTCGACCAAGATGATGCCGGCCGTTGCCGTGCTGGTGCCGATCTACCTGATGTTTCGCGACTTCGGCCTTCTTGATACGCGCATCGGGCTCACAATCATGCTGACGCTGATCAACCTGCCGATCGTCATCTGGATGCTCTACACCTATTTTCGGGAGATACCGGGCGAGATCCTCGAAGCCGCGCGGATGGACGGAGCAGGGCTGTGGCAGGAGATCGTCTACGTGCTGACGCCCATGGCGGTGCCCGGTATCGCCTCGACCCTCCTCCTCAACATCATCCTCGCCTGGAACGAGAGCTTCTGGACGATCCGTTTGACGACGACAAATGCGGCGCCGTTGACGGCCTTCATCGCCTCCTTCTCCAGCCCGCAGGGCCTGTTCTGGGCGAAGCTGTCGGCCGCCTCCACCATGGCGATCGCGCCAATCCTGATCATGGGCTGGTTCAGCCAGAAGCAACTCGTTCGCGGCCTGACCTTCGGCGCGGTTAAGTAAGGAA
>JAEWOP010000228.1 GCA_023399635.1 Pseudomonadota bacterium
GTCGTCCATCTGTGGGTCGAAGGCGTATGGGAACTGATCATGGCGTCCATTCTCGCCTACCTGATGATCAAGCTGAACGGCATCGCCCGCGAAGTTGTCGAGAAGTGGCTCTACGTCATCGTCGGCCTGGCCCTCTTCTCGGGCATCCTCGGCACCGGCCACCATTTCTACTGGATTGGCGCTCCGGGCTACTGGCAGTGGATCGGCTCGCTCTTCTCGACGCTTGAGGTGGCGCCCTTCTTCACCATGGTCATCTTCACCTTCGTGATGACCTGGAAGGCCGGCCGCAAGCATCCGAACCGTGCGGCGCTCCTGTGGTCGATCGGCTGCTCGGTCATGGCCTTCTTCGGCGCCGGCGTCTGGGGCTTCCTGCACACGCTGTCTTCGGTGAACTTCTACACCCACGGCACGCAGGTCACCGCTGCCCACGGCCACCTCGCCTTCTTCGGCGCCTATGTCATGCTCAATCTCGCAGTCATGGCCTATGCGGTGCCTCAGATCCGCGGCCGCGCGCCATACAACCAGATGCTGTCCATGGTCAGCTTCTGGATGATGTGCACGGCGATGTCGGTGATGACCTTCGCGCTGACCTTCGCAGGCGTCCTTCAGGTCCACCTCCAGCGCGTGCTGGGTGAGAGCTACATGGACGTCCAGGACCAGTTGGCGATGTTCTACTGGGTTCGTCTGGGTTCAGGCGTCTTCGTGCTGATCTCGGCCATCATGTTCCTCTGGGCTTTGTTCGTGCCAAGGCGCGAGCAGGTTCCGGCTGCCTTCACGACCGTTCCGGCCGAGTAGCGGTCCGGCCCCGGACGTACCGGGGCCGGACGCTTTCCCAAAAACAAGGATTCCAGACATGACTTCCCCTTTGTCTTCCCACTTCGCCAGCCAGGCGCTGGTGCCGCACTACATCCCTGCCAGCAATGAGTGCGAGCTGTTTGAAATGGCGTGGAAGCGCAAACTGCCGCTCCTGCTCAAGGGGCCTACGGGCTGCGGCAAGACGCGCTTTGTCAGCCACATGGCAGCAAAGCTCGGCCTGCCGCTATCGACCGTGTCCTGCCATGACGACCTTGCTGCGGCCGACCTCACCGGGCGCTACCTGCTGAAGGGTGGCGATACAGTGTGGGTCGACGGACCGCTGACGCGTGCCGTTCGCAACGGCGGGATCTGCTATCTCGATGAGGTCGTGGAAGCCCGCAAGGATGTCGCCGTCGTCCTGCACCCTCTAACCGATGACCGTCGTATCCTGCCGCTCGAGCGAACTGGCGAGACGCTGGAGGCTCCCGCCGCGTTCATGCTCGTCGTGTCCTACAACCCCGGCTACCAGAACATCCTGAAGGCGCTGAAGCCATCGACCAAGCAGCGTTTCGTGGCAATCGAGTTTGACTTCCTGCCCAAGGACCAGGAGATTGCGATCGTTTCAGCCGAAAGCGGGCTGGAACAGCGCCAAGTCGCGCCGCTCGTCAATCTTGCCCATCGGCTTCGCGCGATGAAGGGCCATGATCTCGAGGAAGGCGTCTCGACACGCCTGATGGTCTACTGCGCGACATTGATCGGGAGCGGCCTGAACCCGCAGGACGCGATCTCCGCGGCCATGATCGAACCGCTGACGGATGATCCCGATGTGCGCCAGGCCCTGCGCGAGGTTGCCAAAGCCATTATCCCTTGAGGACATGACATGTTCGAGTTCCTGGAACTGGAAGAAACCGTCGGCAAGACCTGGCACCGCCTTGTCGGCCAAACGAGAAGCATGCCGCGCTATCCCGAACACGCGGTCACGCTCGACGACGTCTCGGCGGTGCTCGCATCGTGCTTTCGCGGCTTTGGCGGTGAAAGCACCTGCCAGCTGGTGCCGGCGGCACAGAAGACCTCCGGCCATCGGCTGAAGCTGCGCCAGCTTGTCGGGCTTGGCGAGGAACGGGTCGCGCGGGTTGGTCGCGACTTCGCCCGCATCATGCTGCCGGCCGAGATCGACTTCTTCCCGGACCGGGAGCTCAACCGCAACCTCTATGTCTGGCTTGCCGCCTATCTTGCTGTGACACCGGCGCAGGCGATTGACGGAGATGACCCGCTGGCGCGCGATCGGAGCCGGTTGGATCGGGCCGAGGAAACGGTTCGCGAGGTTCTCAAGGCATTTCCAGGGCTGCAGAAGAGCTATCGGCGTCTTTGTACTGCCGTGCTGACGGAACGCCGGCGGGGGAAGCTTCCGCCGGTGGAGCAACTGGTGGAGAACCGTATCCTCAGCACGCTGCGCCAGTCGGCAGGATTGGAAGACCCCCATCTCCCCTCTATCTTCCCGCGCCGGTCGCCGCCCGGTTACCAGCCGATGATGGACGTGCCGCTTTGGCCCGAATTCTTCGACACCAGCGAAACAGAACCGGCCAATGCCGATGCCGAGGGTCCGCTGGGCGATGCCAGCACGCCTGCCGGCGGCAAGCGCTTCGTGGCCGAGCGGGAGGCGGTGGACGACAAGCGCAATGAGCGCAGCCCCTTCATCCTGAACCGTTTCGAGAAGATCCTGGCGATGGCCGAGATGGTGAATGTCGACCGGCCCACCGATGACAAGGACGACGAGGATGGCAAGGCAGCCGACGATCTCGACAACATGATCCTCGGCCGTCGCCGCGAGCGACCTTCCTCGCGCTTCCGTTTCGATCTCGACCTTCCGCCGGAAATGCTCGACCTGAGCCGGATCGAAGCGGAAATGAGCTACCCGGAATGGGATTACCGCAAGGCGACCTATCTCAAGAGCTATTGCCGGGTACTGGCCGCACCAGCCTCTGAAACAGGGGATGTTCTGGAGGCGAGCGAGAGCACGCACCAGTTGGTCAAGAAGGTGCGCCGCCAGTTCGAGATCCTGCGTCCGCGCCACGAGTTGTTGAAGGCGCAGCTGGACGGTGCCGAGCTTGACATGGATGCTGTGGTCCGCTCCCGCACCGATCTTGTTGCAGGCGGCCAGGGATCGGATCGCATTCATCTGATGAGCCGGCCGCAGACACAGGATCTGGCCGTCACCATCCTCGTCGATGTCTCGCTTTCAACCGATGCCTGGATCGACAACCGCCGCGTGCTCGATGTGGAGAAGGAGGCGCTACTGGTTCTGGCACAAGGGCTTTCCGCCTGCGCCACCGATTACTCCATCCTCACCTTCACCTCGCGGCGCCGCTCATGGGTGCGTGTGGAGACGGTCAAGGGTTTCGACGAAACCATGGGATCCAGGGTGGAGAGACGGATCGGGGCCCTGAAGCCGGGCTATTACACGCGGCTCGGGGCGGCGGTGCGCCATGCGACGGCGGAGCTGCAGAAACGGCCAAACAGGAGCAAGCTCTTGCTCGTGCTGACGGATGGCAAGCCGAACGATATCGACCACTACGAAGGCCGCTTCGCGCTGGAGGACAGCCGGCGGGCGGTGCAGGAGGCGCGGCGAAATGGCGCCCATGTCTTCGCCGTCACGGTCGATCGGGATGCGCAGTCCTACCTCCCCATCATGTTTGGTCGCAACGGCTTTGCCTTGGTCAGCGACATCTCGAAACTGCCGGCAGCGTTGCCGGCCATCTATCGCGGCCTGACGGCATAGGGAGGCCAGGCCGCACGGAAGAGCCCGGCGGGATATCCCCCTGTCGGGCTCTTTCTATGTTTTCAAGGGCTGGATCGGTCAGGCGGCCGTGCTGTAGGTGCGCTTGACGGTCGTGAGATAGGCGTCGAACGCTGCCGCCACGGCACGCACGACGAAGCGGTGGCTGTCATCGACGCGTACGGACGTTCCTCCACGCTGAACGAGATTGTCCCGCTCAAGATCCTCCAGCGCATCATTGTGCTTGAGCAGAAGATCAGGATCGAACCCGTGCGCTGCGGCAACGGCTGCAATATCGACCTGGAAGTCGCACATCAGCCGTTCGATGACGTCAGCCCTGAACCGATCCTCGGCGGTCAGGCGGTAGGTTTTCGCGGTCGGCAGTTCGCCGGAGGAGACGCGACTTGCGTAAAGGCCCGGAGGAACCTCGCTCTGATGGTAGCCCTGCTGGAACTTGCCGATGGAGGACGCGCCGAGGCCGACAAGGGTTTCGCAGGCGTCTGTGGTATAGCCCTGGAAATTGCGGTGAAGCCGGCCTTCCCGCTGCGCGACAGCCAACTCGTCTTCCGGCAGCGCGAAGTGGTCGAGCCCGATCTGCCGGTAGCCGGCTTCCACCAGTCGTTCGGCGATTGCCTCAGCCTGCGCGTGGCGTCCCCGCGCATCCGGAAGCGCGTTTTCGTCGATCAGCCGCTGGTGCTTCTTGAAGCTCGGGATATGGGCATAGCCGAACACGGCGAAGCGCTCCGGCCGCATGGCCACTGCCAGGTCCACCGTCTCGACGCAGGACGCAACAGTCTGATGCGGGAGGCCATAGATAAGGTCGAAGTTGATGGCGTCGATGCCATTTGCCCGAAGGCCCTCCACCGCGGCAAGCGTGGTCTCCGCCGTCTGGATGCGATTGATCGCCTTCTGCACCTTCGGGTCAAAGCTCTGGACGCCGAGGCTGGCGCGGGTCACACCGGCCTGACCGAGTGCTGCCGCCATTTCCGGCTGCAGCCGGCGCGGGTCGATCTCGACTGCCGTGTTCACCTGCGGCGCAAAACCAAGCTTCGACCGAAGCGCCTGCATCAGCTGGATGAACTCCTCCGGCTGAATAATGGTCGGCGTGCCGCCGCCGAAATGGATCTCGCCAACATTGAAGGTGGCGCCACGGGTCTCGGCAATCAGATCGATCTCCCGATGCAGCACCTCCAGGTAGTCTAGGATCGGCTTGTCTTTTTCGGTGATCGTCGTGTGGCACCCGCAGTACCAGCACATGGAACGACAGAATGGGATGTGGAGGTAGAGTGAGGTTGTCTGATCCGCGGGTATTGCCTTTAGCCATTCCGCATAGGTTCCGGGCACGACTTCCGGACTGAAGTTCGGCGCGGTTGGATAGCTGGTGTAGCGTGGCAGCCGCGCCTCGCCGTATTTCTCCACAATCGCTTGGGACATCTCATACCTTCCTGTTCATGTTGAGACGTTCATAGCGTTCGCGACGGATGGTCTCTTTGAGCGACGTCAATAACAGGCCCGTAAGCTTCGGATATTGCGACAAAAGTGATGTTGTTTGCTGTGCCACAACGTCGCGAGTGTCCCGATCGGCAAAAGCTGATGCTGGGAAAGAGCCGGCCGCCTTTCCGCGTTTGATCAACAGGCCTTGGAAAAACCCATGTCAGCTATAGAGATTCCACTGATCGATGTCCGCATCCTTCCGCCAGCAGAGCGCCATCCCCGCATCTTTGGCGTGCTGACGTCGCTGGTGCCGGGTGGTGCAATGCAGGTCGCGAGCGATCACGATCCACGCCCGCTGCACTACCAGATCGCAAGCCGCTATCCGGAAGAGTTCGAGTGGACTTATCTTGAGCAGGGGCGTGAAACCTGGCGGGTCGAGATCACGCGCGCGCAAAGCTCCGGCTGCGATTGCTGCTGCGGACACTAAAAGGGAAATAATCCCATGCCCGGTGCCTCCATCTCGCGTTGGACCATGTCCTACTTTGCGGCCTCGCTTGTCTTCCTTATCATGGGACAGGCCTTGCTTGCCGCAGGCTTTGGCTTTCCAGTCCTGCCGGTCGAGGCACCGGAAACCCTTGTCATCGTCCATCTCGTTGCTGTCGGCTGGCTAGGATTCCTCTTCTGCGGAGCCTTGCTGCAATT
>JAEWOP010000061.1 GCA_023399635.1 Pseudomonadota bacterium
AACCAGACGGTTGTCGCGATGGCGGGCCTTGAGCGCTTTCAGCGAATTCTTGATTTTCATCGTTCTTGTCCGCAAAGTTGACGAGCGCTTCGGCCCGCTTGTCTTTTACATTGAGAGCGCGCCGCTCTTTGTTGACAAGAAGGGCGCGCTCTGAGGTTGGGCGTGCAGATAACCCGAGACATCGGGCGTGTCAACCATCGGAGGCTGTTTTCGGCCCAGTCAATTCCGTCACATGGCCCATTTTCCGGCCCGGTCGAGCCTCTGTCTTGCCGTAGAGGTGGACGAGGACATCGGCCTGCTTCAGCCACTGCTCGACGTCAGCGATGTCATCTCCAATGAGATTCGTCATCCGGCAATTGGAGTGGCGGCGCGGGTCGCCGAGCGGCAAGCCCGCAACGGCTCTGATATGCTGTTCGAACTGGGAAACGACGCAGGCGGCCTCTGTCCAGTGCCCGGTATTGTGGACGCGCGGCGCAATCTCGTTGGCTATGAGGCTGCCGTCAGCCATCACGAAGAACTCGATGCCAATGACGCCGACATAGCCGAGGGCTTCGAGAAGGCGACCGGCGGCGGCGCTTGCAGCAGCGGCGGTCGAATCGGAGATCGATGCAGGCGTGACGGAGGTGTGGAGAATGCCGTTGAGATGGACGTTCTCGGCCGGGTCATAGGCCTTCACGGTACCGTCCGGGCCGCGGGCCGCGATGATGGAGATCTCACGTTGGAAGGGGACGAAACTTTCCAGAATCAGCGGGACCGACCCCAAGCTCTCATAAGCGCCGGCCGGATCGTCGCCGGAGGACCGGAAGACGCGCTGGCCCTTGCCGTCATAGCCGAGCCTGCGTGTCTTCAGCACGCCGCGATCGTCAAAATCGGCAAGTGCTGCAGTCAGATCATCCTGACTATCGACGGCGCGGAAGTCGGCAGTGGCAATGCCGCACGCGTTGAGGAAGCGCTTCTCCGTCAATCGATCCTGCGCCACCTCAAGGGCTTTCGGCGGCGGGTAGACGGGAACTGAACCCTGCAGTCGTTCTGCGGCAGCAACCGGAACATTCTCGAATTCGTAGGTAACGACATCACAGGCGCGGGCAAGCGCGTCCAGGGCTTCCTCATCGTCATAAGCCGCGACGATCTGCTCGCTGGCGAGCTGTGCCGCCGGGCAATCGGGCTGAGGCTCCAGAATGATCGTGCGGAAATTCAGTCTGGCCGCCGCCATGGCCAGCATGCGACCGAGCTGGCCGCCGCCGATGATGCCGATCGTCGTGATGCTCATTCCGGCGTGTCCATCGGGTAGTCAGCCACTGCCGCCGTCTGGGTCGCACGCCATTCGTCCAGCCGATCGGCCAGATCCTCATCGCCCAGGGCAAGAACAGCGGCGGCGAGCAATGCCGCGTTGATGGCGCCGGCCCTGCCAATCGCCAGCGTTCCAACAGGAATACCCGCCGGCATCTGCACAATGGAAAGAAGGCTGTCTTGACCGGAAAGCGCCTTCGATTGTACCGGCACCCCGAACACGGGCAGCGGCGTCATGGAGGCAGCCATGCCCGGTAGATGGGCGGCGCCGCCGGCTCCGGCGATGATGACCTTGAAGCCTTCGTCACGCGCGCCCTTGGCAAAGCTCACCAGGCGGTCTGGCGTGCGGTGGGCGGAGATGATCCTAGCTTCATAGCCGATGTCGAGCTGGTCGAGCGTGTCGGCAGCGTTCTTCATCGTTTCCCAGTCGGACTGGCTTCCCATGATGATGGCGACGGCGGGCCTGTCGGAGGTCATCTCTTTCCTCCTCAGGCGATGATATCGGGAAGAATCTGATCTTCGAGCTGGGTAATGCGGTCCTTGATGACCAGCTTCTTTTTCTTCATCCGCTGGATGCGCAGCGCTTCGCATCCGGTCTGGATCATGGCGTTGATGGCAGCATCGTAATCCTCATGCTCTTGCCTGAGCCTTGCCAGCGCCAGCCGAATATCCGCCTGTTCCTGGTCCGCCATTATCGCTGTCCCCATTCCAATTCACCTCTGCCCGTCACCGGCAATGAGCGCAAGCTCCTACCACCAAACGGCATTAACTGGAAGTTATGCAATGCCATGAATTTGCCTCGTTCAAACCACGATTTCACCTTCGACAAAGGAGGTCGATCGTGTCACACTTCCTTCGTAAACCTGAAGCCTCTGGCCAAGGGATGGCCGGGGATAGGTTTGTCAAGGAGGACTTGCCGCATGACCATTCAGGCTCATCTTGCGTCGCTCGAACAGAAACACGGTGCTCTCGAAGACGAGCTGCAGACTGTTTTGTTATCTCCCTCTGCCGATGACCGGGAGATCGCCGACATCAAGCGCCGCAAGCTTCGTCTCAAAGACCAGATGGAGCGTCTGAAGTCATCCACGCGCCACTGAGGCCCGTGGACAATGTCCCGCCGCAGCCCCGCGTAACCGAGTAGGGCAGTAGACGCGGCTCACCCAATTCAAGCGAAGCAGTCTGGCCGTGGCCTTCTCGGGTCACGACCAGAACTGATCAAGCCAAAGGTTCAGCCTGTCGAAGCCGCTGTTGTGGATGGAGTAGACCCGTCTCGTTCCGACATTGCTGACCCTCACCAGATCACAATCAAGCAAGGCCTTCAGGTGCTGGGAGACCGCGGGTCGGCTGATTGGCAGGCCTTGCGCCAATTCGTTGACAGTCTTCGGAGCGCGCCGAAGCTCCTCCAGCAGGTATCGCCGGTTGGGATCTGCAATAGCGGCGAAAGGATCCGGTCGGGTCATGACTCTAGGCTAGGCCAAAGCGGGCGCCGCGGCAAGAATTACAGTGCAGCGCAGCATCAACCAGCAGCATCAACCGATCCAGGTGAGGATCGAGCGGATTGCACCGATGGGCCAGCCGTCCTAGTCTTCCCTTGGGAGGGGTAGGGCATGAGTTCCAGCGGAGCGGAATATCATCAGGTTTTCGAACAGGCGTGCAATGAGCTTCCTGGCACCAGTGATGCTGCCGTCGTTCGTAGCGAGCTTTGCGGGATCGAGCGGGTTCTTTGGGAGGGTATCAAAGG
>JAEWOP010000124.1 GCA_023399635.1 Pseudomonadota bacterium
GCTCAGTAACGCCATGTCGATCACTCCAGAGCCCCCGCTGAAAACATGCGAGGGACGGTTGAAACATGGGTCAATTCTCAATGGAAATATCAGGCTGAGCCGGGTCAGCTCTCAGTGGAAATCAACAGCAAACCCCTCCGTTGCGCTCCAGAAGAGACGGCTGACGATGAGATCCAGTTCTGGAACAGCCGCAAACAGAATGGATACCGCACCCAAGGCAAGGAGGGCCAACTGCAAGGCATCCGTTGTCGTCGCGCACGCCACAGGTGGCCGGGAATTTGCACTTTTCCTGACGATCGATAAGGTCATGTCCCGCTCCTCGTTGAGGCCCCTTGCTTGCGCATGGTTTGTCAAGATTGGGCGGAGATCTCGTGGAGACGCCGTGAACCAAGAAGCAGTACGATGTTCTCTTCTCTAGTTTTGCTTGTTGAAGATGATGCGGAAATCGCATTGCTGCTGGAAAGATATCTGCAGCGCGGTGGGTACCGAACGGTGAGAGCGGCAAATGGTGGAACAGCTTTGACCCACCAGAAGATGCTGCGGCCGGATCTTGTTCTGCTCGATGTTGGACTGCCTGACATGGACGGATTTGACGTCTTGGCCAAGATCAGGGGCGAATCAAACGTTCCCGTGATCTTCGTGTCAGCCATGGACGATGACACGGACAAGCTTCTGGGACTTAAACTCGGCGCTGACGATTACGTCACGAAGCCCTTCAATCCGCAGGAAGTGGTCGCGCGCGTCGGTGCAGTCCTGAAACGCACCAAGGGTGTGGCTCCAGAGGCTGTGCTTCGACATGATGAGATAGAAGTGAGATTGGACTCGCACACAGCGGTGATCATTGGAGATGGCAATGAGGCGAGCCTTTTGTTGACCGTTACAGAATTCCGGCTCCTGGCCTGCCTCATTCGCTTCCCGTTCAAGACGTTTGATCGCGCCTCCCTTCTGGATGCTTCCATGCCGGACAGCGACGCGCTTGATCGGACGATCGACACGCACGTCGCCAATCTGAGACGGAAGCTCGCGGAGAAAGGTCAGGTCGGGTACATCACGACCGTCCGTGGCGTTGGCTATCGCTTTGCGAGATCCGACAATGTCTAAGAGGCCGTCTCTTGCCTTTCTCACGGTCGCGCTTGTGTCGGTCACACAGTTTGCAACCATCGCGCTTCTTTACTTTTTCGTCGAATGGTATGTTGACTATGCAGAAACGGTGTCCGTCGACCACCTTCCCAACGACGCCAAACGCGCGTGGAACGACCTGAACGCGGGTCTGGTGCCCGATCCAGAATCGTTGGCCGCGCTGGCTAGCGTCTTTCCAAGTCTTGAAGAGGTGACGGAAGTCGCACCGTTCGCTGCCATCCTTGGCTTCGGGACGGCCGCGATCCTTCTTTCGAGTTTGATCGGGGTGTTTTTCGCGTTCCGGATAGCCGCGCCCTTGAGTCGGTTCACCGCGGCTGCTGAGAAGATCCGGTCCGGTGACTTCCTGGTTGAAGTCGAACCCAGTGCGACCCGAGAGATCGAAGCTTTGGCTTCGACCATCAACAGGCTCGCCTCCGAACTTTTCTCGCTTGAAAGACGACTGAAATTCAACACCCGCGCCGTGGCGCACGAACTGCGAACGCCGCTTACTGTGCTGCAGGGCAATCTTCAAGGCATGAGCGACGGCGTGATCGAACTCAGCAACGACCGCATCAAGGCCCTTTATGCGCAGACGCAGGGAATGTCGCGCTTGGTGGATCAGTTGAATACGCTGTCCCTGGTCGGGACACCCAATTTCGTGGCTTCGCCTGCCGTCACCGACCTGGCGTCTCACGTCGCGGATACGGTGGACTTGTTCCAGGCTTCCGGCGGCGAAAACCTGGTCTGCCGCACCTTTCTTGAGCCAGCGCCAGCCTCGATCGATCCTGTTCGTTTCCGTCAAGCTCTGCTGGCCCTGCTGGAAAACGCCCGCAGATATGCGGGAAGCCATGGTCCGGTAGACGTACATACCGGCGTGGACGAGGCTGGCAGATCGTTCATATCCGTGGAAGATCGAGGGCCGGGCATGCCCCCGGACGTGCTCGAGTCCTCCTTTGACATGTTCTGGCGAAGCGAAACGGTCACTCCGCGGGGCGCTGACGGGACTGGCCTTGGCCTGACAGTCGTTAAAGCCATTGCAGAAGCTCATGGGGCGCAGTTTTCCGTCAAAAGCAGAACGGGCGGAGGCGCGAGTGCCATGATTACCTTTCCGGGCCACCACAGCTAGGCTGCAGAACGGATTTTGACAGATCACGAGTTGCCATCGGACGCCGCTCATGCCGGGCTCATGGCGCCATTCTGCAATCCAGCGCAGCAGCCGTGCACTATCGCTGTGGGAGCCTTGTCCGGGGAGGGGGCACTTCCCGCCAACGCGGTGGTCGCGGTGTGGGTGACCAACGCAGGTGCGGCGGCGGTGGCCCCTTCATCTCGTTCGGGCTCAATCTCCCTAAGTCAGGGCGCGGAGGTGAGGCCGGTTTCGCCGGGTGGGCACGAACAAGTGGCTGCCTCCATCGCGGCGCATTTGGCGGCTGCTGAAGGGTTCTCCGGCATCTCCCGGTCGCAGTTCTGTACCAGCCTGGCCCGCAGGATTGATCCGCCAGAACGACCGGCCCCCGCCGCGCCGGCTGAAACCGATCCTCGGGCGCTGCAGCGGCGGCGCCTATCGATGAAAGCACTGCAGCAGCGAGAAGAGCGGCTGGAAAGGGCAGGCGAGGGGTCAACGACAGTCTCAATACCTTCTCATCCTCGATGTCAGACTACCTGCCGAACAATACAACCTGAACCAGTTAGGACTCTCGCGTCGGTCCGCAGGCCGGACAACAAAGCGTCCGACAGAGCCTGAGCCGTCTCAACGCTCAATGCGCGATACCCGTTCCGATTCTGGGCAGTGCGACTCCATCCGCACGATTCGCCTTCCCCGGTCACTCTCGTGCCGTCGCGGGCGTGCAGTAGTCGGGGTCGGACGGAGGTCGGACGCAACGAAGGGCAGATTTGCGGCACGATTCGGGCAGCTATTCTCCCGTATGGAGACTTGGTACGAACAAGAAGGCCAAAGATAAACCTCTGCCTTTCCTATGTTTTCTTAACTGAACGTAAACCTTCAGAGGGGCGCACCGCCACATTTGTGGCCTTTCGGCAACAGGATTGCCCGAAGCAGGGGCGGCACCCCGCCTCATTGCCAGTTCCCGATTGCATGACGTGGCGTGTCTTGTATTTTCACTCTCGGAAGCGAGGCGGTGGATCGTCCGTCTTCTGGCAATCGACGGGGATGGGGCAGGGAACGCTGTCCTTCAGCAAAAGAACCCAGACCCATACGAAACTTTGACTGGAGGT
>JAEWOP010000038.1 GCA_023399635.1 Pseudomonadota bacterium
CCACCTGGTGGATCCGGCAGGCGATCACCCGTTCGATCGCCGACCAGGCCCGCACGATCCGCATTCCGGTGCATATGATCGAGACGATCAACAAGATCGTCCGGACATCGCGCCAGATGCTGCACGAAATCGGTCGCGAACCGACGCCGGAAGAACTGGCGGAAAAGCTCGCCATGCCGCTCGAAAAGGTCCGCAAGGTCCTGAAGATCGCCAAGGAGCCAATCTCGCTCGAAACCCCCGTGGGCGACGAAGAGGATTCACACCTCGGTGACTTCATCGAGGACAAGAACGCGCTTCTGCCGATCGATGCGGCCATCCAGGCGAACCTGCGCGAAACGACAACGCGGGTTCTCGCCTCGCTCACGCCGCGTGAAGAGCGCGTGCTTCGCATGCGCTTCGGCATCGGCATGAACACCGATCATACGCTGGAAGAAGTCGGCCAGCAGTTCTCGGTGACGCGCGAGCGTATCCGCCAGATCGAGGCGAAGGCGCTGCGCAAGTTGAAGCACCCGAGCCGGTCGCGCAAACTCCGGAGCTTCCTGGACAGCTAAGCGCGTCCAGTTCGTTAGATAAGCAAGCCTCGGCGCGGAAGCGTGCCGGGGCTTTCTAGTGTCCGACCGAAGACGAAAACACGTTCACGACGACAACGCCGGCAATAATAAGGCCGATCCCGAGGATGGCCGGGAGGTCTAGCCTCTCGCCGAGGACAAAGAACCCGACCGCCGAAATCAACACGATCCCCAGGCCGCTCCAGATCGCATAAGCGATTCCGACCGGCATCGTCCGTAGCGCGAGCGACAGGAGGTAGAAGGCCGCTCCGTAGCAAAGCGCCATAAGCAGGGTTGGGAGCGGGCGCGTGAACTGCTGGCTCTGCTGGAGGAAAGTGGTGCCGACGACCTCCAGAGCGATTGCGGCAGCGAGAGAGATGTAGGTCAGCAGAACGGGGTTCATCAGCGTGCTCTTTTCTTTTGATGCGTCGGGACTCGATCCGAACATCAAACCATCTTACATCCCCTGCCATGACAGACGAGGTCGAAAAGCGGCGGAGAGACGTGAGGTGGGGGATTCCCGCCTCTATCCTCTTGCATGCTGTTCTCGCCGCCATCCTGATCTTCGGCTTTCCCCTGGAATTGCCGACGCCGCCCGAAGAAGAAGCGGTAACGGTGGAGATTGTCGAGCCGCCACCGGAACCGGCGTCTGAGCCTGAGCCGGAAGAAGCGGCAGAGGAGGAAGCGCTGGCAAAGGAGGAGCCTCCCGAGCCGCCGCCGGCCGAGGAACAGCCGCCGGAAGAGCCCCCGCCTTCGCCCGCACCTGAAATGCCTGCCGAAGAGGGGGCTGCTGCGGCGCCTCCCATACCGACGCTGCGTCCGGTTTTCGAGTTCGGCGAAGAAACGACGGGCCCGAGGGTCGCTGTCGAAGGTAACTCGCCAACGGAAGCGGCCGAAACGATGGCTGAAGAGGAATCTGACGCTGCCAAAAGCGCTCCTCCCGATGCGCCTGACGCATTGGCTGCTGCGGGCCCATCTGACGATTTGGCGACCGACGAGGTAGCGACCGCACCGCCTGAAACGGCGGAGAACGCTACCGAGAGCGCGGAACGGTCGAGCGAGGATCCGCCGGAGGAACTTGCGGAGGCTGAGAGGCTCTTCTCTCCCGACCTCACCGAAGATGCTGTCGCGCGCACTGCCATGGAAGACATACCGCGATCCATGCGGGCAACGCAGTTGTGCGAGACGGAGTTGACCGAACAGCTGCGCAACGCTTCGCCGTCACGCGATCCCGATTTCATTCCCCGCTCGCCGCTTTCGGAAGGGACGATCCTGGAACTGCGCCAGACCGCATTCCGCGCCCAAGGACAATGGTACAATCTGAGCTTTCGCTGCGAGATCAATGATGAGGCGACGAAAGTCGTCGGCTTCGGCTTTGATATTGGTGCGCCGGTTCCGCGCAGCGAATGGCGTCAGCGCGGCTTCCCCGGATCCTGAAGTCAGGCCCCTCCGGTTTCGCCACCCTCATCCATCACGGCGTCTGCTTCCTCTTCCAGTGTTTCCGCCTCTTCTGCCTGCAAGCCGAATTGGGCGGCAACGTCCGGTGCATAACGGAGGAGGTCGGGACGCAGCCGTAGCAGCGCCAGATCCTTCGCCTTGGCCTCCAGCATCACATCGAAGTCGAGACCGTCTGCCGTTCGCATGAAGGTTGCGAACTCGAAAGGGTTGCAGAAGTCCGCATGTCCCGTGAACACCGGTGCCACATGCCTGGTTGTCTTCTTGCGGGTCTTCGGATCGACCCGCACCTGCTCGCGCAGTTCCGTCCTGGGCGAGGAGAAATGGATCTTCGGCTGTTGGTCATCCGGCCAACTGCGAAGGATCTTGGCCAGCGTCTCGCGCAGGTCGGCGCGCTCTGGGTTGAGGCACCAGAAGTGCTGGTAATCGAAGATGAGGCGCACGCCGGTGTGCTCATGGATCCAAAGAACATCGGCCGCCGAGAAGCGAAGGTCGTCGTGCTCCAGTACGAGGCGTCGGCGGACCGGCTCCGGGAGGCTCTGCCAGGTGTCAACCCAGCGGGCGCGGCTTTCCTCGATGTTGCCATAGGTGCCGCCCACGTGAATCACCATCACCGCTTCAGGTCCCAGTTCCATGCGGTCCAGCATCTCTGCCTGACTTTGCAGGTCCCAGATACTTTTGCGGACGAGCTCCGGGTTTGGGCTGTTCAGGACGACGAATTGCGAAGGGTGGAAGGAGAGGCGGATGTCGAGCCGCTTCGCCTTCTCTCCTATCGCCCTCAGCTCCGGATCGCTTTCGGCAACCATCCCGTGGAACTGCGGCATGTCAGGATGCGTGGCATAAGGCGCGAGGTCGGAGGACAGCCGGTACATGCGCACGTCATGCCGGTCGAGATGATCGAGGATGCGATCGATGTATTCCAGCGAGACCTTGAGATGCGGATTGTTCACCGACCGGCGGCTGTCATTGCTCTTGAGGTCATCACGCGCCATGACCTTCACAGGGAAGCCAAGCCTTCTTGGGCGCATTCGCTGTCCTATTACCACCTGCTTCTCGTCATGCTGATCCATCCGACACCTCCGATCTTCGGCAACGGGCAAGTTGCCGTTTCGATCCGTCGTTGACCGGTTGAAGCTCGCGACTATGCTGCGCGCGATATCAGAAGGTAGACTCATGAAAGCCATGCTCTACGACGCCTTCGAGAAGGCGCCGGAAATCCTCAATCTTCCCGACCCTAGCCCGACGGATGACGGCGTCGTCATCAAGGTCGGCGCCACCGGCCTTTGCCGCAGCGACTGGCACGGCTGGATGGGGCACGACCCGGATATCCGCCTGCCGCATGTCCCCGGCCATGAATTGGCCGGGGAAGTGGTGGCGACAGGCAGGGGCGTGATGCGTTTCAAGGTCGGCGACCGGGTGACGGTGCCATTTGTTTCCGGTTGCGGTCACTGCGGCGAATGCCATTCCGGCAACCAGCAGGTCTGCCCGAACCAGTTCCAGCCGGGTTTCACCCATTGGGGCTCGTTTGCTGAGTATGTCGCTATCGGTTATGCCGATACGAACCTGGTGCACCTGCCGGAAATGATCGACGATGCGACTGCTGCCAGCCTTGGCTGCCGCTTCGCGACCTCGTTCCGTGCCGTTGCCGATCAGGCCCGGACGGGGCCGGGCGAGTGGATCGCCGTGCATGGCTGCGGCGGCGTCGGGCTTTCCGCCATCATGATCGCGACGGCGCTGGGAGCGAATGCGATCGGGATAGATCTGTCCGAAGAGAAGCTAAAGCTTGCCCGCGCTTGCGGTGCGGTGGCGACCATCAACGCCAGCAGCGTTGCGGATCCTGTCGAGGCGGTGCGGGAGATCACCAAGGGTGGAGCGCATGTGTCGATCGATGCGCTCGGCCATCCGGTGACCTGCTTCAACTCGATCAAGAACCTCCGCCGACGCGGGCGCCATGTGCAGGTGGGGCTTATGCTCGGCGAGCATTCGACGCCGCAGATCCCTATGGCGCAGGTGATCGGCCACGAGCTCGAGATCTATGGCAGCCATGGCATGCAGGCTTGGCGTTATGACGCGATGCTGTCGATGATCGCAGCCGGGCGAATGGCGCCGTCGAAGCTGATTTCCTCGCGCATCAGCCTGGAGGAAGCAGTGCCAGCCTTGATGGAAATGGACCGCGCGACGGCACCGGGGATCAGCGTCATCACCCGGTTCTGACGTGTCGGTTCAGGAAAATCGTGCTGCCATTGTCGGTATCGTTGCCATCCAAACGTCCTTGAGTTGCTCAACCAAGAAGGAGGAAGACAATGGTGTATGTCGATGGGTTCATCGTTCCCGTGCCGAAGGCTAAGCTCGACGCCTACAGGGAAATGGCGCGCGTGGGCGGCGAGGTGTGGATGGAGCACGGCGCACTCTCCTATGTGGAGTGCATCGGCGACGACATCCCCTACGGCGAGGTCACGTCCTTTCCCCGCTCCGTCCAGGCGACGGAAGACGAGACGGTGATCTTCTCGTGGATCACCTACAAGGACCGCGCCAGCCGTGACGAGATCTGCGCCAAGGTGATGGCCGATCCGCGGCTTGCGGGGGAGGAGTGGAAGCAGGTCTTCGACGGCAAGCGGATGATCTATGGCGGCTTTCAGGCGTTTCTGACACTATGACCGGGCCCTCGGGCGCTCCCTGATTGTTGAAGGACATCGATGCCGCAGACGCAACTGACGATCCAGACCCGCGGCCAGGGCCTCTATGAGTTCACGGACGAGGTTGCCGGCTTCGTCCGCCGGCAGGCGGTGGAGGAGGGGCTGCTGACGGTTTTCGTGCGGCACACGTCCTGCTCGCTGCTGATCCAGGAGAATGCCGATCCCGATGTGCAGCGTGACCTGAAGACCTTCTTCTCGCGCCTCGTGCCGCCGTCCGATGTGCCATCGATGAACTGGGTGACGCATACGATGGAGGGGCCGGATGACATGCCGGCCCACATCAAGGCGGCGCTGATGGCGGTGTCGCTTGCGATACCGGTGGCGAGCGGCCGCCCTCTGCTCGGCACTTGGCAGGGCATCTACCTGTTCGAGCATCGCGACCGGCCGCATAGCCGCAACGTCGTGCTGCACCTTTCCACGTGACATAGATGATGAACGCCGGCTGAATGTCCGATTCCGGTAGCGTTCAGCCGCCTCCTCATAAGGTGCGATCAATCCCGGGAACGGGAGACATCAACGGCGCCAGGTTCTGGCCCTTTCGGGAGAGACATTCATGACCAACATCTTCGTCAAGACCGGACTGGCGGCTCTGGTCGCGCTTGCCGGCTTCACCGCCACCGCTTCCACGGCAGCCGCTGGCGGTCCGGAACTTCGCGTTTTCGTACAGCACGGCGGCTGGGATCGTGATCACCGCCGCGGCGACCGCTGGGATGGCCCGCGCCGTGACCGCGGTGGCCGCTGCGCGCCTTGGCTTGCCGAGGAAAAGGCCAGCCGCATGGGCCTACGTCGCGCCCGCGTTGTCGATGTCGACCGCCGCACCGTCACCGTCGTCGGACGTGATCGCCGTGGCCGTGATCGCATCGTTTTTGCCAATGACCGCGGCTGCCCGTTGATCCGCCGCTAAAGGCTTCCGTCTTCATTCGCCCGTTGACGGAGGAAGCGCCCTCGCCAACCCAATCGGGAAGGCGGGGGCGTTCGCATATGGCTATTGCTCCAGTGCGAAGGTGACTTCGATCGTAACGGAATAGGTATTCTCACCCGCTTCAACGGGGACGCTGTCAGAGGCTTCCTTGGCAATCGCCATGCGATATACGGGCTGCGGCGGCATCTGCGGAGCCGTCCCCTCGCTGATCTCCACCACCTTTCCGAGCCGCACGCCGGCAGCTTCACTCAACGTTCTGGCCTTGGCCAGTGCTCGTTCCACAGCCTGCTTGCGCGCCTGGTCCAGAGCCTCCTGTGGATCGTCATTGGTGAAGCTGATCTGCCCTCCCTGATTGACGCCGAGTTTGACCGAGCGGTCCAGGATGGCACCGACCTTGCCGATGTCGCGGATCTTTACCGTCAGCGTGTTGGTGACCTCGTAGCCCACCACTTGCGGTGGCTCGACGGTGCCGTCGTCTTTGGGCTGCGAATGGCGGTATTGCGGGTAGATGGCAAAGTTGCTTGTCTGGAGATCCTTTGCTTCCACGCCCTCGGCTCTTAAAGCCGCCGTCACGGCAGCCATGGCAGAACTGTTTTGGCCAAGAGCCACCTCGGCAGTCTCCGAGTTGCGCACGACGGCAAAGGTGACGACAGCGGTATCAGGGGCAACCGATGCTTCCCCCTGCCCTGAAACCCGAATCAGGGATTCCCGCCGCGGCTGCATGTCCTGCGCAAAGACTGGTGCGGCGGCACCGAAAAGAAGCAATCCGCCAAGTGAAAGCCGCAAGAGGGTCTTTACCGGCACGTTCGTCGGGCTGGGAAGGGCAAGGGACGGGTGCATCATGATTTCCTTTGACGGTGGGTGATGGGCCATTGGTGCGAGGCGATTGTGAAGCCAATACGGCAACGGCTTGAGGCGGCGCAAGAATTGCGTTAGACGGACCTCGGGCGGCGAACCATTGCGCCCCCGATGCCGCAACGGCAGGGCCTGTAGCTCAATGGTTAGAGCCGGCGGCTCATAACCGCTTGGTTGGGGGTTCGAGTCCCTCCGGGCCCACCAACGCCTCTTTCGGGACGTTGATTTTTCTTCACTTTTTGGCTGTTTTTGTCCCACTTTTTTCCGACCCCGAAACGCGTGGGACATTTTTGTGCTCATTTCGTTCCAGGCTGAGGTGCTTGATGCCCTCCTTTGCGAGCCGCCGGCGATTCGCTTTCGACGTATAAAGCGTCGTCTGTTGCTTGGTCGTCCACCCGAAGATTGCCATCAGCTGATCATCGGTTGCGCCGTTTTCGGCGGCGATCGTCGCGCCTGCCTTGCGCAGGCCGTGCACCGTGCAGTGGGGGAGGCCCGCCTCGTCGCACCACTTGCGGAAGCGATTCCCGAAACCGTCTTCGGTGAACGGGCGGCCATAGTCATTGATCAGCCAGGTTAGATCGCCGGTCGGCGAGGCGCCCACGGTTTCATCCAGGCAGGAAAGCAGCGGGATCTCGACGAGGACATTCGACGAGTTCGCAGTCTTCTGTGGGCGCATGACGATCCATCCGTTCTGCAGGTGCTGACGACCGAGAATGATTAGGTCGCTACGTCGCAAGCCGGTAAAGAGGGCGATGTGCAGCGCCAGCCGCGCCTTGCTGCCTAACGGGTGCTTCGCCTCGTATTGGCGGACTTCCTCGATCGTCCAGGTGTGGAAGCCTTCGCCAGCTTTCTGGCGCTTGATGCCGGCGCAGGGGTTGGTCCTCGTCAGGTCATTCTCCACTGCCCATGCGAACATAGCCGAGAGCGCCTTCACGACGTTGTTGCGGGCGCCCATGGTCTGGCGGATCTCGTCCCGGACTTCGGTTATGTGTCGGCGCTCCATCAGCGCAAAGGGTAGATCGCCGCGCTTCAGCTTTCCCGGCTTACCTTCCTTGTCCGGCTTAAAGGTCTCGCAAATCTCCTCGAGCATACGGATCCGGCGCTCCATCAGGTCGACGGAGATTGTGCCTCGGGCGCGCCGCTTGTATTCCTGCAGCAGCCAACGAAGTGTGCCCTTCGCCGCCGGTGGAGCGACCGGATACTCCGCCTTCGGCTGGTCATCCTTCGCGTAGGGCACGCCGAGTCGGGCGCAGGCCACTTCCTGCTCAAACTCGGCCGTTCCCGGCTGCTCATGCAGCCTGACCTTCGGGCGTCCGGGCGCGCGGAAATAGTAGCGCGGTTCCTTCTTGCGGAAGTCGCGGTCGAGAACGACGCCTTTTGGAAGCTTCGGATACATCTTGCTCATGCATCCCAAGGATTGCTGCCGTCCGGCTCTCCGTCAAGCTCGCCTTCGCGCTCTTGGTGCGGGAGGTTCCGGAATGCTTCGGCGATCTCCGTGACATCGTAGACGAGCCGTCCGCCGATCTTTCGCGGCTTGGGCATGGTGCCGGCCATCACTGCCTTGTCGAACAGTGAGACACTGATGCCGACGAGGGCTGCGGCCTGCTCACGGTTGACGCCGAGCGGCGGAAGGGAGAGGGGGAGAACTTCGGCCCTTTGCGCTTTCATCAGGCAACCTCCTCGCAGCGCAACTGGCGCCTTGCCTGCTCGCGCCGCAAAGCGTTGCGCTTGCGCGTCACGAGCTCGAGATGTTCGGAGTGGGGCCGCACGCAGAGGCGGTTGCGGCAGACGTGGTCCAGTTCTTTCTTGCCGGGAATGTAGCCGTGCTCGTTGGTCCACATCACCAGGTGGACGGCGACTGTCTGTCCGCTGAGAGACATGCGCGGGTAACCTGCGCCGCGGCCCTCTTCGCCTGACGTCGGCCCGGTCCACAGCCAGCATCCGGTAGCATCGTCGATCCGGACGCACGCCATGATCTTGGCGCGGATCTCGTCGCGCCTGCTCATCTTGGCGACCTCGGCCAGACGGGTCCGAAGTCCACCATGACCTCGCGGCAAGTGCTTTCTGATCCGACATAGACAGGTGGCTGCTGTCCGGCCGCCAGAACTGATAGAAAGACGCGACCGGTCCGGTTTATTTCAGCAAGTTCCTCCGGCGTGAAAGTCCAGCAGGACACGCATGAATGGCGCGTCCGGTAAACGTGCATGTCCTGGACGTTCTCTGCGCCTTCCGGCGCCTTCATCAGAACGTTCGCACCTTCGAAGTGAGTTGGAGCACCCATTACCCCACCTCCCTCGTTTGGGGCGGTGCTGCGCGGCGGTTCCAGTAGGCCACTGCCGCGTCATCTGTAACGCCAGTCTCGCTTGGCGCTTCCAGGCCACATCCCACGCACGAGACCCACGACATCGATGCAGACGCCAGATGCCGAAGATGAACGTCAGTGCCGCCACAGAACGGGCAAGGTAGAAGCTTCTCAGCCATTGTCCGAGCCCTCGGTGGTGGCGAGGTACGCTCGGCCGGATGCGGTCAGCGTCGTAGTGCTGGTGTCGAAGTCGGTGTTGTGGGTGGTGTGCAGCCAGCCCTTTTCGTTGCAGCGATTGAACGTGTCATCCTGCACGTTGTGGATCTCGTCGCTGCAGAACCAGGTCAACCAGCTATACGGATAATCGCTGCTGTCCGTCTCTCCGCCCATGGCGGCGATGATCCGCAGAAGGGTGATTTCCTTCTGCTCGTTCGTCAGTTCAGCCGCCCGCACATGTGACTCGGGAGCGGGGGTCCGGTCCGAAAAATTCTCATGCACTCCAGGCACTGGTTGCTTTGTCATTAGCCGGCCCTCACCTTGGTTGGCATCAGGATGATGTAATTGTCCTCATCGCCCTTGCGGCGAAGCAGGGCGGGGGCGGCGTCCTTGCCGATCTTGAGCTCGGCGTCGTCGCCGTCGAGATGGGACAGGGCCTGATCGACGAAGCGACCATTGAAGCCGGTGACGAGATCGCCGCTGGAGGTCACGGCGATCTCGTCCTCGCCTTCGCCAGCCTTCGCGTCCCTGGCGGCGAGAGCCAGCCGGTCGGCGGTGAAGTCGAAGCTCATGCCGAAGCCAGCATCCGGCGTGGCGATGATGACGCGGTTGACGGCACTCGCGAGCGCCTGGGCACTGAAGCCGGCCGTGATGCTTTCCTTCGCCGGCATGATGCGCACATAGTCCGGGAAGGTGCCGTCGATCAGCTTGGTGATCATGCGGACCTTGCCGACGGCCACCACCAGCTTCTCCTTCGAGATCTGGATCTCGGCATCCTCGCCGGATCCGAGGATCTTGGTGATCGGTCCGATGGCTTCGTTCGGCACAATGATTCCCGGTATGGTCGAGACGTCCTGATCGAACTCGATCGCGGGAAGCGTCCGCTTCGCCAGCACCCGCCCGTTCGTGGCAACCAGGTGCATTCCCTTCGCATCCGCATGCAGGTAGACGCCGCAGAGATAGGGGCGATCTGCTGCCGTCTCTGCAGCAAAGGCCACGCCGTCGATCGCCTTCTGCATGGAGGATGCATTGAGGCTGGCTGTATGCTCGACCTTGCCAACGTCCAGCTTTGGATAGTCTGGGCCCTTCATCGCCGGCAGCTTCAGCCGCGATTTACCGGAACGGATCTGCACCTGCTGACCACCCTCGACCACCTCGATGGTGATGCGGGTATCCGGTGCTGCCTTGACGATCGCCAGCAACCGCGCGGCAGGACACGTGAAGGACGGAAAGTCGCCGTCAACTTCCGCCGCGCAGTGGCTGCGGATCTCCATGCTGAGATTGCCGCCGGTCAGCGTGATGCCGGCGCCATCCTTCTCGATCAGAACGTCGGCGAGGATTGGGATTGTGTTCTTCGCCTTCACGGCATCATTGACGACGTTCAGCGCCGCCAGCAGGGCGGCTTTTTCAGTTTTCAGCATGGGTGGAGACCTTCTGGCCGGTGAGAAGTGCGGCGATGCGCTTCTCGGTAGACGGGGGGGCAAGCCCTTCGGGGGCCTCGCGATAGAGCAGATCGAGCGCCTCGTCGGTTTCGCCGGTGGCGATCAGACGGTAGAGGCGCTCCGCCCACGGCGCTTCGGTCTCGAAGTGCTCTTCGTACCATTCAACGATCTCATCGTCGCTGAAGGCGTCGAGGTCGACGTTGACCGACACCGCGATGGTGAGCGGCGGAAGCTTGCGCATCTCCGGAGGCAGAGACGCGAGCCAAGTCCGGAGGGACGTCTGCCGAGGATTGTCGAAATCGATGGTGATTGTCTTGCCGACGACAGCCATGTCAGCGCCCCTCCGTCATACCGAGAGCGTGAAGGTACGTATCGAGGATCATCTCCTCCTCCATCCGCTCCTGGTCGTCTTTCTTTCGAAGGGCGATCACGCGCTTCAGGATCTTCGTGTCGAAGCCCATCGATTTGGCCTCGCCGTAGACATCCTTGATGTCCGTACCGATCGTGGCCTTCTCCTCCTCAAGCCGCTCGATGCGCTCAACGAAGGCGCGAAGCTGGTCTCTTGCCACGCCGTGAGCGTCTGCATTGCCAGTCTCTGCAGGCGTCAGCGCCTCAGCCTGTCCAGTTTCAGGATCGGCCTTACCCTTTGCCTTTCGGGTAATGGCCTTCGCCGCTGCCTTGACGGCAGCTTCGGGAGGCCGACCGGCAACAGCCATGGGATCGAAGTCTTCGGTTTGCATCATGCACCTCAGAACGGGATGTCATCGTCGAGGTCGCGGCTGAAGCCGCCGCCTGACGAGGAGGAAGTTGATCGGGAGGATTGGCCGGCGGCGCGATTGTCGTCGTAGCCATAGTCGCCAGCGCCATTGCCACCGGCGCGATAGCCGGACCCGTTGCCCTGGCCGGTCAGCATGATCAGCTTGGCGTCGAAGCCCTGCAGCACGATCTCGGTCGAGTAGCGGTCATTGCCGCTCTGGTCCTGCCACTTCCGTGTTGCGAGCTGGCCCTCGATGTAGATCTTGTGGCCCTTCTTCACGTACTGCTCGACAACCTTACAGAGGTTCTCGTTGAAGATGACGACCTGATGCCACTCGGTCTTCTCGCGCTTCTCACCAGTATTGCGGTCCTTCCAGCTTTCGGTGGTGGCGAGCCGAATGTTAGCGATCGGTCGACCGTCCTGGGTGCGTCGGATTTCAGGATCCGCGCCGAGGTTGCCGATCAGCTGAACCTTGTTGAGATAGCCAGCCATCAGAACACCTCCGCCGCCAAGGCCCGTCCCGGCGTCGCGGGAACGGGCCATGACTGGACGATGGCGACGAGGGCCGTCGCCAGGACGAGGATCGCGCCAGGCTCGGTTGCTGCGCGAGCATTGCCCTCGATGACGCATTCGGCGAATTCCACCGCCGCATGCAGATCGATGGGCGCGACTGCGCACGCGCCGTCCTTCTCCTGCAGCGCCACCGCGCCGGAGGAGAAATTGCGGGCGAGCGGTGTTCCGTCCTTTTGAGTACCGCCCGTCAACGTGCCGGCGGATTGCGTAAGGCAGAGCATACGGCCGGTAATCGGGAAGGTTTTGATCGGCTTGACCTGAATTTCAGTCATCACGTCCTCAGGGCTCTGGCCGCCGCGGCGACCGCCGCTTGCGACACGATGTTTTCGAACCCGATCAGCGACCGGGCCATTTCGGAAAAGGCTTCCTCGGCCTTGGCCGCACCCCAGAGCCGGATTGCTCCGGTCGTCTTCGGGGTCTGGCTGACGGGGAACTGGGAGGCGCCGCGTGGGCCGAAGAGCGCGATGGCTTCGGCGCGGCACATGCGATCGTCCATGGACTTGATCAGCTTGCGCTGGTGCGCCGTCCAGAACTCCGGCAAAGGCAATCCGGCCGCCGCATAGATCGCTCCGTCCCATCCTGCCTTGGCGCGCCGGATTGCCTCGCGGATCGCCAAGGTCGGCAGGAGACCCACGAGCAGGTCTTCCATTGGCCGCGTGATGTCACCGAGCGCCCATTCGTGCCCGTCGTGGAGCAGGAAGAGTGCCGCCTCGAGCGATGTGCCGCCCTCATTGAGGATGGCCTGGGCACCCATGACGGAGTGCTGGGCAATCGAGATGCCACGGCCATTGAACCGGCGAAGGCCGGACAGCGTCAGGGCCATCTCCTGGAAGCAGACGAAGGATTGGTCAGGCGCCGCCAGATCCATGACGGAGCCGTCATTGCAGAAGGACCAGACCGGCTTGTTTGCCAGTCTGGGGAGGGGGAGGGGCTGGCGAGCGGCTGCTGTCATCAGAAGTTCGCCGCCATTGCGAAGCCGATACCGAAAGCGACAGCCGCAGAGAGGAGATAGGCGAGTGCCCGGTTCCATGCGGCGACCTGCTCGGTCAGGATTTCGAGAAGGCGGGGATCGCAGCGGCGCTCGCCGGCGCGGTCGGTGAAGAGATCAGCCGAATTCATGGCGCCACCTGCCGAACGGACTGGCGACGGGCAATCTCGGTTGCGCGGGGAGCGAGGCGTTTGATGGTGGCGGCGGTCCAGCCACGAGCCATCAGCGCCTTGTCATCGGTGTTCTGGCCGGCAAACGCCAGCTCGCGCAGATCATCTGCCATCCGCTCCTCAAGGGAACGGATGCAGCGCGGCGGCAGTTGCCGGGGCTGCGGTGCGGGTTCAAAGCGGATCATCGCTGCATCTCCTTAGTAGAATGCAGCAATGATTACCCATTATGGGGAAGAAGTAAACCCCATTTTGGGGAACATCAACTATGGCCCCTCGGGGAGGGCTCTATGCCAGCTTCAGCCTGCCTTGGATGCCGCCCGCTCGCTCGACCCTTTTTACCTGAAGACGAGGTATCGCCGCGAAGATCTCGCCAATCCACTCCAGGTGCACATTCTCGATCGGTGCGGCATTGAAAGACATCAATGTCACTGAGCCATTGCCGCCCTTCATGATCGTTTTGAGGAAGCGTCGGCCATCCGCCGTGCGAACTGCAGCCTCTTCGCCGAAGAACGCGCTGAGCGGGCGCTTTTGCTCCCGATAGACGATGAGGACATGGCCATCCTTATAGACGGGCAACATCGAGTCGCCGCGCACTTCCAGAGCGATCATGTCATCCGGCAAGGGAAAAGGGACATGGATTTGATCAAGGCCTTCAGGCGGGATCTGTTCGAACTCGGGCATGATTTCAGAACCTGCGCCGATATACCCCATCAAAGGGACAGAGCTGTGGTCGAGGTCATCTAGAATGTCCGCGGGCCGCACTCCGAAGGCTTTTGCGGCCTGAGCTATGTAATCAGCGGTAAGGCGGCGCTCACCACGCTCCAGCTTGATGAACTGGCTGCGAGAGACGCCCATCTCTTCCGCTGCTTTTTCGTGCGTCCATCCGCGCGCTTCACGTAGTGTTCTTAGCTTGCTTCCCATACTGGGTAAGATCGCAGAACGATCAACGTTCTGTCGCTCCCCATTTTGGGGTTGACCAACTTCCCCACTTTGGGTAACGTCAGCATCATGAAGCTGATTGACTACATGGCGAGCAATTCCATTGCACCCGAGGACATGGCCGACTTGATCGGCGAAGTCTCCGCGTCCGGTGTTCGCAAGTGGATGAGCGGCGATCGAGTTCCCCGCCCGGAGCAGATGCGCAAGATCTCTCGCGTCACTGCTGGGCTGGTGCAACCCAATGACTTTGTCCTGGATGCCAGGGAGGCTGCGGAATGAAGTGGTCTCGTTGGTCATGTGGTCCCCCTTGATCTGATGGGCTGACCTTACGGGCGCGGGCAGCGCTCATCACTGAAAGAAACGACTGAAAAATTTCCTTGTTTTTCAGGGAGGATGGCTTGCGCACTATTTCGGACAGACAGGGACTGACGCTGAAGGCCGCAACCCGCCGCGCCATCGACATGGCAGGCGGCGGCGACGCCTTTCAGCATGTGACGCGCGTCAAGGCCGGCAACATTTCTAAGTATGGATCGAACGGCGAGGACAACCTCGACAAGTTCATGCCGATCGATGTCGCCGTCGAGGCCGATCTCGAAGCCAATTCCCCAATCATCGTTTCTGCCATGGCCGAGATGCTCGGCTACAAGCTGGTCCCGCTTTCCGGCGGAACGGAATGCGCAGCAGATGCCCTGGCGATCGCCGACGTCCTGAAGATCGCTAACGAGATGGGCGACGTCGTGCGCGCCACGACCGAAGCACTTGCCGATGGGCATGTGGACGGAGCAGAGCGCAAGGAGATCACCCGCCAGATCGACGAGGCAATGCAGGCGCTGAAGGCCTTGATGAAGAAGGTCGGTGCGTGATGAAGACGACTCGTCTCCGCACCAACGCCTATCGCCGCAACCCCGTAGCCTTTCTGAAGATTGCAGGTCATGAGGAGCAGCAAGGCGTCAATGCCGTCGCTTCCTATCTGTCGCTGATGGGCGAAGACCGTGATGCGCTGATCGATGTCGAAGACCACATCTGCTACCGCGATCCTTCCGCCCGCCGTTGCGGAGCGCCGTCATGAGCGACTTCAGCTGGACGGAGCAAAAC
>JAEWOP010000131.1 GCA_023399635.1 Pseudomonadota bacterium
CTTCCGGGCCTTCCACAGGCACCATGCGCATGCCGCTGAAGAAGTCCGGTGCGCCACACTCGTCCTCGATCACATGAGCCTCGGAATGCGCGAAGACGACGCCGCCGGGGCGAGCGACGCTGGCAAGCGCAAGAGAATTGGCGGCCGTACCCGTGGCGACGAAAAAAACCGACACTTCGCGCTCAAAGATATCGTTGAAGCGTTGCTCGATCGAACGGTCGAGATCGCTGGTGCCGTAGGCGGCGGCGAAGCGGGTGGATTCACGCAGCAGCCGCTCGTTGATAGCCGGGTGTGCGCCGGCCCAGTTGTCTGAGGCAAAGAACATCGGAATTTCCTTGAGGCTTGGGAGAGGGGACCTTAGCGGTTTCGTTGCCGGGATCAATGCAAGCTTTTGCGGGTTGGCATAGGAGCAACAAGTGAGCTCGTTCATCGGTTAAGCGGCAACAAAATTACGCTCGGGCGCAGTCACAGTTTCATCTTCTTGCGGAGGTGGCTTGAACACAGAGCAGCCTGCTCTTGTGAGCTGCGCAGAACTGTGTCATAGATGCGCCGGAAATAGGTCATGCATATTGTCCTATTTTGCGCTGGACGGCAGCGAACCGGACACCTGGAACGGCCCGATGCGGTTCAAGAATGAAAAGCAACCACCTTGTCTTGCGAGACGGCAGGAGGAACACGATGACGAAGACTTTCGACACGCAGAACGCTGACGCCTTGAGTGGCGCAGGTGAGATTGCGGCGAAGCCTGCAGCGTTTGTTCCGGCCGGCCTGCCTGCGGCGCAGGGTCTTTACGACCCGCGCAACGAGCATGACGCCTGCGGCGTCGGCTTCATCGCGCACATGAAGGGGCAGAAGTCGCTCCAGATCGTCAAGGACGGGCTCTTCATTCTCGAGAACCTGACACATCGCGGCGCTGTCGGTGCCGATCCGCTGATGGGTGACGGGGCTGGCATTCTCGTCCAGATCCCGGACCGTTTCTTCCGCGAGGAGATGGCCAGGCAGGGCGTAACGCTGCCAAAGGCCGGTGAATATGCCGTGGGTCATTTCTTCCTGCCGCGCGACGCCGAGCAGATCGAGCACTTCAAGAAGGTGATTGTCGAGGTGATTGGCGAGGAGGGGCAGCAGTTCCTGGGCTTCCGGGAAGTGCCGGTGGATAACTCCTCGCTTTCCAAAGCACCCGAGATTGCAGCGACCGAGCCTCATCACCTGCAGGTCTTCATCGGCGCGGGCCGGGATGCCGCAACAAACCATGAGTTCGAGCGCAAGCTCTTCCTCGTCCGCAAAGTAATCTCGAACCGCATCTATGATCAGTTCGGCGGTCAGGAGACCGGTTTTTACCCGGTGTCGCTCTCGTCCTCGACGATCGTCTACAAGGGCATGTTCCTCGCCTATCAGGTCGGCGCTTACTACAAGGATCTGTCGGACCCGCGGTTCGAGTCGGCTGTCGCCCTTGTCCACCAGCGCTTTTCGACCAATACCTTCCCGTCCTGGAAGCTTGCCCACCCCTATCGCATGGTCGCCCATAACGGCGAGATCAACACGCTGCGCGGCAACGTCAACTGGATGGCGGCGCGCCAGGCATCTGTGTCTTCGCCGCTCTTCGGCGACGATATCTCGAAGCTGTGGCCGATCTCCTATGAGGGTCAGTCGGACACCGCCTGCTTCGACAACGCGCTCGAGTTCCTCACCCGCGGCGGTTATTCGCTGGCGCATGCCGTCATGATGCTGATCCCGGAAGCCTGGGCTGGCAACCAGTCGATGAGCCCCGAGCGGAAGGCGTTCTATGAGTATCATGCGGCGCTGATGGAGCCGTGGGACGGTCCGGCAGCGGTTGCGTTCACCGACGGCAAGCAGATCGGTGCGACGCTCGACCGCACCGGCCTGCGTCCTGCGCGCTATGTCGTCACCTCCGACGACCGCGTCATCATGGCATCCGAAGCAGGCGTGCTGCCCGTGCCGGAAGAGACAATCATCAAGAAGTGGCGCCTGCAGCCCGGCAAGATGTTGCTGATCGACATGGAGAAGGGGCGCATCGTTTCCGACGAGGAAGTGAAGCACGAACTGGCGGCGAAGCATCCTTACCGCAACTGGCTCGACAACACCCAGTTGATCTTGGAGGACCTGCGTCCCGTCGAGCCGCGGGCGCTGCGCCGCGATGTGTCGCTTCTCGATCGCCAGCAGGCCTTCGGCTACACCTCGGAAGACACCAAGATCCTGATGTCGCCGATGGCGACCACCGGTCAGGAAGCGATCGGCTCGATGGGAACCGATACGCCGATCTCGGCCATGTCGGCAAAGTCGAAGCTGCTTTACACCTACTTCAAGCAGAACTTTGCTCAGGTGACGAACCCGCCGATTGACCCAATCCGCGAAGAGCTCGTCATGAGCCTCGTTTCCTTCATCGGGCCACGTCCGAACATCCTGGACCATGAGGGCATGGCGAAGGCCAAGCGCATGGAAGTGCGCCAGCCGATCCTGACGAATGGCGATCTGGAGAAGATCCGTTCCATCGGTCATATGGAAGATCACTTCGACACCAAGACGCTCGACTTCACCTATGACATCGAGCGCGGTGCTGAGGGTATGCCGGAGATGCTCGACCGGCTTTGCGAGCGCGCGGAGGCCGCCGTTCGCGGCGGCTACAACATCATCGTGCTTTCCGACCGCCAGATCGGGCCGGACCGGATCGCGATCCCGGCGCTTCTGGCGACGGCTGCTGTCCACCACCACCTGATCCGCAAAGGTCTGCGCACCTCCGTTGGTCTCGTCGTGGAAACCGGCGAACCGCGTGAGATCCACCACTTCTGCTGTCTTGCAGGCTTCGGGGCTGAAGCGATCAACCCCTATCTCGCCTTCGACACGCTGATCGACATGCATACCCGCGGCGAATTCCCCAAGGAGGTCGACGCAACCGAAGTCGTGACGCGCTACATCAAGGCGGTGGGCAAGGGCATTCTCAAGGTAATGTCGAAGATGGGCATCTCGACCTACCAGTCCTATTGCGGCGCGCAGATCTTCGATGCGATCGGTCTGTCGTCCGAGCTCGTCAACAAGTACTTCTTCGGCACGGCAACCACGATCGAAGGCGTTGGTCTGAAGGAGATCGCCGAGGAAACGGTTCGGCGCCACCAGGCGGCCTTCGGCAAGGATCCGGTACTGGCGCGCACGCTCGATATCGGTGGGGAATATGCCTATCGCATGCGTGGCGAGAGCCATGCCTGGACGCCGGATGCGGTTGCCTCGCTGCAGCACGCCGTGCGCGGCAACAGCCAGGATCGTTACCGCGAATTTTCCGCGATGGTCAACGACACGGCGCTGCGGATGAACACCATCCGTGGCTTGTTCAAGATCAAGTCGGCAGAAGAGCTTGGCCGCAAGCCCGTGTCGGTTGACGAGGTCGAGCCGGCGGTGGAGATCGTCAAGCGCTTCTCGACGGGCGCGATGTCCTTTGGCTCGATCAGCCGCGAGGCCCATACGACGCTCGCGATTGCCATGAACCGGATCGGCGGCAAGTCGAACACCGGTGAAGGCGGCGAGGAAAGCGACCGCTACATGCCGCTGCGGGACGGATCGACCAACCCTGAACGTTCGGCGATCAAGCAGATTGCGTCCGGCCGCTTCGGCGTCACGACGGAATATCTTGTCAACGCCGACATGCTGCAGATCAAGGTGGCGCAGGGGGCCAAGCCCGGCGAAGGCGGGCAGCTGCCCGGTCACAAGGTCGATGCAACGGTTGCCAAGACCAGGCATTCGACGCCGGGCGTCGGTCTGATTTCGCCGCCGCCGCACCATGACATCTACTCAATCGAGGATCTGGCGCAGCTCATCTACGACCTGAAGAACGTCAACCCGGACGCGGATGTCTCGGTGAAGCTCGTGTCGGAAGTCGGTGTCGGCACGGTTGCCGCCGGTGTCGCCAAGGCGCGTGCCGACCATATTACCGTTGCCGGCTTCGACGGCGGTACGGGCGCCTCGCCGCTGACTTCGCTGAAGCATGCCGGCTCTCCCTGGGAGATCGGTCTTGCCGAAACGCAGCAGACGCTGGTGCTGAACGGACTGCGTTCGCGCGTGGCGCTGCAGGTCGACGGCGGGTTGAAGACCGGTCGCGATGTCATCATCGGGGCGCTGCTCGGCGCGGACGAATTTGGATTTGCGACGGCGCCGCTGATCGCGGCCGGCTGCATCATGATGCGCAAGTGCCACCTCAACACCTGTCCGGTGGGCGTCGCGACGCAGGACCCGGTCTTGCGCAAGCGCTTCAAGGGCACGCCGGAACACGTCATCAACTACTTCTTCTTTGTGGCGGAAGAAGTGCGCGAGATGCTGGCGGCTCTTGGCTTCACCAAGCTCGACGACATCATCGGCATGTCGGAACTGCTCTCCAAGGACGAGATGATCGCTCATTGGAAGTCAGAAGGCCTCGACTTCTCCAAGATCTTCCACAAGGTGGAGGCGCCGAAGGAGGCAACCTACTGGACGGAGCGGCAGAAGCACCCGATTGACGATATTCTCGACCGCAAGCTGATCGAGAAGTCGATGCCGGCGCTGGACAACAAGGAGCCGGTGGTTTTCGAAGTTCCGATCAAGAACGTCGACCGGTCCGCCGGTGCTATGCTTTCCGGGGCGCTTGCCAAGCGCTGGGGCCACAAGGGGCTGAAGGACGACACCATCCACGTGACGCTGAAGGGTACGGCTGGCCAGTCATTCGGAGCCTTCCTTGCCCGCGGCATCACCTTCGATCTGGTGGGTGACGGCAATGACTATGTCGGTAAGGGTCTTTCCGGCGGGCGCATCATCGTTCGGCCGCCGGAGAACTCCCGTCTCAAGGCGGAGCAGGCGATCATCGTCGGAAACACCGTGCTCTATGGCGCCATCACCGGTGAGTGCTACTTCCGCGGCGTTGCCGGCGAGCGCTTCGCCGTACGAAATTCCGGGGCTCTGGCCGTCGTCGAAGGCGTGGGCGACCATGGTTGCGAATACATGACGGGCGGCACGGTCGTCGTACTGGGAGAAACCGGCCGC
>JAEWOP010000153.1 GCA_023399635.1 Pseudomonadota bacterium
AGGCGTCGAGCGGCACGTAGTCCGTCGGGCGGCGCGGGTGGTCTGACGGACGCTCGACGGCACAGAAGGTCGTGTGGCGGAGGCCGAGGCGGCGCGCCTGTGCTTCCCGCTCGGCGAAGAAGGTGACACCGATGCCGCGGCCCCGATAGGTGGGCAGGAGAACGCTTTCACCGAAGTAGAAATAGTCCGCGGGCTCGCGTCTGGATGCGAGGAAAGGTGCCCGTACCTCTGCGGTTTCCGTTGTCATGGGGGTGCCCGTGGAGGCGCCGACGACTTCAGTCCCGTCAAACGCCAGCACGAAGATCGAGCCTTCCGACCTCATATAGGTAGCGAGATAGCGCTCCTCGTAACCGAGATCGCCGTCGTAGAGATACGGAAAGTCACGGAACACGGTGATGCGCAGCCTCGCAAGGTCGGCAAGATGATGAACAGCATCGGCTCCGGAAAAGGTTCTGATTTCAAGTGTCATGAATTGTTTCCAGCCGGTTGCGCAGCGTTTATACAGTCAGCCACCACCCGATCCAACCCTTCGACAATGACGAGGATCCGCATGACTGCCACAGATATCGTCCGCGCCTATTACGACGCCTTCAACGCACAGGATATGGACCGTTTTCTCGCACTTCTGACCGACGACGTTGTCCATGACATCAATCAGGGCGAACGGCAGGTGGGCAAGCAGGCATTCGCCACCTTCATGGACCACATGAACCGCTGCTATCGCGAGGAATTGACGGACATGGTGGTCATGGCGAACGAGGACGGTACCCGCGCGGCGGCAGAATTCATCGTCAATGGCGAATACCTTGCAACGGACGAGGGCCTGCCCGAAGCCAATGGTCAGACCTACCGCCTGCCCGCCGGGGCCTTCTTCGAGATCCGGGATGGCAAGGTGGCGCGGGTCACCAACTACTACAGTCTGAATGACTGGATCGCGCAGGTTTCCGCCTGAGCGTAGCCTCCCGTCGGTTGCCCAAGTTTCGCCGCGCCAGCCCACATGCAGCCGCAATGTACGGCAATAGGGCTGGAGGAGAATGTGCCAGTGTGCTTCGTCACGCGAGCTGAGAAGGATCCGGTGACCTGAACAGGCTTAGGAGAGAACGGGTCGGGCCACTGATCGCAGGCGCGGTCGTGCTACTCCTGTCGCTGGTGGCGGCCGCAGCGATGGAGCGCATGCGTGCTCAGCAAGACCTGCAAGATCTGGGCATGGTTGCCGATCGCATCGCCGGGCGGATCGAAAGCCAGACCTCGCTTTTGTATTTTCTCCGTTCCTTCCTGGTTGCCAACGACTATGGCGTGGATGTCACCGACATTCGCCGGTTTCTCAATATTGGTGACGAGCGTAACCTGACCGGGGGCATGCAGGGGATCGGGGTCGCACTTTTTCAGCCGGCGGACCGGCTCTCGGACGCAATCCAGCTCCTGCGCTCTTCCTATGGTGGTGATCAGCGCATCTGGCCTGAAACCGAGCAACCGCACCGTTTCCCGATCGTGCTCCTCGAGCCTGCAGACGCGCGCAACCAGGCAGCCATCGGCTACGACATGTATGCCGAACCTGTCCGACGTGAAGCGATGGATCGCGCCTGGCGCTCGGGCAAGGCGACCGCGAGTGCGCCGGTAGAGCTGGTGCAGGAAATCACCGATGACAAACAGAAGGGCTTTCTGATCTACCTCCCGGTTGCGCGCCCCGACGGCCCTATCCATGGCATGGTGTTCGCACCCTATCGCATGGGCGACCTGATGAGTACGGCACTGTCATCGCCAACCGATCTTGGGGTCGAAGCACAGGTCGTGGACGTCGCAACTGGCACGGTGATGCTGGAGTCGGAAACGAGATCAAGATGGCGAGGGAGTTTCCCCATCACTGTCGCCGATCGCCAGTGGCGCGTCGATCTTGCCTATCGCAACGATGGCAGCGTGCTCACGCGTCCTTCGCTGATCACGCTGCTGATCGGTGGCGTGTTCGCGGTCCTGTTGCAGCGGCTGCTACAGCAGCGGGAGCAGCGAATTCTCGCGGAACGTGAAGTGGCGCGCGAAGCCAAGCAAGCCGCGGAGCTGCGTGGCCTTCTTCTCGACGAAACAAAGCACCGGCTGAAGAATTCCATCGCCCGCATCTCCGGGATTGCGCGACTGACCGCGCGGGAAGCGGAAAGCAAGGAGGAGTTCCTGGAGGCGCTGGAGCGCCAGCTTCAAGCCTTGGCGGCGGCTCAAGACCTGCTTAGTCCGTCGCGCGGTGAAAATGTCGATCTAAGGGCGCTGCTCGAAGCGGAGCTTGCCTCCGTCGGTGGCAGAACCGAATCGATCACGATTGGAGGGCCGCCCCTCCTGCTCGATTCCAATCAAGCCCAGGCACTGGGCCTCGTGTTGCACGAACTGCTAACCAATGCCTTGAAATACGGGGCGCTCGGCGCTGCTGGCGGTCATCTGGATGTGCGCTGGACTGCTGAAAGTTCAGCGCGCTTGGAATGGGTTGAGCAGAGTGCGAGGATTGTCGATCTGACCGTCAGCGGTTTCGGCACGCGGTTGATCGAGACGCTGGTAAAGCGGCAGCTGCGCGGCACGCTCTCCCGAACCGTGTCGGAGGATCGCTATCAGTTGATCATCGATTGGCCCCTGCCGACTGCCCTGCTTTGAGAGGTTCTTGTCAGACGAAGCCAAGGCCGATTCCGGCAAGCGCGGTGAAGACAACCACGATCCAGGGCGGCGCTTTCCAGACCACCAGAAGCAGGAAACCTGCAAGCGCCAGCGCAAAGTCCTGGGGCCTCGTAATAGCGCTTGTCCAGACCGGGCTATAAAGTGCAGCGCCGAGAATGCCAACAACGGCGGCATTGGCGCCCCGCATCGCCGCCTGGGCCAGCGGCCGGCGACGAAAGCGGCCCCAGAAAGGGAGCACGCCCAAGAGCAGCAGGAAGCCAGGCGCGAAGATGGCGAGAAGGGCAATTGACGCGCCAAGCATGCCGTTAGGCTCCGGACCTGCGACGGCCCCGAGATAAGCGGCGAAGGTGAAAAGCGGACCGGGCACAGCTTGCGCGGCACCGTAGCCGGCAAGGAACGCATCCTCGCTGACCCAGCCCGACGCCACAACCTCCGCCTGCAGAAGCGGCAAGACGACATGACCTCCGCCAAAGACAAGTGCGCCGGCGCGGTAGAAGGCGTCTGCCAGCGAAAGCCCCTGCAGCTCAGCAAGGCCGGCCAGAAAGGGCAGGCCGATCAGCAGCACGAAGAACATTGCCAGGCAGGTGGTGCCGAAGCGTCGGGAGAGGGGAAAGGTAAGGTGTGTGGTGTCTGAAACGGCGCCATTACGGCAAAGTAGAAGGCCGGCAAGCGCGCCAAGAACGATGGCTGCAACCTGGCCCGCGGATCCGGCCGAAGCAACCACAATGACCACCGCGCCAAGTGCGATCCCGGCGCGTACGCGATCGGGTGTCAGCGTTTTGGCCATGCCCCAGACGGCCTGCGCCACAACGGCAACGGCAACCAGCTTCAGCCCGTGCAAGAGGCCGGCACCGACCTGCCCGTCGAAGGCGGCCGCAGCAAAGCTGAAAAGGACGAGCAACAGCGCGGAAGGCAGGGTGAAGGCTGTCCAGGCGGCCAGCGCTCCAAAAGGGCCACCGCGCAAGAGCCCGAGCGCAAACCCTACTTGGCTGGAGGCCGGGCCAGGGAGGAATTGGCAGAGCGCCACGAGATCGGCGTAGCCTTCCTCGTTGATCCATCTGCGGCGCACAACCAGTTCGTCACGGAAATAACCGAGATGGGCAATCGGGCCGCCAAAAGAGGTGAGCCCAAGCTTCAAGAAGGCGAGGAAGACTTCGCCGGCTGTGCCGCGAGAGCCACTGGGCGTGTCTGGTAATATGGTGGGCCCGGTCGGTGGCGGCACAGGCGATGTTCCTTTGGTGTCTGTCTTCGATTCTGCGGTAACTGTAGAGGAACCGGATGAACCAATCTTGTCGCTACGCTCGTCTGGCTCGGCAAAGGCAAGCTCTCAGGGCCGAGCGGCTGTGGCAAGCATCCACTTCCCAGCGGCGAAAAGATGGGGAGGACCCCTTCATTCATGCTTGACTCCATTATATGAGAGCTGAATTATCACATAATGGAAAACGCAGTGTCAGTAGATGTGTCTATCGCCGAGCGGGTACGCGCCTTGCGTACCAAGCACAGCTTGACCCTCGACATGCTGGCAGAACGCTCCGGCGTCAGCCGGGCCATGATCTCGCGTATTGAGCGGGCTGAGGTAAGCCCTACGGCTGCCCTGCTTGCTCGGATCTGCGAGGCACTGGGGCTGACGCTGTCGACCTTTTTCGCCGATGACGCTACCCCTGTTTCGCCTGTCAGCCGAAAGGGTGAACAGCGGCTCTGGCGCGATCCGCATACCGGCTATCTCCGCCGCTCCGTATCCCCGGCGGGCATGGGAAGCCGGGTGGATATCGTTGAGGTGGAGTTTCCGGCCGGTGCCCGCGTCAGTTTTCCGGCCCGGGTCGAAAGCCGGGTGATGACCCAGCATGTCTGGCTGTTCGAGGGCCTGCTGGAGATGAGGATCGGTGAAACGGTCCATCGGCTGGAGCCGGGCGACTGCCTGTTCATGGATATCGGCGACGAGTTCGCCTTCTACAACCCAGGCAACTATCCGGCACGCTACGCGGTGATCCTTGATCGGGGACGCTGAGCCGAAGGCCAACAGGGGCAAAAGGAAGCTAAAAAGGTGACACCCATCATTCGCATCGCCGATGCCGACACTGCCCAAGCAGCTGTTGCAGATCTTTGCGACGTGCTTGCCGATTGTATCAACGGCGGCGCCTCGCTTGGCTTCATGATGCCCTATGCGCCTGAAGACGCCGCCGAATACTGGGCTGACATCGCGCGTCAGGTGAAAACAGGCGCCATTATTCTCGCACTTGCCGAGAACGATGGAAGGGTGGTTGGCGCGGTGCAAGTGGGGTTAGCCACAAAGCCGAACCAGCCACATCGCGGCGACCTGATGAAGTTGCTGGTACACCGGTCTGCCCGCGGCCATGGCATTTCGCGCCGCCTGATGGATGCGGTGGAGGCGGAGGCGGCGCGGCGGGGCCTAACCCTGCTGGTGCTCGACACGGCCAGCGGCAGCGATGCGGAGCAAATCTATCCCCGCTTTGGTTGGCAGAGCGTAGGCGTCATTCCCGATTATGCGCTTTGGCCGCAGGGCGGGTTCTGCGACACGACGCTGTTCTACAAGCGGATCGGCTGACTTGCTCAGGCCCCGTCTGGCTGAGATGATATGCGCCGCTCGGTGAGCGGATAGGTGAGCGCAATCGCCGGCAGCGCCAGCCCGATCAGCGAGGCAAGTAGCCAGCCGCCTTCAGCATAGGCCCAGACGCCGACAGCGGAACCGATGGCGCCGCCGCAAAAGAAGGTTGCCATGTAGAGACCGTTCAGGCGGCTGCGCAGGTCCGCACCGAGACCGTAAATCGCCCTCTGACCGATGACGAGGGTCATGGTGACACCAAAATCAAGCAGGACGGCGGCAAGCGTGAGCATCACCAGAGCGGTCATCGAGCCTTCCTGCGCGATGTGAGTGATGAGGAAGGCAATGCCCACCGATGCGATGCCGAAGAGAGTGGCAGGGCGACCGAGATTGCGGTCGGCAAGCCGTCCGGCGATTGGCGACGCAACGGCCCCAGCGACGCCGGCAAGCGCAAAAAGGGCGATACCGGATTGGGTAAGCGCAAAGCTTGGCCCGGCAAGCACCAGCGGCGTCACTGTCCAGAAGAGACTGAAGGCGGAGAATTGGCAGGCCTGGTAGAAGGCCCGGCGGCGCAACACTGGCTGCGAGGCGTAGAGGGCCACCATGGATGCCAGGAGCCCGCCATAGGAGAGCCTTGTCTGTGGCATCCTCTTTGGCAGGCGCGTGGAAAGGGCAACACCAAGCACGATCATGACGCCGGCGGATAAAAAGAACACGACATGCCAGGAGGAGAAGCTGGCGATAAAGCTTGCCACGGGTCTGGCCATCATGATGCCGATCATCAGCCCGCTCATGACATTTCCAACCACGCGCCCGCGCTGAGCATCCGGCGCCAGACTGGCGGCGAAGGGTACGATGATCTGAACCGCTGTCGAAGCAAGGCCGAGGGCGAGCGACGCAGCCAGGAGGGTAAGTGCCGAGGTCGACGCTCCGGCAGCCAGAAGCGCAATCGTGGTCGCCGCGATCATTGTCAGGATCAGCCGACGGTTCTCCAGAAGGTCGCCCAGCGGCACGATCAGAAGCAGGCCGATGCCATAGCCGATCTGCGTCAGCGTCACGATCAGGCCCGTCAAATGTGGCGGCAAGCCGATTGAGGCGGCGATCGGGCCGGCAAGCGGTTGGGCGTAGTAAAGATTGGCGACGACCAGCCCGCAGGCTGCCGCCAGCATGAATGTCATGGTCGCAGACAGGCCAGGAGCGGCAGGAGAGGTTGCATTCGTAGTCTGCAAGGACATCGGAACTTCCTTGGGAGGAGGGATGACAAGTAATCGACGCCGGCCGCGGCGGCCCATCAGTTCGATAGCTTGAGGGCAGCATGCACGGAAGCCAGCAGCGGAGCGTCATCCGGAAAAAGAAGGGAACGGATCTCTATGGCGAAGGTTAGCCTGATGTCCCCACACAACATGACGGAGGCACCATGAGCAAGAGCGACGTTAAGGAAAGCATCAAGAAGGCCGAGCAACAGGTGGAGAACACCAGCGCTGGCGGGCATCTTGGTGGCACCTATTACGGACAGGAGGCTGACGGCAAGACTTCGTCGAGCAACTCCAATGTTGGCCGCAACAGGCCCAACACTGGGGATGCCTGAGCGCATCCGTGGCCTGAACATCCCTTGAAAGCCCCGCCTGCTTGCGGGGCTTTTTTCGGTGACACCTAGGCTTGAACTGAAGCAACAGAAGCGACGTCAAATTTCGACCGTTCCTTGCACAGGATCTGACGTCAACAAGCCGCTTGAAAGTGCTGCGGTCTGTTAGCGAACGGCGGCCGATTGCGCGGTGAGGTCTTTTGCCAGGTAAACCCGTGCGGCTGACGTACCGCTGTCCATTGTTGCGGCAACATAGCTTCCGCCAGCAATGGCGATGAGCATGAAAACGACGGCCGTCCCAAGGCCACCTTTGGCCTGACGTGGGGCGTGATGATATGCCATGAAGTCTCTCCGATGTGGTTTCACCCCAACGGATGACGCAACGGCAAGTTCCTCTGAAACGTCGCGAAAAGTAGATGTCGCTAATAAAAAAAGAAGCCCCGGTGCGCCGGGGCTCAGGGATCGCTGCGGAAGGCCCTTTTTCTTAAAGCGCGCCATTACGCTGCTGGATCATCATAAAGGTGTCGTAGCTGTATTCTGCAACCTGGGCCCACAGGTAAGCGTCCTTCTTGAAGGCCAGCTGGCTGTCATAGAGCTTCTTGAAGGCAGGGCTCTTTTCGGAGAGTTCTGCATAGGTCTCGACGGCGGCCTTGTAGCAGGCTTCCATGATTTCCTGGCTGAACGGCTTCAGGATCGCGCCATCGGCAACGAGCTGCTTCAACGCCACCGCGTTGCGAGCATCATAGTTGGCCAGCATGTTGTTGTTGGCCGAAGCGCAGGCGTTGGCGAGGATCTGCTGGTAGCTCTTGGGCAGGCTGTTCCACTTCTCCAGATTGAAGAAGGCATGCATGGCCGGGCCACCTTCCCACCAGGCCGGGTAGTAGTAATACTTGGCGACCTTCTGGAAGCCGAGCTTCTGGTCGTCATATGGGCCCACGAATTCGGTGGCGTCGATCGTGCCTTTCTCGAGAGCCGGATAAACGTCGCCGGCAGCAATCTGCTGGGGCGTCACGCCGACCTTTGTCATGATCTGGCCTGCAAGTCCGGCAATACGCATCTTGAGACCCTTGAGGTCGTCGAGCGTGTTGATCTCCTTGCGGAACCAGCCGCCCATCTGCGTGCCGCTGTTTCCGGCAGGAAGAGCGTATAGATTGCGGGGTTCGAGGAACTCGTTGATGAGCTCATTGCCGCCGCCAGCGGTAAACCAGGCGTTGGTCATGCGAGCGTTGAGGCCGAAGGGGATGGCCGTCCCAAGCGCGAAGGCCGGATCCTGTCCGATATAATAGTAGGAACAGGTGTGCGCCATCTCGACGGTTCCGGCAGCGACCGCGTCCGCAGCCTGCAGGCCCGGCACGATTTCGCCAGCTGCGAAGATCTCGATGGTGAACTGGCCGTCGGTGGCGTTCTTCACGCTTTCGGCGATCTCGTTGGCGGCGCCGAAGATGACGTCCAGGTTCTTCGGGAAGGATGAGGTAAGCCGCCAGGTGATCTTCGGCTGTTCCTGGGCAATGGCGGGAGCTGCGAGAGGCAGCATCGCTGCGGCACCTGCGCCGGCCGTGGCGGCCCGTTGCAGGAAGTCTCTGCGGTTCATGGTTTCCTCCTCGAAAAACAGTTCTTGTCGTGCACAGCACTAGGACCTTGCAGAGCAGCCCCGCAAGCGGATTCGTTTGCTCTGGTGCAGACGCGTCGAAGTAAGAAGAGCCGGTGCGACACCGGCTCTCCTCCTGATCAGAGATTGCCGTTGCGCTGCTGCATCATCATGAAGGTGTCGTAGCTGTACTCGGCGATCTGTGCCCACAGATAAGCATCCTTCTTGAAGGCCTGCTGGCTGTCGTAGATCTTCTTGAACGCGGCGTTGCTTGCCGAAAGTTCAGCATATGTTTCCTGCGCGGCCTTATAGCAGATGTCGAGGATCTCCTGGCTGAACGGACGCAGGATCGCGCCTTCAGCGACAAGTTCCTTAAGGGCAGTCGCGTTCCTGGCGTCGTAGCGCTCCAGCATGCTGGCGCTTCCGGCAGCGCAGGCATCTGCGAGGATGCGCTTGTAGTTCTCAGGAAGGCTGTTGAACTTCTCCAGGTTGACGAAGGCGTGGACGGCCGGGCCACCTTCCCACCATGCCGGGTAGTAGTAATATTTCGCCACCTTATGGAAGCCGAGCTTCTGATCGTCATAGGGGCCGACGAACTCGGTGGCGTCGATCGTGCCTTTCTCGAGTGCTGCATAGACGTCGCCGCCGGCGATCTGCTGCGGGGTTACGCCAACCTTGCTCATGACCTGACCCGTCAGGCCGGCGATGCGCATCTTCAGACCCTTCAGGTCGTCGATCGTGTTGATCTCTTTCCGGAACCAGCCGCCCATCTGGGCACCGGTGTTGCCAAGCAGGATGGAGTGGATGTTGTAGCCGGCCAGGAACTCGTTGAGGAGTTCGTTGCCGCCTGCCTGGTTGAACCAGGCGTTGGTCTGACGCGCGTTGAGACCGAACGGGACCGAAGTACCCAGAGCGAAGGTCGGATCCTTGCCGACATAGTAGTAGGCGCAGGTATGTGCCATCTCCACGGTGCCGGAAGATACCGCGTCTGCAGCTTGCAGAGGCGGTACGATCTCGCCGCCCGCAAAATGCTGGATCACGAAGTTCCCATCTGTTGCTTCGCGAACATGATCAGCGACGATCTGACCTGCGCCGAACAGGATGTCGAGCCCCTTGGTGAAGGACGACGTCATGCGCCAGGTGAGCTTAGGATTCTCCTGAGCAATGGCCGGAGCAGCGAGCGTTGCTGCAGCTGCGGCGCCAACACCGGCAGTTCCTGCCTGGCGAATGAATGTTCTGCGGTCCATGAGATCAAAGCCTTTCCGATGAAGGAGCGAAGTTTGCCATTATTGCAGGCGTTCTAATTCGTTAGTTTCGTCAACAGCAAGGAAAAAATTGCATTAATTGCGCAAAGCCATCGGTGTTGATGCAATTTCTTCCGCCCGGCTGGCAGCCAATGATGAGGCAGGAGCAGCTCTTGATCTTGCTGGGCATGGGAGTAGTTTAGAAGCATTCTAATCATGGACGCGATAGATGATTTCCGCCCTGCTTCCCTCTGCTCGCCGTTCCTTCTCCTCCCTCACTGAAGAGGAAATCTTGGCCCTCGCCATCGGCGCCGAAGAGGAGGATGCCCGCATCTACCATGCCTATGCCGATAATCTTCGTGATCGCTTTCCAGCTTCTGCGAAGATCTTCGAGGACATGGCGGAAGTGGAGCAGACCCACAAGAACATGCTGATCGAGATGTTTCAGTCACGCTTTGGCGAGCGAATTCCGCTCATCCGCCGGGAGCACGTGCGTGGCTTCTATATCCGCAGACCAGACTGGCTTTTGCATAACCTGCCGCTCGCCAAGATTCGCGAGCAGGCAGAGGCCATGGAGGAGCAGGCTTTCCGCTTCTACACAGAAGCTGCAAAACATGTGACCGACGCCTCGACCCGCAGGCTCCTGGGTGATCTGGCGCTTGCCGAACAGGGACACGGCGATATTGCCCGCATGCTTGAGGAGAAGCATGTTGGAGAGAAAGAAAAAGCCGACGAAGAGAAGACGGCGCATCGACAATTCATTCTCACCTATGTTCAACCGGGCTTGGCTGGACTGATGGATGGGTCGGTGTCGACGCTGGCGCCGATCTTCGCTGCAGCCTTTGCCACCCAGGACACCTGGTCCACTTTCCTGATCGGTTTGTCGGCCTCCGTTGGGGCCGGCATCTCCATGGGGTTCACCGAGGCGGCCCATGACGATGGCCGGATCTCTGGCCGCGGATCGCCGATCAAACGCGGGTTCGCATCGGGCATCATGACGACCATCGGCGGATTGGGCCACGCGCTGCCCTATCTCATCCCGCACTTCTGGACCGCGACGATGCTGGCAGTGTTCGTGGTCTTCGTCGAACTCTGGGCCATCGCCTTTATTCAGAACCGCTATATGGAAACGCCGTTTCTGCGGGCCGTGCTTCAGGTGGTGTTCGGCGGCTCCCTGGTGCTGGCAGCCGGGATCCTCATCGGTCACGGGTGAAAGTGCAAAGATTGTCGAGCTCTGGCAGAAGTCAGGTAAATCTATGCGACGAATGGCGGTCTACCATCACCGCAAGAAAAAAGCGGGCAAAGACCCCGCTTTGGAAGATCTGGTTTAGCGCAGCGCGCCGACCACGACGTCTCGACCGTTTTCGATGCTGACCCAGCGGCCGGTGTTGAACGTGGCCTGACGCTTGAGGAAGGTATAGGACGTCTCGTACCAGGGTTTCACCTGGCGATCGAGGTTGTCGAGGATAAAGTCGCCCTGAGCGGTACGGACGGTCAGCACCGCGTGACCTTCACCATCGGGCTTGCGCACGACGGTGATCAGCAGGTCGGCAAGCGAAAAGCCCTTGGCTGCCAGCAAACGGCGCTTTTCCAGCGCGTAGTCTTCGCAATCTGCAACATCTTTCGGGTAAGCCCAGACTTCTTCCCGACCGTAGATCTCCTTGTCGGTCATTGCCTGAAGGCGACCGTTGACCGATGCATTCACGCTTTCGATGATGCTCCAGCCCTGTGGAGTCAGCTTCGGTGCCGGCCGGGAAGGGAAGCGTTGGTTGCACTCCGCGGTGTTGATGCGGCAGAACTCGTAGTGACCGATCGGCTGCGAGGTCACGCCTCCTGTGACCATGCTCGCTAGTGCCTGAGGCGCCGGAACTGCGGCAGTCGCAGGCGCAAGTATAGCCAGCAGGCATACGGCAATCTGCCGCACCTTTGCAGTGTATTTCATGGACCCGTCCCTTCAAGTCTTAACAAAACGTTAAGGCGCGTCGGGACGGACTGTCAATCGATCAACTTTTACTGATCTTCGCCATCTGCCAATATGGTTAAAGGTGGTGCATTTTAGCCTCAGCTTACTTTTTAATCATGATTTTTGAGGGTGTCGACCGCAGTGAGCATCTTCTCGATGTCTTGCGGCCGCGACAGGCGGTGGTCGCCGTCACGGATCAGCGTCAGGACGACATCCTCCGCGGGAAGGAATTCCATAAGCTTCAGGGTGTGCCGATAGGGCACGTCGGGATCCTGCATCCCCTGCAGGATGTGCACTGGACAGCCGGTTTGGATGATGCCTGTCAGCACCTGGTTTTTCCGCCCGTCTTCGAGCAGATCGCGCGTGTAGATGTTTGGTTCAGGGCTGTACTCGGAGAACTCTTCGAAGAACCCGCGCTCCGCAATCGACCGGCGCTGCTCCTCGGTCAGGTTCGGCTCGATCAGTTCGCTCGTGAAATCCGGTGCTGGTGCGATGAGTACCAGGCCGGCAACAGCGGGGCCGCTTCCGCGCTGGCGAAGTTCCTGCGCGAGGCGCAGCGCAATCCAGCCGCCCATGGAGGAGCCGACAAGAATAACGCGCTTTGGCGCAAGATGATCAAGCACGGCCAGGCTCTCTTCGAGCCAGCGCGAAATCGTGCCATCGCGAAATTCGCCGCCGGAGGCGCCATGGCCGGAATAATCAAAGCGGATGGCGCCTTGCCTGCCTCGTGCGGCATAGGCATCCAGTTCGGCCGCCTTGGTCCCTGTCATGTCGGACCGGTATCCACCAAGCCAGACGATCGCAGGGGAAGTTGGGTCGCCGGTAGCCGCGCGGTGCAGGATGGCGATCGGCCTCTCATTGCCGTTTGCCCCTACTGTGATGGTTATCTGGCGGGGTGGCGCGGGTTGCTCTGCCATGGTGAACTCCCTATGTGACGAGGAAGGGCGGAGAAATGGCCCTTCGCGCCAATTGCGGCAGGTGATTTTCCTGCCGGACTATGTTATTGACATCCCCGTCGCAGTTACGACATTGCCGGCGCTGCCGCAATCGATCGGGTGCGGCTCACTGATAATCGAAATAGCCGAGGAGAATACGACCATTCGCAGACCGTTCAAAGCCGATGCCCCCGTCAAGGAAGGGCCGCGCTCCAACCGGGAAATCCGGGTTCCTAGGGTTCAGCTCATCGACGCCGATGGAAACAACCTCGGCGCTGACTCGACAGACGAAGCAATGAGGATGGCCGAAGAGGCCGGCTTGGACCTCGTCGAGATCTCTCCGAACAATGATCCGCCGGTATGCAAGATCCTCGATCTTGGCAAGCTGAAGTTCGCCAACCAGAAGAAGGCGGCGGAAGCGCGCAGGAAGCAGAAGATCGTCGAGATCAAGGAAATCAAGATGCGCCCGAACATCGACACCCATGACTATGAGGTGAAGATGAAGGCGATCAATCGTTTCTTTGAAGATGGCGACAAGGTCCGCGTTACCCTGCGCTTTCGCGGACGCGAAATGGCGCACCAGGAACTCGGTCTGAAGCTTCTCCAGCAGGTCAAGGAAGACACCACCGAAATCGCAAAGGTGGAGGCCGAGCCGAAGTTGGAAGGCCGTCAGATGATGATGGTGCTGGCGCCGAGATAGTGCAAGCGCTGCCATGTTCGGGAGCCGGGTCTCTGGCTCTTGACGGCGTGCGAAATCAGGCGAGATCCCGTTGCGCTTTTGTCCGACTGCGGTTATAAGCGCGCGTCCGAACGGTCCGGCAGGGCATGCCGAGGCCGTTCTTAATATGCTTGAAGCAGGCCTCGTCTGCCGGCTTCACAAGAAGAATGGAGTAGCAAAATGCCCAAGATGAAGACGAAGTCCTCCGCCAAGAAGCGGTTCAAGGTCACGGCGACCGGCAAGGTCGTCGCAGCTGCCGCCGGCAAGCGCCACGGCATGATCAAGCGGTCCAACAAGTTCATCCGCGATGCACGCGGCACGATGATCCTCGCCGAACCAGACGGCAAGAAGGTCATCAAGAACTACCTGCCAAACGGTCTCTGAGACCTTTCGCTTTTTGGATCATTAAGGAGATCATGACATGGCACGCGTAAAACGTGGCGTAACATCCCGCGCCAAGCACACCAAGACCCTCAAGGCAGCCAAGGGCTTCTACGGCCGCCGCAAGAACACCATCCGCGCCGCAAAGGCTGCGGTGGACCGTTCGCGCCAGTACGCAACCCGCGACCGCAAGGTCAAGAAGCGCAATTTCCGCGCCCTGTGGATCCAGCGTATCAACGCTGCCGTCCGCGAATCCGGCCTCACCTACGGCCGCTTCATCGACGGCCTGAACAAGGCTGGCATCGAAGTCGACCGCAAGGTCTTGTCCGACATGGCGATCCATGAGCCGGCTGCTTTCGGTGCCCTCGTCGACGCTTCCAAGAGGGCTCTCGAGTACCTCAAGGAAAACGGCACGGCCAACGAGTTTGAAAGCGCGGTTCGTTAACCAGCGCTTCCCAAGCTCTTTAGCTTCATAGTTTTTGGGAAACCCGCGCTGGTTTGGGCTGGCGCGGGTTTTTCTTTTGCCCGTCACGACGCGGCGTTAACAACGACGCCGAGCATCACACGGAAGATACCATGTCCGATCTGGAACACCTGAGAACATCGCTCCTGGCGGAGATCACTGCAGCCGGCGACGAGGCGGCGATCGAGGCCCTTCGTGTCAATGCGCTGGGCAAGAAGGGTTCGGTCTCCGAGCTCCTGAAGACGCTGGGCGCCATGAGCGCCGAAGAGCGCCAGACCCGCGGTGCCGCGATCAACGGGCTGAAGAATGAGATCACCGACGCGATCAATGCGCGCAAGACGGTGCTGAAGGATGCGGCGATCGAGGCGCGGCTGAAGGCGGAGACCGTGGATGTCTCGCTGCCGGTGCGGTCTTCGCCGGCCGAGCGCGGCCGCATTCATCCAATCAGCCAGATCGTCGACGAGATCACCGCCGTCTTCGCCGACATGGGCTTCTCGATTGCCGAAGGCCCGGACATCGAGACCGATTACTACAACTTCACGGCGCTGAACTTCCCGGAAGGCCATCCGGCCCGCGAGATGCACGACACCTTCTTCTTCCAGCCTGATGAAAACGGTGAGCGCAAGGTGCTGCGCACCCACACCTCGCCGGTGCAGGTCCGCACCATGGAAGCGCAGAAGCCGCCGATCCGCATCGTCATCCCCGGCAAGACCTACCGGCAGGATTCCGACGCCACGCACTCCCCCATGTTCCATCAGGTGGAGGGGCTGGTCGTCGACAAGAAGAGCCATGTCGGCCACATGCGCTGGATACTCGAAGAATTCTGCAAGGCCTTCTTCGAAGTCGACAGCGTGACGATGCGTTTTCGCCCATCCTTCTTCCCGTTCACTGAGCCGAGCTTCGAGGTCGACATCCAGTGCGACCGCTCCGGCCCGATCGTCAAGTTCGGCGAAGGCTCCGACTGGATGGAAATCCTCGGCTGCGGCATGGTCCACCCGAATGTTCTGCGCGCCGGCGGGCTTGACCCGGACAGTTATCAGGGCTTTGCTTGGGGCATGGGGCTGGATCGCATCGCCATGCTGAAATACGGCATGCCGGACCTGCGCGACTTCTTCAACGCCGACGTTCGCTGGATGAACCACTATGGCTTCCGCCCGCTCGACATGCCGACGCTGTTTGGAGGGTTGAGTACTTAAGAGGGGATTATCATGGCCAAAGCATCCCATTCGATCACGCCGGACAAGTTGGCGGGCTACAACATAGATGCACTCGACAATCTTCGAGCGAACGCTCTTAGACTCGGAGCTGATGATGTGGTTCGCTTATGCGATGAGGAATTGGCCAAACGCCCACCTCGGAAGACTAAGATAAGCCGACAGCAGGGAGAGCACATCAGCGGGGACGTCGTTACCGGCTATCATTTCGTCTGCTCGAGAAACCGTGGAGTTACCGAGGCTGGAGGAGGGAGATTCTGGAGCGGCTCATGGGTGGTTGCTGAACGGAATGTTCAGGAGAGTTTGCGTTACGGCGCCTACCTAGCACTTCATGAGTCAAAAGCAGATTTCTCGTACCGGCAGGGCCAGCTCGTCGACTACCGAGAAGCCAGCCGCGAGATGGTGGCCAAGTTCGATGACGGAATCGAATTTCTTATTCAAGAGACGCCTCAGCGGTATCAATGGATCGGTAATGGGGCCGGCGAAAAAGGATACCGATGGGAAAAATTAGCGCGCAAACACGCTCAGAGCAGCCCGGAATAAACACATGAAGTTCACACTCTCCTGGCTCAAGGATCATCTTGAGACCGATGCAACGCTGGAAGAAATCTGCGAGCGCCTGACAGCGATCGGGCTCGAGGTCGAGGATGTCGACGACAAGGCGGCCTACAAGCCATTCGTCATCGCCAAGGTCGTCTCTGCCGAAAAACACCCTTCGGCTGACCGGCTGAAGGTGCTGATGGTCGATGCCGGCGACGGCAAGCCGGTGCAGGTCGTCTGTGGCGCACCGAATGCACGTGCAGGCCTCGTTGGCGCCCTGGCACGGCCTGGAACCTATGTTCCCGGCATCGACGTGACGCTCGCGGTCGGCAATATTCGCGGCATCGAAAGCCATGGCATGATGTGCTCTGAAAAGGAGCTCGACATGTCGGACAACCACGACGGCATCATCGACTTGGCCGAAGATGCGCCCGTGGGAACGCCGTTTGCCAGCTATGCCGGCCTTGATGATCCGGTCATCGAGATCAACCTGACGCCAAACCGCCCGGATTGCACATCGATCTATGGCATTGCCCGCGATCTGGCAGCCTCCGGCCTTGGAACCCTGAAGCAGCACGCCAAGCCGGACTTCAAGACAGAGGGCGAGACTTCCGTCGACCTGAAAATCATCCTCGATGACGAGCGCCTTTGTCCGGGCTTCGGCCTGCGCCTTGTGCGCAGTGTGAAAAACGGCCCGAGCCCGGTCTGGATGCAGCAGCGGCTGAAGGCGATCGGGCTTCGCCCGATCAACGCGCTGGTCGATATCACCAACTACGTGACCTTCGACCAGGGTCGGCCGATGCACGTCTTCGATGCAGCCAAGGTCAAGGGCGGGCTGACCGTCCGTCGCGCGCTCCAGGGCGAGACGGTCCTGGCGCTCGACCAGCGGGAATACACGCTGACGCCAAACAATGTGGTAATTGCCGACGAGAACGGCGTCGAGTCGATCGGCGGCGTGATGGGCGGCGAGCATTCGGGCTGCGACGAGAACACCACGGATGTGCTGATCGAATCGGCGCTCTGGGATCCGATCAACATCGCCAAGACCGGCCGCTCGCTCGGCATCATTACCGATGCGCGCTACCGTTTCGAACGCGGCGTCGATCCGGAATACATGGTTCCGGGGCTGGAGCGCACGACCGAACTGGTCCTGCAACTGTGCGGCGGCACGGCGGCCGAGGCCAAGATCGTGGGTTACAAAGGATACGAGCCGAAGGTGATCGACTTCCCGACTGCGGAGGTCAAGCGCCTGACGGGTCTCGACGTCTCGCCGGAGGAAAGCAGAGAAATCCTCGCGCGACTGGGTTTCGGGGTGAAGGGCGAAGGCAGCCGCCTGTCGGTCACCGTGCCCTCCTGGCGCCCGGACATCGACGGCAAGGCCGACCTCGTGGAAGAGGTCATGCGCATCCATGGCGTAGACCAGATCCTGCCGGAGCCGATCGACAATCTCGGCTCGGTCAACGGTCGCATCCTGACCACGCTGCAGGTGCGCAGCCGCACGGCCCGCCGGGCCCTGGCTGCGCGAGGCATGCTGGAGGCCGTTACCTGGTCGTTCATTTCCGAGGATCAGGCGAAACTCTTCGGTGGCGGCGCACCGGCGTTGAAGCTCGCCAACCCGATTGCGTCGGACATGTCCGACATGCGTCCCTCGCTGCTGCCGGGCCTGCTGACCGCAGCGCAGCGCAACGCCGACAAGGGCTATGGCGACGTTGCGATCTTCGAGGTCTCGGGCACCTACGAGAGCGATGCGCCGGAAGGTCAGCGCCGCGTTGCCGGCGGTGTTCGCCGCGGAACGGCGTCGATCAACGGCGCCGGTCGCCTCTGGTCGAACGCGGCGAAGGGCGGCGGCAAGCCGGTCGATGTCTTCGACGCCAAGGCCGATGCGCTCGCCGTACTGGAAGCCTGCGGCCTGCCGATGAGCAATGTCCAGGTCGAGAAGGGCGCGCCGGCCTGGTACCATCCCGGCCGTTCCGGGACGATCAAGATGGGCCCAAAGGTGGTGCTCGGCTATTTCGGCGAGTTCCATCCCAAGACACTTGGAGCGCTTGATGTCTCTGGAGCATTGTGCGGCTTCGAAGTCTATCTTGACACCATGCCGGAGCCGAAGAAGAAGGCGACCCGCACCAAGCCGCCGCTGGAGCTTTCGCCTTTCCAGGTGGTCAAGCGCGACTTCGCCTTCGTGGTCGACAGCACTGTCGAAGCCGGAGCCATCATCAAGGCGGCCACCAGCGCCGACCGCAAGCTGATCACCGGCGTCAACGTCTTCGATATCTTCGAGGGCGCCTCTCTCGGCGACGGCCGCAAGTCCGTCGCCATCGAAGTGCTGATCCAGCCGGGCGAGCGGACACTCACCGACGAAGATTTCGAGGCGCTGACGGCCAAGATCGTCGGCAATGTGGAGAAGACCACGGGCGGCACTCTGCGCGCCTGAAAACGGGTGGTGCAGAGCCTGACTGAAAGATAGCCTGTCCCTTTGGGGGCAGGCTTTTTCATGAGGCGGAGATGCGCAAGCCAAGTTCGATGAAGGGACTGGAAGATCTCGGGCGCGTTAGATTGTCGAAGAACTTCTTCTTCCGCGACTTCCTGTTTTCCGAGATCGCCGCCACCTACAACATCCCGAACCTGCCCGGCGATCCTGATCTCGCGATCGAGGCGGGCCGGCGGCTCTGCGAGGAACTGCTGGAGCCGCTGCAAGCAACGTTCGGGCGCCTTCACTTGCGATCCGGCTACCGTTCGGCGGCTGTCAACGAATTCGGCAACCGTAACAAGCTCAACTGTTCGACGAACGCTGCCTCCGCGGCCGATCATATCTGGGATATGCGTGATGCAGACGGATGCATGGGTGCGACGGCCTGCATCGTCATCCCTTGGCTGATCGACAATCATGATAGGGAGGGGGACTGGCAGAAGATGGCATGGTGGATCCATGACCACCTGCCCTATGCCTCGCTCTGCTTCTTCCGGAAGCTCTGGGCGTTCAACATCCAGTGGCATGAGCGGCCAGTGCGACGGATCATGAGCTATGCCGAGCCGCGCGGCGTTTTGACAAAGCCGGGAATGGCCAACCACGAGGGCGACCATTCCAGCTTCTATCTCGGCTTTCCAACCTGGGGAGCGTCGGAAACAACCTAAAGCTCAAGATTGTCCTTCAACGTGTCGATACGCTTTGAAGCCTCGGCTTTCGACAACTCTTCGGAAAACGCCTCCGGTTCGTGCGCCTGCTCCGACAGTGTCTTCAGGTAGGATGTCTGTGCCCCGGTCATCGGCTCGTCACCAGTGACCCAGTCATCGGGATCCTTCTCCGTGTTCGATTGAGGATCGGGATCCGTTTTCGGATTGTGCTGATCGACCATGTCAAACTCCTGCGGCAACATGTTCACCTAACGTTCTGATCGTGGAACTGTTCCGAAGGAGCGGTTCGGGCTTCAAGCGGAGCCCCGCTGCGGCTTCTCGATCTGTTCTCGCACCTCTTCCTTCAACTGTTGCCGGTTGTTGCCTTCGGAGAGATTCTGGCGCGCCCGTTCTACCTCGGCATCGTCAGCGCTCAATAGCTTGCCGCTGTCGTCCGGAATGCCGCCACCCGTCTGGGCGATCGTGTCGTTGCGCGGGCGGTCGTTCAGGCCATCGGTGATCTTCTTGTCGTCGTCCATTGTCTGCCTCCTGTTTCTGAAGACAGAACAAGCAGCGCCGCCGTTTGTGCCAGCGGCGCTTTGAAAGCATGTCATCTTAACGGTTGGTCATGGCAGCAACCGCGTCCGAGTAGCGCTTGCCGGAGAACTTCTCCGGCGAAAGAAGCTCGCCTAGCGTCCTGACTTCTTCGTCGGTGAGATTAATCTCAGTCGCTGCGATGTTCTGTTCCAGGTGCGGGATCTTGCGCGCTCCCGGGATCGGCACGATGAAATCGCCGCGATGCAGAACCCAGGCGAGCGCAAGCTGGGCGGCGGTAACGCCCTTCTCCCTGGCCATCTCCTCCAGGAGCTTCACCAACGATGCATTGGCGGCCATGTTTTCGGCGGTGAAACGTGGCAGCGTGGTGCGGAAATCGTCGGCGCTGAAATCCTCCGGCTTCTGCACCTTGCCGGTGAGGAAGCCTCGGCCGAGCGGCGAGAAGGGGACAAAGCCGATGCCAAGCTCCCGGCAGGTGTCGAGGATCGCCCCTTCCGGATCACGCGTCCACAGCGAATATTCGCTCTGCAGCGCCGAGACCGGATGAACCGCATGCGCCCGGCGCAACGTTGCAGCGCTCGCTTCCGAAAGGCCGATCGCGCGCACCTTGCCCTCCCGCACCAGATCGGCCATGGCGCCAACGGTATCCTCGATCGGCACGGCCGGGTCGACGCGGTGCTGGTAGAAGAGATCGATGACGTCAACGCCGAGCCGCTTCAGCGAAGCTTCCGCGACCTCGCGCACATGCTCCGGCCGGCTGTCGGTGCCGGAGGGGCGGGCGGCCTTCGCCTCATCCCCGATGGTGAAACCGAATTTGGTGGCGATGATAACCTTGTCACGGAAGGGCTTCAGCCCCTTGCCGACCAGGATCTCGTTTGCGAAGGGGCCGTAGACTTCTGCCGTATCAAAGAAGTTGACACCGAGTTCCACCGCGCGGTGCAGGGTACGGATGGCATCGGCTTCTTCCTGGCCGCCGTAGCCGTGGCTCATGCCCATGCACCCAAGGCCGATGGCGGAAACGGTGAGATGCGGTCCAAGCTGTCTCGTCTTCATGACATGCTCCTCGGCTAGAATTCGATGCGGTAGCGGATGTGGCCGTCGCTCGTCACGTAGCTGTCGTAGAGCTTCCGGGCGGTTTTGTTGTCCTGAGCAGTATGCCAGTACAGGCGGGACCAGCCGTTCTTGCGGCAGAGGGAAACGAGGTCATCCAGGAGAGCGCGACCGACGCCCCGCCCGCGCACCGCTGCATCGACGAACAGATCCTCCAGATAGCAGTCCAGATTGGCGATCCACGTCCCTTCATGGGTCAGCGACAGGCTGAAGCCCACAACTTCCCCGTCCAGTTCGGCCACCCGCATGAAGATGGCCGACTGGTCGCTCAGCGCCTTCTGCCAAGTCGCGTCGGTGATCGCCGGATCGAGCGTGAGCTCGTAGAAGGTAAGGTAGTCTGACCAGAGCTTGCGCCAACGGGCTTCGTCATCCGGTCTTGCCGATCGAACCACGACCGAATTTCCGTCGGACATGATCAGGCTCCCGCCCGGTCGAGAAGCGCCATCTGATCATCCGAAAGCTCGACTTCGGCGGCGCGCATCATCGTTTCCAGTTGCGAGAGGCTGGTTGCACTTGCAATCGGTGCGGTCAAAGCCGGCTTTCGGAGCAGCCAGGCGAGTGCGATCGTCGCTGGCGCTACATCCGCCTCGACGGCAATCTCATCAAGTGCATCGAGGATGCGGAAGCCCTTGTCGTTCAGGTAGTCACCAACCCTGTAGCCGCGTGAAGAACCTTCCGTGTCCTCCTTCGATCTGTACTTGCCGGTGAGGAAGCCGGCGGCGAGCGCGTAGTAGCTGATGACGCCGATCTCTTCGCGGAGGCAGAGTTCCGCCAGCGGGCCCTCGAACCGGTCCCGGGTGTAGAGGTTATACTCGGGCTGAACGACATCATAGCGCGGCATTCCGTGCTGGCTGGCCACATCCAGCGAGGCCTGCAACTGTACGGCGTCGAAGTTGGAGCAGCCCATGGCGCGGATCTTCCCCTGCTCCTTCAGCCGAGCAAAGGCGCCAAGCGTTTCCTCGTGCGCCACCTCGTCATCCGGCTTATGGGAAAGATAGAGGTCGATGTAATCGGTGCCGAGACGCTTGAGCGATGCCTCCACCGCCTCAGCGATCCAACGTGCAGAAAGGCCTGTCTTCTGTTCGCGGTTGTCGAAGCCAACTTTGGTGACGATCACCGCTTTGTCGCGCGCCACATGGCCACGTTTCAGCCATTTGCCGATGATCTCTTCGCTTTCGCCGCCGACATGGCCATCCACCCAGGCGGAGTAGACGTCGGCGGTATCGATGCAGTTGAAACCGGCGTCGAAGAACCGGTCGAGGAGGTCGAAGGATGTCTTCTCGTCGGCGGTCCAGCCGAAGACATTGCCGCCGAAGACGATCGGCGCGATGGATAGACCGGTCCGGCCGAGGGCTCGCTGTTGCATGGGATCTCCGTGAGGGGGTGTGGTGTGTGAGCGCAAATTGTAGGGCGATGGCGGCATCTGTCAAAGAAGATTGAAGCCGTACCGTTCTGCCGGCTTCGTCCGTTGCATCGTCGATGGGTCACCCATATGGTGCCGCGACATTTCAGGAAAGGGAGGTTTGCCATGTTGCGTTTTGGGGTTCTTTCGACAGCAAAGATCGGTCGGGAACTCGTCGTTCCTGCGATACAGGACGCTGAAAATTGCGTCGTGACAGCAGTCGCAAGCCGTGACCTCACCAAAGCCCGCGCCATGGCCGACCGCTTTTCCGTGCCACATGCCTTTGGCTCCTATGAGGAGATGTTGGCCTCGGATCTGATCGATGCCGTCTACATTCCGCTGCCGACGAGCCAGCATGTGGAATGGTCGGTCAAGGCGGCCGATGCCGGCAAGCACGTGCTGTCGGAAAAGCCGATTGCCCTGAAGGCCGAAGAGATCGAGACACTGATCGCCGCCCGTGATCGCAACAAGGTGCTGATCTCGGAAGCCTTCATGGTGACCTATGCGCCGGTCTGGCTGAAGGTTCGCGAACTGCTTTCCGAGGGCGCTATCGGCCGATTGCGCCACGTCCAGGGCGCCTTCACCTACTTCAACCGCGACGCCGGCAACATGCGCAATATCCCCGAACTCGGTGGCGGTGCGCTGCCGGATATCGGTGTCTATCCGACGATTACCACACGCTTTGCGACCGGTCGGGAGCCGCTGCGCGTGCAGGCGGTGACCGAGCGCGACGCCGAGTTCGGCACGGACATCTATTCGAGCGTGAAGGCCGATTTCGGCGACTTCGAGATGAGCTTCTATGTCGCGACGCAAATGGCCAACCGGCAGGTGATGGTCTTCCACGGCACCGAAGGTTTCATTGAAGTGAAGTCTCCGTTCAACGCCGACCGCTGGGGCGCCGAAGAGATCGAGCTCACCAACCAGAAACATTCGCAATCGCAGATCTTCCGTTTCCAGGACAGCCGCCAGTACCGACGACAAGCGGAGACTTTTGCGCGCGCCGTGGCGGGGGAGAAGGTGGAAGTGGTGACGCTTGAGAATTCGCTGAAGAACCAGAAGTTCATCGACGCGATCTACCGCGCAAGCGAGCATGATGGCTGGGAGACTGTCTGACTTCTACCGCCGAAAGACGAAGCGGGAATAGCCGAAGAAGCTGTAGGCCATGGCGGCAAGCGATGCGAACACGATTGCCGCCATCGGCTGGACCGGCAGCCGCGACATCATGACAGCGTAGATCCCGTAGTTCAGGAGCGCGGCAGTGACGCCGACCGCCCAATAGCGGAACCCTTCGACGGCTAGAGACGCCGAGGAGCGGCCGAAGGTGAAGCTGCGGTTGAGGAACCAGGTTGCTGCCATGGCCGCCATGATCGCGGGGATGCGAGCGGCGAGTGGACCGGCCGGCGTCAGAACAAGGAAAAGGTGCGTCAGCCCGGCATCGATGGCAAAACCCGTCCCGCCGGAAAAGACGAACCAGGCAAGCTTCTTCATGCGGCGTCGGCGACCTGCGGTGTCTTGGACTCCAGTCCTGTGCCGGAATATCCCGTCGTGCTGCCGAGCGCCGGCATGCTCATGTAATGCAGCCGGAGCTGCTCGTTTCGGGCCCGGGAAACCGAGTCGAGGATCAGGCCGGCGGTGAAGACGAGGAGCGACACCATCATCAGAGCCATGGACAAGACCCATGTCGGCATGCGCGAGACGAGCCCCGTCTCAAAATACTCTGCCAGGACCGGCAACATGAAGCCGATGCTGCTTGCCATCACCGCACCGCTGATCATGCCGAAAAAGGCGAAGGGGCGCGTCTCCTTCATCAGCATCGCAAACATCCAGAGTATTTTTGCGCCGTCTCCGAAGGTCGACAGCTTCGAATGAGAGCCTTCCGGTCGCCGGCCGTAATGCAGCTCGATTTCGCTCACAGGCAGTTTCAGCCGTGACGCGTGGACCGACATCTCCGTCTCGATTTCGAAACCGCCTGAGACGGCAGGGAAGCTCTTGACGAAGCGGCGCGAAAAGGCGCGGTAGCCGGAGAAAATATCGGTGAAATCGCGGCCAAAGATCGTTCGGTAAAGCAGGTTGAAGACCCGGTTGCCTGCGGCGTGTCCATTGCGGCCAGCGTCCAGAAGAACGCCGCGACGGGTGCCGACCACCATGTCGGAGCGCTCGGTCAGCAGAGTGCGGACAAGTTCTTCCGCGTCTGCAGGTGCGTAGGTGCCATCGCCGTCGGCCATGATGTAGATATCGGCATCGATATCGGCAAACATCCGCCGGACGACGTGACCCTTTCCCTGTCGACGTTCGCGAACCACGTGCGCGCCGGCAAGGATCGCCTTGAGTGCCGTCCCGTCTGTTGAATTGTTGTCGTAGACGTAGATCCTGGCCTCAGGCAGCAGCTCGCGAAATCCCCGTACGACCGCGTCTATGGTGGCGGCCTCGTTATAGCAGGGCAGCAGGATCGCAATCTCGAGCGGCTTGGTGACCATGGCGGATACTCGCTACTAAGCACCAGCACGGATCTGCGGCGCCCACGCTTTACTATTTCTTCGGAAGGTTAAGGCTAGGTTTCAGCCACCGAAATACGATGACGAAGGCCGCGATGACCTACGCCACAGGTGAACTTCAACCTCAAATTCAGGATGCACGGCGGTCGCGCCCTTCACCGCTGATCATCTGGTCCGGTGTCTACGCATTTGTAACTGCGGCGGTGCTTCTGGCGATGTTCATCCCGGCTGCGACGGACTATGTCGGCAGCGACAACGACGACATCATGCGGCTTGTTCAGGTGAGGGACTTGCTGGCTGGCCAAAGCTGGTATGACCTCACGCAATACCGGCTGGGCCTGGATGGCGGCACGTTGATGCACTGGTCCCGCATTGTTGATCTGCCGATTGCGCTCCTGATCCGCACAGCCTCAGTGTTTCTGCCGCAGCATCACGCTGAGGCGGTGGCGCTGACGGCATGGCCGCTGCTTCTTATACCGTTTCTGCTTTACCCCCTCGGGCTGGCAGCCGGCCGTGTAGCGGGGCCCTCGGCCATGCACATTGCGTTGGGGCTGGGCTGCCTCTTCGCGTTCACCAGTATCCGTTTCCATCCAGGAGCGATCGATCACCACAATGTCCAGCTTGTGCTGGCCGCTTGGGTGGCAGCCATGTTGATCGACCCTCTTCGCCGCACAAGAAGCTATGCGGTGGCAGGTGTCGCTTGCGCCTTGGGCATCGCGATCGGTGCAGAAACCGTGCCGTTCGTTGCGGTCGCCTGCCTTGTCGTCGCTCTCCAGTGGATCTGGCATGGCGACGAGATCAGGTTGTCCATTCGCGCTTTCGGGTTGTCACTGGCACTTACTGTGTCTGCGATCTTTTTCCTGACCGTTGCGCCCCATTCCTACGGTGTGGTGACCTGCGACAGCCTCTCGCTTGGTTTCTATGCCCTCTCCGCCATGGGCGGCCTTTTGCTCGTGGTGGCGACTTACGCGCCACTGCGAACCTCCTTTAAGGCCCGGCTTTGCATCGGCGGCGCAATCGGGGCCATTTTGCTGGCCTCGGCAAACCTGATAGCGCCTAATTGCCTCGCCAGCCCTCTCGCCAACCTCGATCCCATGCTGGTCCAGCTGTGGCTGAGCGCAGTGACCGAGGCGCAGTCCTTCACGCACATCCTGCTCCGGCAGCCGCATGCAGTGGGCGGCTTCTATGTCGTGGGCTTCTTTGCTTTGGCTGTCTGCCTGTTTCGAGCCTTCGACCCAGACCATCGGGAGCTTCATCTGGTGCTCTTCCTGCTGATCGCCGTGAATTGGGGTATCTCTCTCGTTCAGGTTCGCGGGTTCGCCTTTTCAAACATGCTCAGCATCCTGCCGCTTGCGCTTCTGATTGCAGACCTGCGACGCGCATCGCAGCAGGATCCTGAAAATGCCAATGCTGCCTTCGCTTACATTGCGACCGTCCTTGCTGCGGTGCCGGCGGTATGGGCTTTCGGCGGTGCGCTGATTGCGACGGGTCTGGATGAGCCGATCGGCATGGAAACGGTGACGCAGGAGGCAGGCGGCAGGCAGGAGCAGGGCGAGTGCTCAAGCGAAGCCGACATGGCTCAACTTGCAGCCATGCCCGCCGGCGTAGTGGCAGCGCCTTCCAACAGCGGAGCCGAAATCCTCCGGTTCACGCCGCATCGGGTGCTGACTGGACCTTACCACCGCAACCAGGCGGGGATGCTGACGGAACTCCACATCGGTCTTGCGCCACCCGACGAAGCGCGCGCCTTCCTGGCCGGGGCAGGGGTGACGGTGCTTGCGTTCTGCAAGACGGATCCCCAAACGGAGATGCTTGTAGCAACGAAAACCGACGGGCTCTATGCAGACCTGTCGCGCGGACTCGTGCCATCCTTTCTCCAGCCGCTGGGTGGCTCAGAAAGTGGGTTCCGCTTCTACAAGGTGCTCACTGACGGGTAAGCTCCGGTCGATATGTGGTACGATCACAGAAGCGGCCGCTCGAGCAGCTAGCCGTACGGGGGAGGGTGAAATCCGGTCCGGCTTCCTGTAGAAGGAAGCATGAACAGTTTCGCCGCCCGAGATTCGCAAACCAATCTTCTCGAACTTACCATCTCGGAGCTCTCGGGCTCGATCAAACGCACGGTCGAGACGGCCTTCGATCACGTACGGGTTCGAGGAGAGATCTCGGGATATCGCGGCCAGCATTCCTCCGGACACGCTTACTTCTGCCTCAAGGACGACCGCTCCCGCATCGATGCCGTCGTCTGGAAAGGAACCTTCCCGCGCATCAAGTTTCGCCCGGAAGAGGGTATGGAGGTCATCGTCACGGGCAAGGTCACCACCTTCCCTGGCTCCTCGAAATACCAGATCGTCATCGAGACGATGGAGCCGGCCGGTGCCGGCGCGCTGATGGCGCTGCTTGAGGAACGGAAACGGCGCCTGGCGGAAGAAGGCCTCTTCGACCAGTTGCGCAAGCGGCCACTCCCCTTCCTGCCGCGCGTGATCGGGGTCGTGACGTCCCCCACCGGCGCCGTCATCCGCGACATCCTGCATCGCATCAAGGATCGCTTCCCGGTCCATGTTGTCGTCTGGCCGGTGAAGGTGCAAGGAGAAGGGTCGGGAGAAGAGGTGGCAGCGGCAATCCGCGGCTTCAATGCTTTGACAGGCGATGGGCCGGCTGCCCGGCCTGACCTTCTGATCGTGGCACGCGGAGGCGGCAGTCTCGAGGATCTGTGGAGCTTCAACGACGAGATCGTGGTGCGTGCTGCCGCGGAAAACACGATCCCCCTGATTTCGGCCGTGGGACACGAGACGGACTGGACGCTGATCGACCATGCCGCAGACATGCGTGCACCAACACCAACCGGTGCCGCGGAGATGGCAGTGCCGGTCAAGGCAGACCTTGAGGCGCAGGTTGCAAGCCTTGCTGCGCGGCTGCGTGGCTGCGCCAGCCGGCAGCTGGATCAGCATCGCCATTCGGTGCGGGCGCTGGTGCGGGCGCTGCCATCGTTGGACCAGTTGCTGGCTCTGCCCCGCCGCAGATTTGATGAAGCGGCTGCGGGTCTTGGCCGTGGCCTTGAGCGCACAACGGTTTCCAAGCGCCGTCACCTCGAACAGGCGACCGCAAGCCTGCGCCTGGACCTCCTGACAAACCGGCTGACCGAGCGACGACGCTTTGTGGCAGAGCAGGGCCTGCGCAAGGAGCGATGCCTTGAGCGCCATATGCTCCAAGAGCGCAGCCGCGTCTCACGGGCGTCGACCGCACTGTCGGCTCTTCCCGGGCGCCTGCTGGGGCAGTTGCAGCGTGAACAGCAGCGTGTCTCGTCACTGATGCGCCATGCAGATGCCGCTGTTTTACACCGCCTGACTAGGAACAGGGGGCTCATCTCCGGGCAAGACCGCGTGTTGCAGTCGCTGTCCTACAAGAACGTCCTGAAGCGTGGATATGCAGTGATCCGTGACGCGAGCGACAGACCGCTAACTTCGGCGGCACGCATTCGGGCGGGGCAGGTCCTCGCGGTTGAGCTTGCCGATGGGCGCGTACAGGCTATCGCAGAAGGCGCAACGAGCCCGCTGGATGCCAAAACGAATGAAGCTTCCGGTCGCAAGCCGGCGGCACCCAAGGCGGCACCCAACGCGGAACGAGCGGTGGAACCGCCCAAACAGGGGAGCCTTTTCTGATCGCGCTCGTTGGCAGGCCCTGTTTGCGTGGACGGAATCCACACTATCTAGGAAGCATCGGCTTCGGCCACTTGCGGATCAGGAGTGTGTGATGATGAAATTTCCGACTGTTGCCGCCGCGCTTGCGGTGCTGATGGCTGCAACCGCGTTGCCTGCCGAAGCGGAGCAGAGCGAGCTTTCCGTGTTTCTGTTCGGGCGCGATTATAACGACGGCGTCGTAGCGGTGCCTGTTACCGAGAACCGCGAACGTGGCGACGATCTGCGTCTGTCAAACTACGCCTTTCCCGCACGCATGCGGATGGCTCAAGGGTTGGTTATGGCCGATCCGTCTTTGCAGGACGCTTTGGCCCGCCGCAACATTGCTGTGCACAACGTGCTTTGGGTGCAAACTGCCGCCAATGGCGGCAGGATCATCTACTACCGCTGAGACCCGTTCATCCACGCGAAGCAGCGCGAGAAGCTTAGGTCCACTCGCCCTGTCGCATGACCGGAACAGTCGATCCGTCTGGCTTGATGCCGTCGATATCGATCTTGTCGGAGCCGATCATCCAGTCGATGTGAATGAGGCTGGAGTTGCCACCCTGGGCTGCAATCTGCTCCTGGCTGAGCGAAGCGCCGTCGAGGAAGCACTTGGAGTAGCATTGGCCGAGTGCGATGTGGCAGGAAGCGTTCTCGTCGAAGAGCGTGTTGTAGAAGAGGATGCCGCTCTTCGAGATCGGAGATGAATGCGGCACGAGAGCAACCTCGCCAAGACGACGCGCACCGTCGTCGGTGTCGAGAACCTTGTTCAAGACCGCCTCGCCCTTGCTCGCTTTCGCTTCGACGATCCGTCCGCCTTCGAACTTCACCTGGATCTCGTCGATCAAACTGCCTTGATGCGACAGCGGCTTGGTGGAGGAGACATAGCCTTCCACCTTCAGCGCGTGCGGCGTGGTGAAGACTTCCTCAGTGGGGATATTCGGGTTGCAGGTGACGCCGTTCTTGGCCGTCGAGGCACCGCCATGCCACTCGTGGCCGTCGGCCAGTCCGACGGTGAGGTCGGTGCCTGGTCCGCGAAAGTGGAGGGCGGAGAAGCGCTCTCCGTTCAGCCAGGCAGAACGGCTATGAAGCGCTGTGTTATGCGCGGCCCAGGCGGCGATTGGATCGGCCCGATCGACGCGCGAGGCAGCAAAGATCGCCTCGGCAAGCTGGAAGATCGCTTCCTCCTCCGGCAGATCGGGAAAGACGACCTTTGCCCATGACGGATTGGGGTAGGAGATGATGTTCCAGTTGATGTCAAAGTTGGAGATCTTTTCCAGCGCCGGCTTGTAGGCCATCGAGTTTGCCTTGTTGGCGCGTGCCACCTTGGCCGGATCCTGGCTGGCGAGGAGCAAAGGGTTGTCGCCAGCAATTGCGAGGCGCGCGGCACCGTTTGCGTAAGCCTTGGCCATTCCGTCGTAGAGCCAGCCGGAGGCCTTGTCGAAGCTCGCGTCGGGTGCATGGGCATACCGGGCAAGCGTCGCCTCTTCGTCCGCGTAGAAAGTGGTGACGAGGCCCGCACCTGCCATATAAGCGTGCTTGGTGATCAGTCGCACGAGTGGCAGCGCCGCAATCGGTGCCGTGATCACCAGATCCTGGTCGCGCTGAAGCTGCAGGCCAACTTTGACCGCCACCTCTGCAAGCTTCTCCAGTTTGATCGGGTCGATGGCGCTCTTGATGTCGGAGTGGATATTCATCGTCTCACTATTCCTGTGTTCGGAAGGTCAGAGACAGATAATGCTCTCTCACCCATCCTTGTAGTCAGTCCGTGACAAGATTTGCCGCAATAGCCTTCAAGGCGCTTCTCGCGTCCTCAGGCGAAAGCCGCACCTGCAGGCCGCGTTGGCCACCGTTTATGTAGACATGACTTTCGGAAAGGGCGGCAGCTTCGAGCGCGGTCGGCACCTGCCGCTTCTGACCAAAGGGGCTGATCCCGCCGACATGGTAGCCGGTGACCCGTTCCGCGTCCGCAGGCTTCATCATCTGAGCGGACTTCCCGCCAAAGGCCGCAGCGAGCTTCTTCATGCTGACCTCCTTGTCCGAGGCACGATCACGCAGACGGGTTTTCCATCTACCTCCGCCATCAGGGTCTTCAACACCCGGTGCGGTGGCTCGCCAATGGCATCGGCGGCCTGCAGCCCGATACGGTCCGCCGAAGGGTCATAGTCATAGCTGACCGTGCTAAGAGCCACTCCAGCTTTCGTTAGAGCCTGCGTGGCCCGGGTCGTCCTGGACATGGGCGCCTCAGCGAAAGTGCTGCTCGTATACGTCCGGCTTGAAGCCGACGATGATCTCGCCATCGCACTCAAGAACCGGGCGCTTGATCATGGAGGGCTGGTCCAGCATCAATGTCACGGCCTTCTCCCGGTCAAGATCGATCTTTGCGGTTTCCGGGAGTTTGCGGAACGTCGTTCCAGCCCGGTTCAGGACCGTTTCCCACCCCACGGCGTCGGTCCACAGATCAAGATGCGCGCTGTCGATCCCTTCTTTCTTGTAGTCATGGAAGTGATAGCTGACGCCGCGTTCGTCGAGCCAGCTGCGGGCCTTCTTCATGGTGTCGCAGTTCTTGATGCCGTAGAGAGTAACGGGCACGGTGGATCCTCCAGATGATCGGGAACCGATAGCAACCGCTGCGCCAGCTCCGCAAGCCTTGATATGGATCATCCGGGCCATGCTCTTTCGTCATGCCTCACTTGCCGCCTTGTTCATTGCGGGGTGGGCCTGTTGAGCCCACATTAACCTCATCAAAGGAGCAAGACCATGTCAGCCCAACGCATCCGCACATCCACCCGCTTCATTGGCCGCGCGCTCGCAGTCTTCGGTGCCGCGGTGCATGCTTCCAGTGCGGTGGAAAATCACCGCAGGCCAGCCAAACACGACCTGGAAACCCTTGGGATCGATCCGAAGGCGTTCGACCAGATCTGATCGCGGGTCACGCGTGACCACGTTTTAAGCAGCTATACCGATTGTTAACTCTGCTGTCGCATCATCTTGGGATACCAGGGAGGTGGTGCGGTGGCTGCGATTGCTCAGAGCATGGATGATGACGCACTGTCGGATGGCCTGACAGTGGATCCTCAGATATTGCAAGCGTCGGTGGGCAAGCTTGCTTTGGAAGCGTCCGATCTCGGCCTCCACCTCGTCGATATTGCGGGCACCATCCAGGATACGGCCGCACAGTCTTCCGAACATGCGAGCCTCTTGTCCCGCCTGACGCAGGCCGCCGAAGGGATTGCCGAGGCGAATGGGCAGATCGCCCGATCCCTGAGCGAAACCGACAAGCTGGCCGCCAGTGCCAGACAGGTTCTGGGAGAACAGGCGCAGCAGTTGAGCGGCTCCGTTGTCGCGATCGACCACATGGTCACCGCCTCGGAAGAGATTGGTGCGGAAATCAAATCTTTCTCTGTGGCGCTCGCCGACGTCGGACGCCTGGCCGATGCGATCGGAACGATTGCTCGCCAGACCAACCTCCTTGCCCTTAATGCTGCAATCGAAGCAGCGCGCGCGGGTGACGCGGGCAAAGGCTTTGCCGTCGTCGCTGCCGAAGTTCGTGCTTTGTCGCTTCAGACGTCTCAAACGACCAGTTCAATTCAATCGACGCTCGAACAGCTTGGCGGAAGGATCGAGCGTCTTGTCGCGGCAGGTGAGGGGGCGCGCGTTTCTGCCGAAGGGGTGAAGAGCACCGCAAGGGATGTGCAGGGATCCTTCAAAGGGGTCGAGGATGTCATGTCACAGATCCTCGACAGCGCGTCGTCGCTGGCGTCCACCACCGAAGTCGTCGATCGCCAATGCAGCGAATTTGCCGGATCGATCGCGACTGCGGCCACTACGCTCCTCAAGTCCAACGAGAAGCTTCAGGAAACCTCGGCACGCGTGGGCGAGGTTGTCGCGATCTCGGAACGCATCATCCAGGCAACGGCAAGTGCTGGAACGGAAACGCCTGACACACCCTATATCCGAGCCGCAATGGAGATTGCCGCCGAAGTTTCCACCACATTCGAAGCTGCCGTTCGCGCGGGACGCATCGATATGGGTGCACTCTTCGACCGGCAGTACCAGCCGATCAGAGGCAGTGACCCTGTCCAGTACATGACACGGTTCACCGAATTCACCGATCTCGTGCTGCCGTCGATCCAGGAAAAGGTGGCGGCAAGCGACGAGCGCGTGGCGTTTTGCGCTGCAGTGGATAACAACGGTTATCTTCCCACCCACAATCGCAAGTTTTCGCAACCGCAGCGCCCCGGCGATGTTGACTGGAACACTGCCAACTGCCGCAATCGACGCATCTTCAACGATCGGGTGGGGCTTTCTGCGGGACGCAATACAGAGCCATTCCTGCTGCAGACCTATCGCCGCGACATGGGCGGCGGCCAGTTCGTGCTGATGAAGGACATCTCCGCGCCGATCACCGTCAACGGCCGGCACTGGGGTGGCTTGAGGCTGGCAATTCGGGTGTAGGATCTCTTGTCGTGAACATCATAGCCGAAGGATTGGGAGCGCCCGGATGATGATCTCGTCCTGATCGAACCGCTCCTCCAGATCCTTCCGCATATCCGCCCACCATTGGCGGTCGACCTCGTCCACCATGACCTCAGCCGTGACAATGGCGTCCCGTTCCACGCCCGTATCGCTCAGCCAAAGGCCTTCGGCCGGAGCGCTGCGGTGAAAGGTCATCCCGCCGAATTTGCGGGTCAGCTCGTCACGAACAGTCGCGAAAAGTTCGGGCGCAAAGGGTGAGCCGGAGGCGTCGGTGGTCGGCAGCAGGATCTGAACAAGATGCATGATGCCGCCGCTTGCCCTTTATTCCCACTCGATCGTGCCGGGAGGCTTTGACGTCACATCATAGACGACGCGGTTGATGCCGCGCACTTCGTTGATGATGCGCGTGGCAGTGCGACCGAGGAAGTTCATGTCGTAGGGGTAGAAGTCGGCGGTCATCCCGTCCACCGAGGTCACGGCGCGCAGCGCACAGACGAAGTCATAGGTGCGATAGTCGCCCATGACCCCGACCGTCTGTACCGGTAGCAGCACGGCAAAGGCCTGCCAGATCGTGTCGTAGAGACCCGCCTTGCGGATTTCATCGAGATAGATCGCATCCGCCTTGCGCAGGATGTCGAGCTTTTCACGGGTAACGGCGCCGGGGCAGCGGATTGCAAGGCCCGGACCCGGGAAGGGATGACGGCCGATGAAGCTTTCCGGCAGGCCAAGCTCGCGGCCAAGCGCGCGCACCTCGTCCTTGAACAGTTCGCGCAGCGGTTCCACGAGCTTCATGTTCATGCGCTCGGGCAAACCGCCGACATTGTGGTGGCTCTTGATGGTGACGGAAGGGCCGCCGGAGAAGGAGACGCTTTCGATCACGTCCGGATAAAGCGTGCCCTGCGCCAGGAATTTGGGGGCACCCTTGCCGTCTTCCGCGATCTTCGTCGCTTCGGCGTCGAAGACCTCGACGAAGAGGCGGCCGATCGTCTTGCGCTTGACCTCCGGGTCGGTGACGCCGGCGAGCTCCGTCAGGAACAGGTCCGAGGCATCCACATGGACGAGCGGGATGTTGTAGTTGTCGCGGAACATGCCCACGACCTGCTCGCTCTCGCCCTGGCGCATCAGGCCGTGGTCGACATAGATGCAGGTGAGCTGATCGCCGATTGCCTCGTGGATCAGCACGGCCGCAACGGAGGAGTCGACGCCGCCGGAGAGGCCGCAGATGACGCGCTCGGAGCCGACCTGCTCCTTGATCTTGCGGATCATCTCAGCGCGATAGGCAGCCATCGTCCAGTCGGACTTCAGGCCAACAATCTTGTGCACGAAATTGGAAAGGAGCTTTGCGCCATCCGGCGTATGCACCACTTCCGGGTGGAACATGGTGGTGTAGTAGTGGCGGCTTTCATCGGCGGCGATCGCGAAGGGAGCATTCTCCGACGTCGCGATGACTTCGAAACCCTCGGGCAATTTGGTGACCCGGTCGCCGTGGCTCATCCACACGGGGTAGCGTCCGCCGACGTCCCAGAAGCCGTCGAACAGCGGGCTTGCTGCTTTCACTTCCAGGTCAGCACGACCGAATTCCGCTGCATGACCACCCTCAACCACGCCGCCGAGCTGGGTGCACAGGGTCTGTTGCCCATAGCAGATGCCGAGGATCGGCACGCCGGAGTCGAAGACCGCCTGCGGCGCCCGCGGGCTGCCTTCTGCCGTCACCGATGCCGGACCACCGGAAAAGATCACGCCCTTCGGCTGCATCTTCTCGAAGGCTGCGGCTGCGTTCTGGAACGGGTGGATCTCGCAGTAGACACCGGCCTCGCGGATGCGGCGCGCGATCAGCTGCGTCACCTGGCTGCCGAAATCGATGATGAGGATGCTGTCGGGATGGGCTATCTGGGTCATGTCGAGGCTTTAGTGAAAACGCGTGCTTTGTGCAACTGAGTCAAAGAACCAATTCGCCGCTTTCCAGCCCGGCAACAAGCCGGTCGACGCAACTTGTGAGCTTCTCGTCAATGACATGCAGGTATTCGGTCCAGCTCCCGACATGCTTCAATTCTTCCTTGCCGTCTGATATCCCGCGTAAGCCGATCAGTGGCAGGCGGAATAATTGGCAGCTGCGGAAGACGGCGAAGGTTTCCATATCCACCATGTCCGCCTCGATCAGATCATACGCGGAACCGGAAACGATGTTGCCGCCCGTCGAGAGAGAGGCTGTCGGCATCCCGGGGATCCGGAAAGGCAGGTCGATGACCGCCGGATGATCGAGGAACGGCGTGCGGCCTTTCTCGAAGCCGAGCGGCGAGGCGTCCATGTCACGGTAGGCGACGGAAGATACCTGATAGACCTCGGTCTGCTCCAGTGTGCGGGAGCCCGCCGAGCCGAGCGAGACGACGAGGTCCGGCAGCGAAGTGGAGAGATCCAGCTTCGTCAGCGAATGGGTAAGGACGATCGCCGCTTCCACCGGCCCGACGCCGGTCATCAGCGGAGTGATCCGTTGGCGCAGGTGAGGGCCATATTCGGCATCGACCGCCATGACGAAGAGGATAGACTTACTTCCCACCTGCTTTAGCTCGAATGTCATCCGACGATATCCTCCCGACCGCGGAGGACCATCATCGTGGCGGTCATGGAGGCGATGAGCTTGGCAGGGCCGTCGGAGATGGCGTATGCCCGCGCGTCGGCGACGATGATGGTGGAGCCCGGCTTGGTGATCTCGCCGCGGAAGAGGAAGCGTTCCCCGCGTCCGGGCGACATGAGGTTGACCTTGAACTCGATGGTCAGAAGCGAGACGTCCGGTTCAACCTTCGCATAAGCCGCATAGGTGCAGGCGCTCTCCAATGCCGCTGAGATGATGCCGGCATGCAAGAGTCCGTGCTGCTGGGTAAGCTTGTGATCGAAGGGCAGCTCGATCTCGACCATGGCGGGTTCGATGCGCGTCAGCTCCGCCCCGATCAACGCCATAGCGCCCTGTCGGCCAAAGCTTTGCCGGATACGCTCTCGAAAATCGCTGTTGTCTTCGCCCACTTTCAAGCCCCATCTTTCGCGGGTGCGAAACTGGCATGCTGGAGCGTGATCGGCAAGCCGCAGCCGAGATGGTCAATTGAGGAGCGCAATTGCCGCATTGAGCGCGGTAGCGAACGTCACCCATCCTGCATAGGGCAGGAAGAGCCAGGCGCTGATGCGATCCCGGTTCCAGCTCAGTCCGATGAAGGCGAGGATTGCCACCAGCATCGGGATGATCACCACAAGGCCGAGGATCGGGCTCTGGTAGCCGAAGAAGGCGGGAGACCACAGGAAGTTCAGGATCATCTGCATGAACCAGACCTGCATACGGCCGGCGCTGGGAGCCTGAAGCCATGTGCGCGCGCCTGCAATGGCAATCAGCACGTAAAGCGTCGTCCAAACTGGGCCGAAAACCCATGCGGGCGGCTGGAAGAATGGCTTTTCCAGCGACTGATACCATTCGCCTGGCATATTGCTGACGCCGCTAAGAGCGCCGACGCCGACAACGATCCCAATGAAAAGAATGTAGGTCAGAGCTTTTTTCATGGGCAGAGAGATAGGGCAAAGCCCCGTTCCGGCCAGAGCTTATCCCAGCCGAAGGATATGCTGGTCCCAGGCGACGTCGCTCAGCGTTTCGTTGAAGCGCCCGCGATACGAGGAGACAGCAATGCCTCGAGCGGCCGGGGCCACTCCGGCGGCCTCTGCGATACGCTCTTCGTGCAACACGGCTCCGCTCTTCGCGTCCAGCGTGACCGCCAGTCCGCCTTTGGGAGAGGTGAGGCCGACAATGCCCTCGCGGCGATTGACAGCAATGGCGCCCACGTAGTTGGCAAGTCCTTCCGTCACCCGCTCCGGCAAGGCTACGAGCGCAATGTCCTCACCGCGCCTCAAGTAGCCGACCAGCGGCGGGGACACGTTGCGCGCCCCTTCCCACTGGCCGGCAAACCAAACCTCGCCATTGTTGCCGACTGCGAGGTGCCGGGTGGAAAGCTGCCGGAACATGGATGGCAGGTTGTGTTTCTGGATCACGTGTCCGTTGCGGGCATCGAGGAGCACCAGCGACGGCTCCATGCGATCGAGATTGAGCTTGGTGCGGCCATAGTCCGGATGGGTCTCGATCCCGCCATTGGCGATTGCCAGCATTGTCCCGTCATCGGAAACGGTCATGTCGTGCGTGCCGATGCCCCTAGCCTCGAACTCGCCAATCCGCGTAAACCCGTCCTTCGCATGATAGAGGCCGATCATGCCGCGATTGCCGTCGAAGTCGTTTTCGCTGGCATAGAGAAAGCGACCGTCTGGCGAAAATGCGCCATGGCCGTAGAAGTGCCGGCCTTCCGGGGCCGTAATCATGACAGGGGCACTGGAACCGTCTGCCTTGAACGCCATCGCGAATGTCCCCGGACGTCGAGCGAAGGCGACGACATGGCCCGACGAGGGGCAGAATGCCATGCCATGGGCACGCGCCGGCAAGGCGATCCGGTCGATGATTTCGCCTTGCTCGGAGACAGTGGCGATACCAAACGAACCATCAACGGCGCGGTAGCCGGAGGCATAGATTGCGTCGGTTCGGTCGAGCGCCATCAGCGATTGAGGCGAAAGGGTCACGGCAAAGGTAATGCCGGCGGCTTTCATGAAGCTCCGGCGGTCGATCAATCCGCTCCGCCAGGCCATACTCAGTCTCCGTCGGAAAAGGAGAAACCGGAGGTCAGGCCGATCGCCCCTCCATACTGATCGTTCAGCCGCGTGATCAGGTCGCGGCCGTTGATGAGCAAGAAATCGAGCTTCTGGCGCTGCTGCTCATCAGCAACTGCCATTTCAACATCGCTGTTCATCTCTGCGCTGACGCGAAGCATAGACTTCAGCACAAAGTCCGCAGACGCCACGATGGACGCTTGGTCCTCGGGTAGAAGCGTGACCATGTCGGACATGTCAATCAGATCCCGGAGGCCCTGGAGGTTGCCCTCTATCATCGTCCAGATGTTGCCGGAGCGCCAGAAGATGGCCTGTTTCGGAAAGGCCGGCTTGTCCTTGCCCTTGTAGAAGGTTTCGATCCGCTGGTCGCGCACCATCTCTGCGCCGTGCACGAGGATGCCGAGCAGCGCCGTCATCGCCTCCTGCTCCGTGCGAAACAGCGGATTGTCCGGACCGGGCTCCTTCCAGTCCTGTTGTACACCGTCCGGCGCATCCCAGAGCGAAACAAGCTCAAAAGCGATCTGTGTGATGTTCTGCGCGACAGCTTGGCCATAGCGGCAGCGAAAGCTGCCCTCCGCCGTTGTCAGGGCTTCGGAGCCAGTGCCTGCGAGAACGAACTCAAGGGCGCCGAAACCCTGCATGGCGACGCTCTTGCCCTGAAGCGCAGCTAGGTCCGTGGCGCTCTCATCTGGCTTGGCGAGCAGGGCCTGCACCTGCTTCAGGCCGGTGCTCTTGCGATCGGGATAAAACAGGATGCGCTCGAAGCGGTTTTGCTCGATGGCGGGGCCGGTGCGCACGATCTCGACCCGCGCCCAGGCTCGTGCGGCATTCGCAAATTCCACTTTCGCGGCATTTAGTGCGGCGGGCGAGGGTTTCCCGCAGAGTGCGCCCATCGCTTCTGTTAGCGTGCCTGTTGCAAAGTGAAAGTCGCGATATCCTGGGCGGATGAAGTCGTCGACGGCATTCTCGATTACCTGGCGAATGGCGGTCGGATCGGGAAGAGTAGGCCTAACTGGCTCTTCCTGCGCGAGCGCGGAGGACGTGAACACAAACGCGCCCAGCAGGGCCTTCGCGAGCGATTTCAGCATCAGAGCGACTCCAGAAAGGCGATCAAGGCCGTACGGTCGCTCTTGTTGAGCGTGGCAAAGGCGTCGCGAGCGGCCTGTGCTTCGCCGCCATGCCACAGGATCGCTTCCGTCAGGTTTCGGGCGCGACCGTCATGCAGGAAGAAGGTGTGCTCATTGACCGTTTCTGTCAGCCCGATCCCCCAAAGCGGTTGCGTGCGCCATTCCCGTTCATCGGCCACGCCCACTCGCTGTCCGTCGGCCAGGCCTTCGCCCATGTCGTGCAGCAGGAAGTCGGAATACGGCCAGATCAGCTGGAAGGCATGAGCTTTGTTTTCCGCATCGCGGCGGGTGACGAATTTCGGCGTGTGGCAGGAGACGCAGCCCGACTGGTAAAACAGTTCCTTGCCCTTCAGAACCTTTGCGTCGCCCGGATCGCGGCGGGCCGGCACGGCGAGGTTTTCGGAGTAGAAGGTGACGAGTTCTAGAACCGGATCGGGTGCCTCCGTATCGCCAAGTCGCTCCTGAACACCTGAAGCGCGTGCAAAACAGTCTGGCTGGGCACTCGTGCAATCGCCGTGGTGGAAAGGAGCGTCCGGATTGGAAATGCCCATATCTCCCACGAAGGCGGATGCCGATTGGTCGCGGACGGAGGCGTTCTCGGCCTTGTAGCCGAACCGGCCGAGCTTGAGTTCCCGTGTCCGGTGGTCCCGCACGAGAGAGGCTTTTCCCGAGATGCCATCGCCATCCCCATCATCAGGATCGGCCTTCGCAAGGATATCTGCCTCGTGGATCGCCTGGATCATGCCCATGCCGATCATTGGCGGCGCAATGCGCGGGGATAGCGTGACGTCCGGCTCCAGCGGACCGTAGTTCAAGCCTTCGACGGAATAGGTCGGCTTGCGCAACGACACGACCTCGCCATCGCCGAGGCTAACCGGCACCTCCGCGTACGTGATCTTCATCGAACCTTCCGAAGTAAGCCCCGGGACGGCCAGTTCCTGGAGCTGCTTGCCATAGGTGGCATCGGGGAAGTTCAGCGCTTCGTGGCGTGCAAGGATTCCCTGCTCCTTCGCGTCACGCGCATCGCGCGCAAGCCGGAGCAACATGGAAGTATTGTCAGCTGTGCCCTCCGGCGGATGGCCGCGACCGTCCTTCAGATGGCAGCTCTGGCAGGCGCGCGCGTTGAACAGTGGCCCCAGCCCGTCGGACCCCTGGGTGGAGGAGGGGGAGGAGACCCATAGCTTCCGAAACAGCGCATTACCGAGCTTGAACTCCTCCTCTTCCGCAAAGGTGATATTGGCGGAGAAATGCGAGAAGGCGTCGCCATTGACGATCGCCTTCGAGGTTGCCGCGCCGCCCTGCATGGTCTCGAAGTTCTCCGCCTTGGAGAAGTCCTGCGTCGGTCGCGTGACACCCGCGACCCGCTTCTTGTCCTTTGGCGAAAGGTCGGTACGTTCGGTCGGGAAGCTTTGGCTCTCGCCGATCGCCATCAGCGGAGTCAGAAGGAGAGCGCCCGACAGGATCGGCAGGAAAAAGATGGGGTGCTTGGGCGCTCTCATGGACGTCGAGCCGCAGTGTCTGCGGCTCCCTCAGGTCTTATTGGAACACGGCGTCAGGATTATCGAGGCTGTCGGAACCTTCAAGCTCGATTGTGCCAAGATCCAGCGACGCAATGACGCGCTCGAAGGAGCGGGTCTGATCGATGAGCCCGTCGATGGCTGCCTGAACAGTGGCATTGCCTTCCGAATTGCCTTCGCCGATCATCTGGTCATAGGCCTCGCCGCCCTCGGCGCGATCTGCCATCGCGTTCATGGCAGAAAGCGTTGCGTCCAGCTTGCCCTTCACTTCCTTGTCGAGGGCCGCATCCTTTTCGGCCACCAGATCGGAGACCGATGGGCCGGTCATCTTCGTGCCGTCGACGCGGGTGTACTCCCCCGTATAGGCCGATTGGATGCCGATTGCATCGTTGAGGTGCGAGGCGTGCGTGTTGTCTGAAAAGCAATCATGCTCTTCTTCCGGGTCGTGCAGCAGCAGGCCAAGCTTCATACGTTCGCCGGCCAGTTTGCCATAGGAGAGGGACCCCATTCCGGTGAGGATAGCACGTATGCCTGCCTGCGGGTCGGCGGTCACAGCCTTTGTCGCCTCACCCTCCGGCGCCCAGGCGGCGACCATCTCTTCCAGATCGGAAATCAACAGTTCGGCGGCAGCTTTAAGGTAAGCTGCGCGGCGGTCGCAATTGCCGTTCGTGCAATCAGCGGTGTCGAAGTCCGTGTGGGAGCGATCGCCGGAGCCAGCCTCAGTTCCGTTGAGATCCTGACCCCAAAGGAGGAATTCGATGGCATGGTAGCCCGTCGCGACGTTGGCTTCGATCTCCCCCGCCTCGTGCAGGCTGCGTAGCAGGTCTGGGGTGATATTGCTGGCGTCGATTTCCTCGCCGTTCACATCAAGCTTGGGGTTGGCGATGACGTTGGCGACGTAGAGGGCGTTGCTATCACTTTCGGTGCCGTAGGAGGGGTCGACATAGTCGATCAGACCCTCGTCGAGCGGCCAGGCGTTCACACGGCCTTCCCATTCATCGACGATCGGATTGCCGAAGCGATAAACCTCGGTTTGCTGATAAGGAACGCGGGCCGCAATCCATGCCTGGCGAGCAGCCTTCAAGCTCTCCTCGCTGGGCTTGGTGATAAGTGCTTCGATTGCCGACTGAAGCGCCTTTGCTGTCGTCAGAGAATCCTCATACTTTGCCTGCGCCAGAACCGCATAATGTTGAACAACGGCAGCTGGTTCGGCAGCTGCAACTGGATTGATGGGAAAGGCTGCCGACGCGGCGAGAAGCGTGAACGTGGCGCCGAAAAGTGTCTTGCGGATCATCATCCCTCCTTCGACAGCCCATCATCCCGCGGCTGCACCACCCGTGCATGACCCAAATGAAAACTGGTGTCAAACATTCTAGTTTGGAATGGTTTGAAAGGAAGTCGTCCGCCTTGACGTCTGTCAATCAGCTCAGCCGTTTCTGCGCATCAGGCAAAAGAAGAAACCGTCGGTTCCTGTGCTGGCCGGTGTCAGGGTAACGCTGCGATCCTCCCGAAAATGGGGGCGAGGCGAGCTAGCGCCAAACTGCGTGTTCCAGGCTTCCATCAGGGGCTCTGGTGAAAACTGCGGATGCACTTTGCAGAAGCGTTCGATCTGCTGTTCGTTCTCATCCGGCAGCACCGAGCAGGTTATATAGACGAGACTGCCGCCCGGCCTCACGTAATTGGAGGCTTCGGCCAAGGCATCCTGCTGCTGGGCCACGCGCTCCTCAAGGTTCTTCTGAGTCAGGCGCCATTTCGTGTCGGGCCGTCGGCGCCAGGTCCCGGTACCGGTGCAGGGCGCATCAACCAGAACGACATCCAGCTTTTCCTTCAGTGCCGCGAGTTGTCGCACATCGTCATGAACTTGAACATTTCGGGTGCCGGCGCGGCGCAGGCGTTCAATGATAGGCGCCAACCGTTTGCGATCGGCATCATAGGCGTGCACTTGGCCCTTGTTGTTCATGGCTGCGGCCATGGCGAGTGTCTTTCCACCGCCGCCAGCGCAGAAGTCCAGAACCTGATCGTGTTCACCGGGATGGGCAAGTTCAGCGACGATCTGTGATCCCTCGTCCTGGACCTCGAACCAGCCTTTCTGGAACGAAAGTTCTGCGGTGACATTCGGAAGCCGCGAAGCTCCTTCACCTGCAGGGATCCGGATGCCGTTTGGAGCGATCATTGCCGGTAATGCGCCAGATCTCTCCAGCGCTTTCACAACCTTGTCACGGGTGGCCTTCAACGTGTTGGCCCGCAGATCGAGTGTCGGGCGTTGTGTAAACGCCCGTGCCTCGGCCAGCCAAGCTTCGCCGAATGCCCGCTCGAAGGCCGGCTGGATCCAGTCGGGAATGTCGCCTTGAACATGAAGTGGCGCATCATCCAGGGTGCGGCTCGAAAGCGCTGACAGCTGCGCTTCAGAAACCGGTGGCGGAGCAAAGCGGTCGTCCGCGAATTCGGCGGCTAGCGATTCCGGGGAAAATCCCCACTGCCGGATGAGGACGGCATAGGCCAGCGCGGCGGGTGTGTCGTCGCCCATCAGCCAGGCGTGGGAAAGGCGCATTCGCAAAGCATCGTAGACGATGTTGCCAATCGCCGCGCGATCACCGGAGCCGGCAAACCTGTGGGCAAGGCCCCAGTCCTTCAGGGCATCGGCAACCGGACGCCGCCTGTCTTCGATGTCCTTGAGAACATCGATAGCTCCGCCAAGCCTTCCGCCCAATCGCATGGTGCACTCCGTTCCGGTCAAACCCGCCTGAGCCGGGTCCTAGCTGCGAACCTGCGCGGGGGCAAGTGCTGGCGAAGGATAGCTGAGAATTCAGCCGTCCTTCATGCCTTTGCCGGAGGCCTTGCGAACTTCGGCGTTGATGATCTGGTAGCAGACCTGGGCAGTGCCGGAGCTCACCATCCCGATGTTTTGTGCAGCGGCCTTGGAAACGTCGATCACGCGACCCTTGATGAACGGTCCACGGTCGTTGATGCGCACAACGACGCTCTTGCCATTGCGCTTGTTCGTTACCTTGACCTTCGTGCCGAAGGGAAGCGACCGGTGGGCTGCAGTGAGCTTCGCGGGGTTCATGAGTTCCCCAGAAGCGGTCTTGGAAGTCAGTGCATACCAGGAGGCATGGCCGCAGCCGGGCGCGGCCTGAGCCGAAGCGGAACCAAGAACTGCGAAGGCAGCAATGGCGGCCGCGGCAAAGGTGGAGCGTCTAAGCGTTTTCAAATCGGTTGTCCCCGTTCATGTTGTCTGCACGTGCGGTGCGGAACGGGTTAAGCAGCGCGAAAATTGGCGAAAAAGTGCAATAGTCTATAACGGAATGTTACAGACTGTAATATTCGTGAATATATATCCAGCTATCGTTCAGGAGAGGCTAGCTCGCTGAATTGAGAAAAACAACCTGACTTCAACCACTAACTGGAAACCATGTTCCAAGAACTGGTGCGAATAAAGAAGATCACGAAAAGTCGAAAAATAATTTTCTTGCAAAGGCGCCAAAAGCCGTTCTCGACGCCGAATTCCGGCATCTTTGTGGCAGTAACGGGCAAGTTTAGTCCGCTTGGCGGGGGATGGATGGATATTTCATCCTACAAAAATCGAAGCTTCAGCCTCGCCAAAGGCTGTTATCGAGGAGTTGCCGCAGCGACATCCGGTACTCCGGGTACTGGAACTCGAAGCCAAGTTCACGGATCTTCCTGTTGGAGACCTTCTTGTTGGCACCGTAGAAGGAGCGCGCCATGGAAGTCATCTGAGCAGTCTCGAAGGGCTGTTCCGGCGGAGGCTCCACCCCCATGAGCCGCGCGGCTTCAACAATGACGTCCTGCGGCGGAGCGGGTTCGTTGTCCGTGATGTTGAAGATGCCGCTATGGCAGGCTCGGGCAAGAAAGAGCGTGGCCCTTGCAATGTCTTCCACGCGAATCCGGTTGAAGACTTGGTCCTTCTTGATGATGCGTTTGGCGGTGCCCCGTTGGAGGTTGACGAACGCGTTGCGCCCAGGTCCGTAGATCCCCGCCAGGCGAAGTACGGCAACCGGAATGCTGGCCTTGTCTCCCGCGGCAATCCAGGCTTGCTCCGCCTCTATCCGCTCCTGTGACCGTCCAGGGGAGGGATGGCATTCGCCCTCTTCGTCCACCCATTCGCCGCCTTGGTCTCCGTAGACCCCGACGGTGGAGAGATAGCTGATCGCGCCGAGGTTTGGGCAAACGCTACGGATGTTGCCGTTTATCAGCTTAAGAAGCGGGTCGCCCGCGGGTCCCGGCGGGATGGATTGCACGAGATGTGTTACGCGCGAAAGCGTATCGCGCAGTTCTTCAGACAGTTGCACGCCGTCGAAAACAAACCCGTTGATCCCCTCACTGCCAAGTTCTGCGGACTTGTCCCGGGCGCGGGTGGTCCCGGCAACCTGAGCACCGCCCTCCATCGCCGCACGAGCAATGGCCATGCCGGAATATCCGCAGCCGAAGATCATCATGTTCATCAGGAAACTCCCGCCAGACGCCATTCGTCCAGCACATCAGGATCATCTTCATGTGGGCGCGTGGCCGCAAACCGCTCGAAGTCGTGGTCCAGCATGAGGCGCTTCAAGGCCCAGACTGCCATGCCTCGCACGGCAGGAGAGGCGTCTCCGGCGAGCTTTAGGCAGGTTTCGATCAGAGCCGCATCCGCCGAGTTGCCCGCAGCGATCAAGGCGTTCCGGACAAAGCGGTCGCGTCCGATGCGTTTTACGGGGGAGCCGCTGAAAAAGCTGCGAAAGTTGGCGTCATCCAAGGTCAGGAGGAAAGCGAGCGAAGGCTCCTTCAAGTCAGGGCGGGCCTTCAGCTTCATCTCGGATGCAGCCGCCGCGAACTTATTCCAGGGGCAGGCGGCCAGACAGTCGTCGCAGCCATAGATGCGATTGCCGATCAAGGGCCTCAGCTCAGCTGCGATCGCTCCCTTGTGCTCGATTGTGAGATAGGAAATGCAGCGGCGTGCATCCAGCCGGTAGGGAGATGGGAAGGCATTGGTTGGACAGGCATCGAGACAGGCGCGACAGGAGCCGCAATGGTCGGTCTCCGGCTCGTCCAGAACAAGCTCCGCCGTGGTGAATAAACTGCCTAGAAACAACCAGGACCCATGGCTGCGGCTGACGAGATTTGTGTGCTTACCCTGCCACCCAAGGCCGGCAGCCTCCGCAAGCGGCTTCTCCATTACCGGTGCCGTATCGACGAAGACTTTGACGTCCTCGCCGGCGCGCGCCGCAAAGCGCGTGGCAATCTCCTTGAGACGTCCCTTAATGACGTCGTGATAATCGCGATTGCGGGCGTAAACGGAAATTGCGCCGCGGTCAGGCTGTGCCTGAAGCGCACGGGGGTCCTCTTCTGGACCGTAGTTCAGCCCGAACATGACGACGGACCGCACTTCGGGCCATAATACCCTCGGATCGCTGCGGCGCTCGCGCGTCTCAGAGATCCAGCCCATCGTTCCATGGTGGCCGTCAGCCAGAAAAAGCTCCAGCCGCTCAGGCGCATGCGGAATGCTGCCGGCATGGGTAATACGGCAAAGGTCGAAGCCCTGCGCGCCCGCTTCCGCCTTGATGAAGGCAGTCAGCTTCTCTTGCCGGCGTCGGTCCGGCTCGACACGGCTAGTCGTTTCTTTAAAAGTCGAGATCCGCATAGTGAGACACCGGGGTGAGGCCCCGGATCCGTTCAGCCAGCAACGGCCGGAAAGAGGGACGCGACTTCAGTCGCTGATACCAGTCCTTGGCGATCGGCGTTTCAGCCCACTCGATTTCCCCGAGATAGTCAAGGACGGAGACGGAGGAAGCTGCGGCAAGATCCGCGTAGCTGAGGCGGTCTCCAGCCAGCCACGGACGAGATCCGGCCAGCCAGGAGAGATACTTCATGTGCTGGCGAATGTTTGCCCTTGAGGTGCGCAGGACCTTGGAGTCGGGCGCGCCGCCACCTTGTGCTGCCGTCATCTGCAGTTTGTAGACGCGTTCGCGCACCAGAGGGCGCGTCACGTCATTTTCCATCTTGAAAAGAAACCACTCCGTCAGCCTGCGGATTTCGGCGCGCTGAAACGGGTCTTCAGCCAGAAGCCGCCGGTCGCGTTTCAAGACTCCATGAGTCTCGTCCAGAAACTCCATCAGCACGTTGGGGCCGCAGAGTGCGCGCATGTTGTCGTCCACGTAAACCGGCAGCGTGGCTGCCGGGTTGAGGGCGAAAAACTCGCGCCGCTTTTCCCATGGCTGTTCCTCCAGGAGATCCGTCTGAAAGCCATATTCCGAAAGAATAAGGCGGACGAATCGTGAGCTGGCTGACATCGGGTGATGGTAGAGCGTGGGCATTGATACGTGAGCTTTACGAATTCGCTATAGGAAAAACGACGGCTGCGTCGACGGCGGATGCCATAGCGCAGCTATATGGGTTTGGTAAGGGGCATGGCAAGCAAGCCGCTTACCGCTGGCCAAGGCCTAGCCTGGGAACCTGCAAGAAAAGGGTAAAGAATGCCGGAACAATCTATCGTCAGCGCTCTCATTCTGGGGCTTATCGAGGGCTTGACGGAATTCATACCCGTGTCTTCCACGGCGCATGTTCTGCTTGCGGGTCACTTCCTTGGCTTCAAATCTCCCGGCAATACGTTTGCGGTGCTCATCCAGCTTGGTGCCATCATGGCCATCCTGCTGGTTTATATGCGTCGCCTTCTCGACATCGCTTTTTCTCTCCCAACCAGCGCCAGAGCGCGCCGCTTCGTTCTGACGGTATTGCTTGCTTTCCTGCCGGCCGCGCTCATCGGCATGCTGGCTCACGGCTTCATAAAGACGATCCTGTTCGAAAGCCCGGCACTGATGTGCGTGGTGTTGATCATCGGTGGCATCATTCTGCTGCTAGTTGATCGGATGAAGTTTGAGCCCCGTTACACCGACATCATGGACTATCCGCCGTCCTTGGCCCTCAAGATTGGCTTGTTCCAATGCCTCGCGATGGTGCCCGGTACGTCACGCTCCGGCGCAACCATTGTCGGATCGCTGCTGATGGGTACCGACAAGCGCTCCGCTGCCGAGTTCTCCTTCTTCCTCGCCATGCCAACCATGCTGGGCGCCTTCACGCTCGATCTTATCAAGAACCGCAACGCGATCAGCTTCGACGACGGCGCCGTGATCGTCATCGGCTTTGTCGCAGCCTTCGTCACGGCACTCTTTGTCGTGCGCTCGCTTCTCGCCTTCGTATCTAGCCGTGGCTATGCATTGTTTGCATGGTGGCGGATCGTGGTCGGGTTCGTTGGCCTCATTGGCATCCTTGCCTTCAACTGAAATCTCAGCCGTGGTCGTCGCGGCGGTGATAGAAGAAGAGGTCGTAACCTGCGAAGGCGATGGTCAATCCACAGATGGCGAGCAGGTCCAGACGCGGCACCTTCCAGAGTAATACGCCGAGGAAGCCGCAAAGCAGCAGGAAGGCGAGCAGGCCCAGAACACGGTTCGTCATCTGATGCGTCTTTCTCTCGAGGCTACCACTTGGCGCGGTAGCGGATTGAACGAGGAGGGCAGCAGGACCACTGCCCTCACGCTGAAGCTAGCGGCCGTAGACCAGTTCCGGCAGGTAGAAAACGATCTGCGGGAACATGTACATCAGCGCCATGCTGATGAAGACCATGACCACGAAGGGCAGCACTCCCTTAAAGATCTGCGTCAGCCGCACCTCCGGCGGCGCTATTCCCTTCAGGTAATAGGCTGACATTGCCATCGGTGGCGTCAGGAACGAGGTCTGCAGGTTGAGCGCCACCAGGATCCCGAAGAACAAGGGATCGATGCCGAACATGTCCAGGAGCGGCAGGAAAATCGGCACGAAGATGATGATGATCTCCGACCATTCCAGCGGCCATCCCAGCAGGAAGATGATGAACTGCGCCAGCAAGAGGAACTGGAACGGCGTCAGGTCCAGGCTCTGCACGAACTCGGAAATCACGTGTTCCCCGCCGAGATAGGAGAACACGGACGAGAAGGTGTAGGAGCCGACAAACAGCCAGCAGACCATGGCCGTCGTTCGGACGGTAAGATAGACGCTCTGGCGCAGTCGGTCCCAACTCATGGCGCGGTAGACGACCGCCAGGACCATGCCTCCCAATGCACCGATCGCGGCGGCTTCCGTTGGCGTCGCAAGGCCAAATAGGATCGAGCCGAGAACGGCGAGAATCAGGAGGGCCAGCGGCAGGAAGGACGTGGCAATCATCCATGCAAGCTTGAAGAAGGGTACCTCCGGCACCTCGTCAGCACTCGGCTTCGGCGCCACGCTCGGCTGAAGAATGGAACGACCGATGATATAGACGAGATAGAGGCCCACCAGAGTGAGCCCAGGCAGCAGCGCTGCTGAGTAAAGGCGGACGATGGAGGTGCCGGAAGCAGCCGCGTAAACGATCAGCATGATAGACGGCGGAATGAGAATGCCCAGCGTACCGCCTGCGCAAATGATGCCGGTAGCGAAGGAATGGTCGTAGCGCGCCTTCAGCATGGCTGGCAGCGCCAGGAGCCCCATCAGCGTCACGACTGCACCGACAATGCCCGTAGCCGTCGCGAACAAGGCGCAGGTGACGAGCGCGGCAACGCCCATAGAGCCGGGTATGTTTTTGGATGCTATGTTGAGTGTGCTGAACAGCCGGTCGACGATATTGGCCCGTTCGACGATGTAGCCCATGAACAGGAACAACGGCACCGCCGTCAGCACGTCGTTTGCCATCACCGTGTAGGTCTGGTTGATGAACAGGTCAAAGACACGGTTATTGAAGAAGCCTTCAATCCATAACGTCGTGCTGTCCCACCAGCCGGCGGTCTCATCGAGACGGTTGAAAGAGCGCCACATGCGGTTGGGCTCGAAATAGGCGTAATATCCGAAGCCGATACCCATCGCCATGAGGGTGAATGCGATGGGGAAGCCAAGAAAGACCACGAAGATGAAGAGACCGAGCATCAGAAGCGCAACTTGCGGGTCGGTCATGCTTGGTCTCCCGTAAGCTCTGCCTGTTTTTCTTTGATGAGAAGGGTTTCTGTCTCTTCCACGTCTTCTTCCGCCTCGATCCAGTTGCCGTCCCGGATGCAGCGGATGCACCTGAAGACCTGCGCAATGCCCTGGATGAACAGCAGGATGCCCGCCGCCACGATCGCCGTCTTGAACTGGTAGATCGGGATCCCGGCAGGGCTGTTGACGCTGACTTCTCCGTAGCTCCAGGAGCGGGAGGCATATTTCCACCCGGCAAAGATGAGAGCAGTTACCCCGGGGAAGAAGAAAAAGATGTACAGGATTAGGTCGATGGTCGCCTGCGTCCGCGGCTGCCACAGGCGGTAGATGAAGTCACCGCGAACATGCCCTCCGCGTGAAAGCGTGTAGGCCCCGCCCATCATGAAGAGCGTTCCATACATGATGAAGGAGACATCGAGCGCCCACGGCGTTGGACGACCCATGACATAGCGTACGAAGACCTCGTAGCTGGTGCCGAACGTCATCAGGATGATCAACCAGGCAAAAGCCTTGCCAAACCACGCCGACATGGCGTCGGCGAAACGAATGAATGCCAGCATAGACCGT
>JAEWOP010000158.1 GCA_023399635.1 Pseudomonadota bacterium
TCATAAGCCATTCCGCGCTCTTCGGCCTCATTACGCCGCGCCATCATCATCCTTCGACATTTCCGCCTCAATGACGCAGATCACACCGCTCTTCTCGTAGACGAATTTCGTCTCGCCCTTCAATTCGGCGGACAGAAGCCGCTCGATGAGAGTCGAACCGAAACCCCTGCGCCGGGGCCGAGCAACCTCCGGCCCCCCTCGCTCCTCCCACACAATCCGCAGGCGGTTGTCTGCAAGAGGCTCGAATTGCCACGAGATGGATACCTGGCCGCCAGGCGCGGACAGTGCACCGTATTTTGCCGCGTTGGTCGCCAGTTCGTGGAGAGCAAGGGAAAGTGACACGACCGCTCTCGGGGGCAAGGGAACGCTAGGCCCGCCAATCTGAAAGGCGTCGACGGGATAAGGTGACAAGGCCTGCTGCATGACGGCCTTGAGATCTGCGTGCTGCCAATCGGCGTGCACCAGCAGGTCCTGCGCTCTGCTCAGCGACGCCAATCTGCTGGTGAAGGCTTCCACCTCCTCGTGGTTTGCCTTGTCGCGACCAAGCGTTTGTCTCGCAATTGCCGTCACAGTCGCAAGGACGTTCTTGACGCGATGATGGAGTTCATTGACGAGAATGGATTTCAGCCGCTCTGCATCCTTGCGGGCGGTGATGTCATGCGCCGTCTTGGAGGCGCCTATAACACGTCCGTTGGCGTCGCGGATCGGCGACACGCTGAGAAGCACCTCGACAAGCCGCCCGTCCTTTCGACGACGCTGCGTCTCGTAGGGTTCAACGAAACGGCCTGCCCTGACCTCCGTGAGGATCCTCGGCTCCTCTTCCTGCCTCCCATCCGGCACCAACATCAGCACCGACCGGCCGACGACTTCATCCTGCGAATAACCATAGAGCTTTTCCGCAGCTGCGTTCCAGCTGGTGATCTTCATATCGAGATCGATGCCCATAATCGCGTCATTGGAAGAGGCGATCATCGACGCGAGGTGTTTCTCGATCTCCTGCGCGTGTCGTCTCTCGCCGATATCGACCGAAATGGCGACAGCTTGCGACATGTTTCCCCCGTCATCGCGGATTGCGGAGACCGAGTTCGCGACCCACACCAGACTTCCGTCACCACGGACGTAGCGCTTTTCTATCTCGAAGCTTTCACCGGTCTGAACCATGTGCTGGAACAGGCGCTGGTTTTCGGGAAGATCGTCGGCAAACGTAATCTCCTGCATGCGGATGCCGATCAGCTCGTCCCTCGGCCGACCGACGATCCGACAGAAATGATCGTTCACGCTGAGGAGTTTTCCGGTCAGATCGCCGAGGGCTATGCCAGCGGCTGACTGCGCGAAGATGGCCCTTAGACGCTCCTCGCTCTCTCGCAAGGCCGCATCCGCCTTCACCCGCTCGGTCGTTTCGTTGACGATGCAGAACACACCACGCACGGTGCCATCCTGATCCGCGACCGGAGAATACGAAATGTCGAAGTACACCGTTTCGGGGTAACCGTGTCTTTCGATATAAAATGGCCTGTCTTTTGCGGCGACCGTTTCTCCCTTCGCGAGGACGCGCTGCAGCAGCGGCTCGAGGTCATCCCAGAGTTCGTTCCAGTATTCTCGGGCGGGTCTGCCGAATGCGTGTGGGTGCTTGTTGCCTATGGTTGGCGCGTAGGCGTCGTTGTAGAACGCGACAAACTCCGGCCCCCAGAACATCACGATCTGCGCATGTGAGGGAAGCATGATGCCGATGGCGGCATGCAGACAGGCAGGCCATTCCGATTTCGGGCCAAGTGGCCCTGATGCCCAGTCCACTGTGTCGAGGAGGCTGGATACGGGAACTGCGAGCGTGTTAACCTTGTCCAGGACGACGATCTCCACCTGAGGATTTATAGAAGTTAGCCTATAGAATTTTCGGGTGCGAGCAAAGTGTCTGTCACGGTTGCGGCATGTTTCCTATGTCTGACCGTCGATATCAGCCGAAAGTCATCATGGCCGATCGTATTTCAATCAAGGCCCCATATATCTCAATCCGAGCGGCCCACCCCCGATCACCTCCGCCTGACTTTTGCAGTCCAGAGTCCTTTTTGGTGTGTCACTGGACCGTCTCGCTGCACTGCATGAACACACGCATGAAGGAGCGAGATGAAACTGCTTGCAAGCTATTTGGCCCGGCTTAAGAACGATACGCGTCACGTCAGCGATAACCGCGCTGCCTTTTAAATAAACCTCCGTGCGGCACCGGAGTGCTGCCAAACCGTATTATGATTGGCTACTTCGCCCCGAACCGCGGACGATACCTGCCGGGCCCCGTCACGAAATACAAAAACAGGGCCCAACGATAGCCAGATTCTTGAAGAATTGCCCCTGCTGGGCAGAGCGCGCCTCTTCCGGGAAAGACGAGAACGCATGGCTGAGCAAGGTGGCGACATAGGTAAAAGCCAGCAGTATCGCACCTGTTTCCCGGGCCCTTACCCCGAATATCAAGGCAGCGGCACCGAGGATTTCTACCAAAATCACAAGATATACGACGAGGCCGGAAAAAGGCACGCCCTTTGCGGCCAAAGAACCCGCAAAGCCGAAAATTTCGAAGAGCTTGCCGACACCGGCCTGCAGAAAGAGCGCGCTGATCGAAAGGCGCCCAAGAAGAATTATCGCATCATTTATCTTTGCAGTCATTGGAAGTTGCTGTTGAATCTTGCTTCGGCACTCTCGGCAGATTTATCATCGCGCCGCGCCTGTGGGCGCTACGAAGCGGCATGATCCATGCCGCCTTCCCTTCACGGCGCGGGCTGCTGCCATCCGTACGCGCGCTTCTGGACTTCCTGGCGGATGAATATACAAGACTTTCGGCTTTCGAGAGAAAGCAAATCTTACCGTGAACCCCGCACAGGTGACCGTTGAACGCGCACGCTGGTTTCTGCGCACGTTGCGTAGTCAACGGTCAAACGGCCCCAATCCAGTATCAGTTTCTCCCGATCCTCACCTTTAGGCTGCTGCCTGGACGCCGCTTGCAGCTATCGATCAGGTTCCGCCGACCGAATGGAATGGCGTTGTTGTCGCCCGCGCCAACCATACGCAAGATAAGGAATCGTGCGCCGAACCGGCAGCCACGTGCCGCTACGTATCAGGCCCTTGCGATTTGCCATACAGCGATCGCAGCTATTGCAGCCGGTATTGTGACAACAATCACGAAGATGGGCAGTTCCTGCATCACCGTGTAACCCGCTTTGGTCACGCCCACCCACATATTAACCAGCGCCATCGCAAGCCAGAGGGGAATGAAAGCTTTCGCGGCGACAGCCACACTTGCCGAATCCTCGCCCCACAGCCAACCGAACAGGCAGAATACACCGAACAGGGCAATGCCGCCCAGAATCACCAACATCATATGCATGATGCCAACCTTTCATGCCTCGCAGGCGAGAACGGGCGCTGAAGCCCGTTCCCCCAGTCGTTACTTGGTCGTATAACCGCCGTTGACGAGAATGGTTTGGCCCGTCATCCACCAACCATCCGAGACCATAAAACGGATGTAGGGGACGATGTCCTCGATGTCGGTAAGTCCCGTCTTGGAGAAACCGGAGAGCGCCGCCGCGGTCTTGTGGTAGGCGACGGCATCCGCTCCCTCGGCGGGATAGAAAAACGGGGTGTCCATCGGGCCGGGCCCGATCGCCGTGACCGAGATGCCGCGCTCACCGAACTCCTTCGAGGCTGCGCGGGTGAAATGCTCGACCGGCGCCTTGGTGCCGGCGTAGCTCGCATAGAAAGGTGTGAACGCGCCGAGCAATGAGGTCACCAGCGTTACCAGCTTGCCGTTGTCATTAAGGTGCCTGCCGGCTTCCTTGATGAAGAAGAATGCGGTTTTCGCGTTGACGGCACTCATTTCATCATATTCGGCTTCAGATATCTCCAGGATTGGCTTCTTAAGGACCTTACCCACCGTGTTGATTGCAATGTCAGGGCGGCCGATGGCAGCGACAGCCTCGCCGAACAGCTTTTCGACGGCGCCCGCCGTTGTCAGGTCGGCTTGCAATGCCACTGCCTCGGCACCGGCCGCCTTGACTGCGGCCACTGTTGCATCCGCCTCCCCTTTGGTGGCAGCGCTGTTATAGTGGATCGCGATTGCTTTTGCGCCGTGTGAGGCGAGATCGCGTGCTATCAGCCCGCCCAAATTCTTGGCGCCCCCGGCGATGATGACGGTTTTACCCTTGATGCTGTGATCGGTCATGGATGGCCTCCTTTTGCAGATGGGCAGCCGCATCTGCGCCCGCCGTCGCCAGCCAGAGTATCGTCTGGATTTTCGTGATAAAGTCATCCATTCTGGTTTCACTTGTTTGAAACCCCGCACAATCTGAGGCTCTTGTGGATCGCATCGACCTCTTTCGTGTGTTCACCCGCGTTGTGGAGTGCTCAAGCTTTACACGTGCAGCAGACACACTCGGCCTGCCACGGTCTACGGTTTCGGCTGCCGTTCTGGAACTGGAGGCGCGGGTCGGCGCCCGCCTGCTTCACCGGACCACCCGCAAGGTTTCAGCGACGCAGGATGGGTTGGCTTTTTACGAGAGGTGCCAGCGCATTGTCTCGGATGTCGAGGACACCGAGAACATCTTCCGACAAACCATCTCACGGCCATCGGGCAGGCTGAGGATCGACGTTCCGGGCCGGATCGGCCGGTTGATAATCGCGCCCGCCTTGCCGGATTTCCTTCATCGATTCCCTATGATCGATATCGAGCTGGGGGTTACCGACCGCGCAGTCAATCTCATTGAAGAGAGTGTGGATTGCGTTTTGCGGGTCGGTGCATTGACCGACTCCGGTTTGATCGCGCGACAGATAGGCAGGCTGCCACTCATCAACGTCGGCAGCCCAGCCTATTTTGCCGCGCATGGCACACCTTTCGCCCCGGACGATCTGTCGCAACATTGGGCAATTAACTACGCATCTCCTTCCACGGGGAGAATTGAAAGCTGGGAATGGCTGGAAAACGACACCGTTCGCTCGATGTCTATGCGTGCCCGCGTGACGGTCAACAGTGCAGAGGCCTATATTGCATGTTGTCTGGCGGGAATGGGTCTTATTCAGATACCTGCCTACGACGTCCGAGATCACTTGCAAAACGGCGCCCTGATCGAGGTGATGCCGGATTACAGGGCCCAATCCCTGCCCATGGCGCTGCTCTATCCACACAGGCAGCACCTCTCCCATCGTTTGCAGGTCTTCATAGACTGGTTGGAGGCACTGCTTAAGCGGGAGCTCCTGAGCGACGCCATTCTTCTTGAGGATTGACCTGGGGCCGAGACCAGAATGAGATTGTCCGGCAGCGGACCGATCACGCAAGACAACTGACACTCAGGCAAATCACCACCGCGATAATGCTGGCGGCGAAGGCTCCATGACGCGCCCTCAACGCATGTGTCACCTTCCGGCATGATGGACACAGGCCGAAACAGTCATCATAGTGCAGGAATAGAGCGACGCCACCGTCCGTCAGTGAATGGCGTCACGGGCAGAGACCGACTCTTTCCGAGAGCGAAGAGAAAGTTCGGGCAACCATCCCTGCCTCGGCCATTATGGGATTCACTGGCCTGCCGGCTCAGCTGGATGCTCTTCTCATGTTAACGCGGTGCGCCGCGCTGGAGGACAAGGCGAATGAAAACGAGATTTCTCGGTGGGACTGTCCTCGCTTTGGTGCTCTCCACCGCAATTGCCTCCGCTCAGCAGGCCTCTGACACTGTCGCGCCCGAAAAAGCGACGGGAGCTGCAACTGCCAGACGTGTCGAGTCAAAGAGCTTCATGGTCGCCGCGGCCAATCCGCTCGCGGCTGAGGCGGGACGCGAGGTGATCGCAGCGGGCGGAAACGCCATAGATGCGATGGTGGCGGTGCAGACCGTGCTGGGCCTTGTCGAACCGCAGAGTTCCGGTCTCGGCGGCGGTGCCTTCCTGGTTTATTACCATGCAAAAAGCGGCAAGTTGACGACGTTGGACGGCCGCGAGACGGCGCCACGGGAAGCTACGCCTAAGCTCTTCCTGGATGATAAAGGTCAGCCGCTTAAATTCCTGGACGCAGTCATTGGCGGCCGTTCCGTTGGCACGCCGGGAACGGTGCGACTTCTGGAGGAAGCCCATAAACGGTATGGAGAAGCGGAATGGGCGAGCCTTCTGAAGCCCGCCGAAAAGCTGGCGACCGAGGGGTTCAAAGTATCACCGCGTCTTGCCTCCCTCATCGCTTCGGAGGGCGACCGGCTGAAGAAATATGCAGAAGCCCGGTCATATTTCTTCGACGCCTCAGGGGCCGCCCTGCAAACCGGTGCCGTGTTGAAGAACCCGGCCTATGCCGAAACGCTTGCCGTGCTTGCCAAAGGCGGCGCCGACGCTTTTTACAAGGGGACAATCGCCGAGGCGATCGTCAAGACCGTGCGCGAAGCCGCCGACAATCCGGGCGTCTTGTCGCTGACCGACCTGTCCAACTATCGTGTGATCGAGCGCGCACCGGTCTGCTTCAATTATCGCGCTCTTGATGTGTGCGGGATGGGACCGCCGTCTTCGGGTGCCGTCGCCATCGGTCAAATACTCGGCCTGTCGGAGAATTTCGACCTGAAGAGCCTGGGGCCGAAGAATGTCGAAAGCTGGCGCATTATCGGCGATGCGCAACGCCTCGCCTTTGCCGACCGCGAGCGTTATGTCGCTGACGCCGATTTCGTTCCCCTGCCGATCAAGGGCCTGCTGGACAAGAGCTACCTAAGCGAAAGGGCAAAGCTGCTCGATGGCGACAAGGCGTTGGCCAAGGATGCCGTCAAGGCCGGCGAACCTGAATGGGACCACGCGCTCCTTTTGGGCCGGGATGCCGCGCTCGAGTTGCCCTCCACGAGCCATTTTGTCATTGCCGACAAGGACGGCAATGTGGTCTCTATGACGACGACAATCGAAAACGGCTTCGGCTCGCGTCTGATGACGAATGGTTTCCTGCTCAATAACGAGTTGACAGACTTCTCGTTCAAGACTCACGACGGCGGCCTGCCGGTCGCCAACCGCGTTGAGCCCGGTAAACGGCCGCGCTCGTCGATGGCCCCGACTATCGTGATGAAGGATGGAAGACCCCTGCTCGCCATTGGTTCACCCGGCGGCAGCCAGATCATCGGCTATGTGGCACAGGCGCTGATCGCCTACATTGACTGGGGCATGCCCGTTGAGGCGATCGTCGCCCAGCCACATCTCATAAACCGGTTCGGCACATACGATGTCGAGGCCGGCACCAGCGCAGAAGATCTGGTAGGATCGCTCAAGGCGCTGGGTTACGAGGTAAAACCGGGTGAAATGAATTCCGGTTTGCATGCCATTGAGATGACCACAAAGGGGTTGGCCGGCAGCGCCGATCCCCGGCGCGAGGGAGCCGTTGTCGGAGAGTGAATGCGTCACGGCCACGAGCACCCGAACAGCGTGGAGGGTGTCTATCCGCCAAGATTGCAGACACGAGGCGACACTTCCTGTATGATCTGGATACCAGACTAACGCCGCAGCCCATCCATGACCAGCCGGACGATCCTGTGCGCGCGGTCACGCCAATCCGGCCCTTCCGGTATGGAATAGATGCCGAAGAGCGCGTTCAGGACATCCGCACCGGCGATGTCTCCCTTTACGGCGTCAGCCTTGACGGCATTGTCGAGTAGCTCCTCGAACGCCGTTTGCAACAGCTTCGAGCCCTCCGCAAAAAGGGCGGAGTTGGAGGTGAACAGGAGTTTCAGACTGTTGGCCATGCCCCTTTTTGCCGCCATATAGCTAACAAACCGGTTCATCCATTCTTCAACGGCTTTCGCGGGCTCTTCTTCCCGGATCAGGTCGCGCGCGGCCGTCGCAAGAATTTCCAGCTCGCGCCGATAGACGCTCTCCACCAGATGTTCGCGCGTCGGGAAGTGCCGGTACAGTGTCCCTATGCCAACGCCTGCACGCCTGGCAATATCTTCCAGCGAAGCCGCCGCGCCCTGCTCTGAAAATGCCAGCGCCGCGACTTCAATCAGCTTTTCCCGATTTCGCCGGGCGTCTGCACGCAAAGGGGCCGGTTCAACCGGAGGCGTTTGCTCCTTAGGCACGTGAAAGGCCGCTCCATTAAAAAATAGCTTGACGGACGACTGCAAGCCACTAAGTTAAACGGAGGCGCCTCCGTTTATGGGTGCGCCATTCGCTTCTTTAAATCAGATATGAGGCGGATGTCATGCCGAAATCAACGATTGGCGCTGATGAGCTCCCGACAACTCCAGAGTTCCTGAGGAACTTAACCTTCTGTCGCTCATTCTGATGTCACAATGCAGGAGGCACTTATGACACGATCGGCCGATAGCATCAGACATAACGATAATCCCGCACATTGGTTGCGTCGCAGTGCCGATGCCTCAATCTTGGCAACACCTCAGCAAGCTTTTTCCACTGACAGGGCCTACGACGTCCTGAACTTTGCCATCGAGACCATGAAGGCAGGGCTTGAGGTGGCGCTGTGCACCTTGGTGGAAATACGCGGAGGCTCGTCCCGACCGCTTGGCGCGCATATGGCGGTCGCGGAGGATGGCAGGTACTGCGGATATGTTTCTGGCGGATGCACGGAAGCGGCTATCGCCGCCGAAGCCTTGCAAGCGATGAAGAGCGGCCATGATCGCTTCGTCATGCTGGGCGAAGGCTCGCCGTTCTTCGATATCGTGCTGCCCTGCGG
>JAEWOP010000162.1 GCA_023399635.1 Pseudomonadota bacterium
GGTATAGGTCGGCAGTGCAGCCAGGTCGATCGGAACGGCGAGGGAGGTGCCTTCGACCGGCCACCAGATCGTTTTGCCAGACCAGGTGTCGCGCCTGCTGAGGAGTTCTGCAATCTTCCCTTCCGGATCCAGATGGAAGCGGCTCGCGACATCGCTGAACACCATGCCATTTATGTCGGCAGCATTCGGCCCTACCGTCTTGGCAAATTCCTCGGAGATTTCGCAGAACCGGCCGTCGGCATCGATCTTCCACACGAAACGCGTTGCGCGGGCGTCTCGCCGGAAGACGAAACCTTCATCAGCGGTTTCCAACGCAGGCACTTCACGCACTGGCTCATCCGTCGCCGATCCGACCCCATCATCAGGTTCTGCCGCGGGTCGGGTTGTCGATGCTGATGCAGGGTCCGGCTCAGGGGCAGGGTCGAGAGGCACTTCTGTCTGGAAGGGTGCTTCAGCCTCATTTGCCTCCATCTGTGGCAGATCGAATTCTACCGCTTCGGTTGACTCAAGCGGCTCTTCAAGGTCTGCCACCGCATCGATGACATCCTCGAACGGGTGATCATCGGGAGCCTGTGGGTCATCGGCCTCAACAGGCGCCCCAGCGACCAGTTCTGCGTCATCACCAGCGGGAGCCTGATCCATGCCAGGAGCTGCTGCTTCGACCACGAAAAGCAGATGAAGAGCCGGATCGCTGGAAACCTTCGCCATCGCTGCAGGCAGATAGCCTTTCGCGGTGGGGACCGGCCGCTTAACGAGACGGCTCGCCTCGGCTCCGGACATTGTCACCAACATCCGCGCTGTCTGAGGTGTGAGCGACAGGCTGGCAAAGCCGGGCGAACTTGCCGCTATGCCACCTTCACCATCAACGACCGCGAGATGAGTGTCGGCGTCTTCCAGCCCCTCGATCATGCTGCGTGCCCGATCGGCGACGGAGAGGGGAGCTAGTCCGGGAGGTGCGTGGAACAGTACGACGAGTTCGCCGTAGATTTCCGTCAGGCTGCATGAGCCCGTGACAGTGACGCGACGAAAGCCAGATGCCACGCGAATGGTCAGATTGGTCGCGTCGCCGGCTGCCTTGAGGTTGCGGCCTGCAGCTCTGATCTGTCGGAGCGACACGTCCTGGACCAAGGGACCCTGATCCAGGAAGTCATAAACGGAGCTGTAGCCGAAGAGAGAGGCGCCACGTCCATTTGCCCAGAGAACATGCTCCATGTCCGGCGAAAACAGCACCACAGCCTCGCCTCCGGCAAAGTGCGGACGGACCTTCTCATGAACGGCAATGTCGATAAACGGATATTGGATCATTGGCATGGGTGGAGCCCGGGTCGCGGTGTTTGGCGGCGATCACTTGTTAACAGACAGTTAATAGCGGCAGCGGCCAATTAGGTCCACAAGGCGCGACCCATATGGTGTCACAAGGTTAACAGACGTCGAGAGTGCGGCGCACAAAAAATGTTGCAATGCACAATAATGCGATCTATATAAGGGTTATGAAGCCTGGGCACTCGCTCGGCATGTATCATATAAGGAAGAATATCATGGCATACCGCACTGATGACGTATTTTCCTTCACGGCTTTCGATCCGGCCAAGCTCACCGAAAGCGTCCGCGATCTTACCGAGAAGGGCGCAGCGCAATCCCGCGAGGCTTATGCCCGAATGAAGGCTGTTGCCGAGGACGCAAGCAAGACTGTCGAAACCACCATGCAATCGGCACAAGCAGGATCCGTGGAAATTGGCTTGAAGGCTATCGAAGCGCTCCGCACCAATGCCGATCTTTCGCTATCTCATATGGAAGCTCTTCTTGGCGTCAAGTCGGTCGCTGAGTTCCTGGAGCTGCAGACCACGTTTATCCGCAAGCAGGCTGAACTGACGGTTGAGCAAGCGAAGTCTGTCCAGGACGCGACGCGCAAGATGGCTGAAGCTGTGACCCAGCCGGGCAAGGAAGCGGCAGAGAAGGCTATGTCCACCTTCAAGGTTGCCTAAAGCCCAAGATGCTTGTTCGAAAGAGGCCGCGAAAAACGCCGGCCTCTTTAAGGCGAAGGGCTTGCAAAGTGAGCCCGATGCTCGTATTGGAGCCGCAACGGCGCCGTTAGCGTCGCTTGTGCGGTTGTAGCTCAGTTGGTTAGAGCGCAGGTTTGTGGCACCTGAGGTCGGAGGTTCAATTCCCCCCAACCGTACCACTCTCTACAAAATTGTTATTGCGTCCCAGAGAATCGCACCCAAGCACTCTGCTGCCTTTCTCTTGTCATTGAAGCAGAAGTACCTACCTGCTGAACAGCGCACCCTCAGCGCCGCGTATTCAATAAAATCTCGAAGACATCGCTCTGGCGAATTTCTGTCGAAGGAGTTGCCCTTATGTCTATTTCAATCAAGAATTTCGAACCCGCTGCGACCCATGATGGCGCGGCCGTTCATGTCGCCGCCGCCGTTGCTGAAGCCCGTCAGGCTGTCGGCTATACGGTGGAGCAGCTTGCCGTAACCACCGGTCTAACCGTTGACGAACTCAACGCGATCGAGAACGGTGAAGGGGCCGAGCCGTCGCTTCTGCAGCGGGTTGCGGCTGGCCTTGGACTGCCCGCTGCAGCCTTTCTCGCTGCCTGACTTCCACCGCCTTCATTTAGATGAAGATGTGCCTTTCAGCCTGAACAAGTTCGTTCAGAAAATCCACCACGACCCTCAGCCGCATCAGATTGCGGCTGCTTTCGTGAAAAGTAGTCCAGTAGGCGCGATGGAGCATAACGTCCGGCAGAACACGGACGAGTTCCGGATACTGACGTGCGATGTAATCGTGCAGGATGCCGATCCCAGCCCCTGAACGCACTGCTTCGGTTTGGCCGATCGCACTGGAAATCTCGAAGCTCGCGTCCCAGTCGCGCAGCACCTCGCTGATGAAGTTGAGAGAGGGGGAGAAGATCAGATCCTCCACGTAGCCGATCCGGTGGTGACTGTTCAGCGCATCGATGCTGTCCGGGACGCCGTTTCGATCGAGATATCCCCGTTCCCCGTAAAGCCCGAGAGAGTAGTCGGTCAACTTGGATGAAACCAAGCGTCCTTCGGCAGGACGCTCGATCGTGATTGCTATGTCTGCCTCTCGTTGGGACAGCGAGAAGGAGCGAGGAACCGGCACGAGTTGTACTTTCAGCTGTGGGTGCCGCTCCATCAATTGTCCCAATCGCGGTGCAAGAAAGGAAACGCCAAAACCATCCGGTGCGCCGATACGGACGGTTCCCGAGATCGCCGTCCCGATCTGTCCCGTTGCCGCCTGAGCAGCAAGCATTTCGGTTTCCATGCGCTCCGCTGCACGAAGAAAAGTCTCTCCTTCTGCGGTTAACTCACAGCCGCTGGTGCGGCGATGAAGAAGCCGAGTCCCCAGTGCTTTCTCCAGTCCGCTCATGCGCCGGCCAAGCGTTGCGTGATTGATCCCGAGCCGGCGCGATGCGGCAAGAAGTTGTCCACTTCGTGCCACGGCAAGGAACAAGCGTACATCATCCCAGTCCATTTCTCGCCCCTAATGTCGTCATTCGCACAACGGATACGTAAACAATCGCGTTGCCGTGTGCAAATTCGGATGTAGGCTGGGGCCATAGAAGAGTGAGGAGCATCCATGTACGAGATTGGCCATTTCATTGACGGAAAGCGCGTCGCCGGCTCGAGCGGGCGTACCGCCAACGTTTATAATCCTGCGACGGGCGAAGTGCAGGCCCAGGTTTCACTGGCAAGTGAGGCCGAACTGCGGGCAGCGGTTGAGAGCGCAAAATCAGCGCAGCCGGCTTGGGCGGCAACCAATCCGCAGCGACGCGCTCGTGTCTTCATGAAGTTCGTTGAGCTCTTGAACGCCAATATGCAGGAACTGGCGGAACTGCTGTCGCGGGAGCATGGCAAGACCGTTGAAGACTCGAAGGGCGACATCGTCCGCGGTCTGGAAGTGTGCGAATTCGTGATCGGCATCCCACATCTGTCGAAGAGTGAGTTCACGGAAGGGGCCGGACCGGGAATCGACATGTATTCCATCCGTCAGCCGGTCGGTATCGGCGCCGGCATCACGCCATTCAACTTCCCCGCCATGATCCCGATGTGGATGATCGCCCCGGCGATCGCCTGCGGCAATGCCTTCATCCTGAAGCCCTCCGAGCGGGATCCGTCTGTGCCGATCCGCCTGGCTGAGTTGATGATCGAAGCTGGCTTACCGGCAGGCGTGCTTAATGTCGTGAACGGCGACAAATCGGCAGTCGACGCCATCTTGAGCGATCCTGATATCGGCGCCGTCTCCTTCGTAGGCTCCACACCGATTGCGCGTTACGTGTACGGAACGGCTGCGATGAACGGCAAGCGTGCGCAATGCTTCGGCGGGGCGAAGAACCATATGATCATCATGCCGGACGCGGACCTGGACCAAGCGGCGAACGCCTTGATGGGCGCCGGCTACGGCTCGGCCGGTGAGCGCTGCATGGCCATTTCGGTGGCCGTTCCCGTTGGAGAGGAAACGGCCAATCGGTTGATCGAGAAGCTGACCCCGATGGTCGAAAGCCTGCGGATCGGCCCGTATACCGATGATCAGGCCGATCTCGGCCCGGTTGTGACGAAGGAGGCGCGCGAGCGCATCCTCGGCCTGATCAACCGCGGCGTTGAAGAAGGTGCAGAGCTGGTTGTGGACGGACGTGATTTCCGGCTCCAGGGATACGAAGACGGTTATTTCGTCGGTGGCTGCCTCTTCGACCACGTGACGCCAGATATGGATATCTACAAGACCGAGATCTTTGGACCTGTCCTCTCCGTCGTCCGCGCAAGGAATTACGAAGAGGCCTTGTCGCTGCCAATGAAGCATGAATACGGCAATGGCGTTGCGATCTACACCCGCGATGGTGACGCTGCCCGTGATTTCGCAAGCCGCATCAACATTGGCATGGTTGGCATCAACGTACCCATTCCGGTCCCTCTCGCTTACCACTCCTTCGGCGGTTGGAAGTCTTCCTCGTTCGGCGACCTGAACCAGCACGGGACGGACTCGATCAAGTTCTGGACCCGCACAAAAACAGTCACCTCCCGCTGGCCCTCTGGTATCAAGGACGGCGCAGAGTTCATCATGCCAACAATGAAGTAGTGGGATAGGGCCCGCAGCAGATTGGTGCGGGCCCTATCTGCTATTGATCTTAATTAAACACGCTCTAATTCCCACTCCGCTCAAGGAGTGGGGAGCCATGGTATATGAGTGGGATGAAAAGCGTGCTCGGCGGGCGTATTGGACACGCCGCGGCGTGACATTAGCGATAATCGCTGCTGCAATTGGCGGCTCGGCCTGGATTGCATCGGCGATTGGCTTCAGCTTTTGACAGGCTGTTTGGGGTAATTGTGGTCACGCCGTAAAAGAAGAGGGCCGGCATCGATGCCGACCCGTTTCATTTCTTGGCGCTTGCTTAGCCCTGTGGGCCTTCGTTGACGCCGACCTTATCCACCAGCTCCGATGCCTTCTTGCGGTTTGCCGCGATGTCGGCAAGTGGCAGGGTATCCGGCTTGATGGTGCCGAAGGCCTTCACGATGTCGGATGGTTCTGCGCCCGGCATGACAGGATATTCGAAGACCTGCTCCGCATAAATCTTCTGCGCTTCGCCTGAGGCGAGGAATTCCATAAGCTTCAGGGCGTTCTCCTTATTGGGAGAATTCTTCGCCAGTGCCATGCCGGAGATGTTGACGTGGGTTCCGCGATCGTCGGTGTTGGGGAAAAGAATTTTGATAGCTCCAGCCCAGTCCTTCTGCTCAGGTTCCTTCTCGTTGGTTTGCATCAGGCCAACATAGTAGGTGTTCCCCAGGGCGATGTCGCATTCGCCGGCGAAGATGGCTTTCGCCTGATCGCGGTCGCCGCCGTTCGGCTTGCGGGCGAGGTTGTTCTTCAGGCCGGTCAACCAGGTTTCCGTATACTCCTCGCCATGGGCTGCAATCATTGAGGCGAAGAGACCGATATTGTAGGAGTGCTGCGCGTCGCGGATGCAGATCTTGCCCTGCCACTTCGGATCGGCCAACTCTTCGTACGTGATCTTGTCCTGATCGACCCGATCCTTTGAGGCGTAAACAACGCGACCACGCGTGGTCAGGGCAAACCACTCACCCTCTGGATCGCGGAACTGCGAAGGGATGTCCTTGTTGATGGTCTCGTTGTCCGTTACCGCCTGCGTGATGGCGCCTTCCTTGGCTTCCATGATGCGGGCGATATCGACTGTCAGGATTACATCGGCCGGAGAGTTGGCTCCTTCCGCCTGAACGCGCTCCACCAACCCCTTGTCCAGGAACAGGACATTGGTGGTGATGCCGGTGTCTGCCGTGAATTTGTCCAGCAGGGGTTTGATCAGGTCCGGCTGACGATAGGAGTAGATGTTCACTTCTCCATCCGCCAAAGCAGACTGGGCGAAAAGCAACGAAGCGCTGGCGAGGATGCCGGCCTTGATTGCGGCTCTGGAAATCTTCATGCGTAGGTCCCTCCGTCCTCATGGTTTCTTGATCTTGAAAGTCATGATTTTGGGAGGAGGTCAAGAGGCCGGACGACCAACGCTTCATGCCGAGCCCCAAAACTTGATCACGATTTTCTTATTTTTGAATTGTTCAAAACTGGCTGGGTCATTATATGTTGTCTTCGAAAGACTCGGGGAGTTATCCGAATGCGTTTGACGAAACAGACGAACTACGCGGTGCGCATGTTGATGTATTGCGCCGCCAACGAGGGCCAGCTCAGCCGGATTCCCGAGATCGCCAAGGCCTACGGCGTGTCGGAGCTTTTCCTCTTCAAGATCCTGCAGCCACTAACCAAGGCGGGCCTTGTTGAAACAGTTCGGGGCCGCAACGGTGGCGTTCGCCTCGGCCGCGCGGCTGATCGTATCACGCTTTTTGACGTGGTCAAGGTGACCGAAGACAACTTTGCCATGGCTGAATGCTTTGAGGACGGCGTGGCAGAATGTCCTTTGGTCGACAGTTGCGGGCTGAATTCGGCGCTTCGCAAGGCACTGAACGCCTTTTTCGACGTGCTGACAGAGTACTCGATCGATGACCTCGTGAAGGCTCGTCCGCAGATCAACTTCCTGCTCGGCCTGGATCTGGTCCACCGGCCCGGTCTCGTCGCTGCACCTGCGGCTTGAATTCCATCCTGCTCTGACAGTACTGGCCGCACAGCTTGGTGCCGACCAACCTCCCGCGGCCCCAAGGCGTGCGACCGCAGTAGACCTGTGGCTCGACTACCGGAGCGATAACATTCGCTGCGTTCTGTCTTGAACTCTAGCGGCTGCTCCTGATGCACATTTTGAAGACTTTGGAATGCAGCGGTTTCTCGTCCACAAGCTTCGGCTCTTGTGGAATGCACCCCAGATGGGCTAGCAGGCAGCGTTTCTATGCGAGGTAGCAAGAGCAATGAACGCACATCCCACCGCCATCATCGTCATGGGCGTCAGCGGCGCCGGTAAGTCTTCCATTGGCGAGCGTCTGGCCGTCCGGTTGGGCTGCGCATTCGTTGAGGGCGACCGACTCCATCCTGCTTCCAACGTCGAGAAGATGGCCAAGGGGATGCCGCTCACCGATGAAGACCGTTGGCCCTGGTTGGACCTGGTCGGCAACGAGCTTGCAACATCGGTGGGGAAGGGAAATAGTCTCGTCTTGTCCTGCTCGGCCTTGAAAAGGATCTACCGGGATCGCCTGCGCAAGGCTGCTGGCGGTCGCCTTCGCTTTGTCTTCCTCAAAGGCACCCCACAGTTGCTTGAGGTTCGGATGGGCGAACGGACAGGGCACTTCATGCCGCTCTCTTTGTTGCAGACCCAACTTGCCACATTGGAAAGTCCTGAAGGGGAGGAGGGGGTCATCACCGTCGACATCGATGCGACGCTCGAAGAGATTGTCGAGGCAGCCTTCCAAGGCCTTGAGAAGCAGCCGGTTTAAATACCGCATTAACCTCCCTATCCAATAGTACCTCCTTACATGCGAAAATGTTGAAGAAACATTCTCGGAGATGATCTAGGTCACGTCCGTCTCCGTAAGCGCATAGACGCCGAGCCATCAGGCTACAGCGTGGCAAAGCAGGTGGCAGTGGCCGCTTGGTCGATTTGTGTGTGTGAGGAACATCTCAGCAATGCCTGACATGAATGAATCTGCAACGCGGGGTCAGCTTCGGCGGGTTCCCAAGCAGGAACGCAGTCGCGAACGGATCGACGAGATTCTCAAAGTGTCCATGGATCTGATCGGGCGAAAGGGCATCGACGCTGTTACGATGAAGGAGATCGCTCTCCTTTCTGGCGGCCCAATTGCCTCGGTCTACCAGTATTTCCCGCACAAGACCGCCATCGTCGCCATGCTCTATGAGCGCTACGCCGACGAGGTGAAGAGCATGATCGAAGCTGGCATGTCCTCTGTAAGTGCGCCAGAGCACGCCTTTGCAGCCATCGACATGCTGGTTGAAGGTTATTATCAGAAGGTCAAAGGCGAGCCTGCTATCCAGGATTTATTGAACGCCGCTCAGGCCGACAAAGGTCTGTCCGAACTCGATCTGGAGCAGTCGCGGGTCCACAGCAAGATCTTCATTGCTGCCACCCTGCAATTCGTCCCGGACGAACTGCGTGAGGAGTTTGCACGGACTGTACTGATGATGTTTCATCTTGCGGCCGGGGCGATACGCCTTGCCCTTCTCGTCGGGGGCGAAGAGGAGGCATGGGTGATCCGAGACTTCAAGTCAGCAGCGAACGTCCAGTTCCGACGCTTCATTGGGGTCGCTATGCCGGAAACATCCTGAGACCAGAAGTCAGATCCCTAACCGGTCTCTCAGACCGTACCACCATGCGCCCAAGACGGTCAGCGAGACACGGAACGTCTTCCCTCCCGGAAAGGCAAGGTTAGGCAGCGAGGCCCAGACGTCGAAACGCTCGGCGTGTCCGGCAACAGCCTCGCCCAGGATTTTGCCGAGCAGATGGGTCGTTGTGACGCCGTGGCCGCTGTCGCCGTGGGAGAAGTAGATCTTGTCGCTGACACGCCCCATGTGCGGAATCCGGGTCAGCGTCAAAGCAAAGTTGCCGCTCCAGGCATAGTCGATGCGCACGTCCTTGAGTTGCGGAAACGTTTTGAGCATGTTCGGCCGGATGAGGCCGGTCAGGTCCTTGGGATCGTGCCCGCCATAGCCGATCCCGCCTCCATAGAGGAGCCGGTTGTCGGACGTGCGGCGGTAATAGTCGAGGATGTAGTTTGCGTCTTCTACACAGTAGTTCGCCGGGAGCAGGCGTTGGATCAACTCGGCATCCAGTGGCTCGGTTGCCATCACCTGGCTGGATACAGGCATCATTCGCCCGTGGATTTCGGGCAGAAGCGGTGACAGATAAGCGTTCCCGCAAACGAGAACGTAAGCTGCACGGACAGAACCCTCTGCAGTCTTCACTCGCGGCCGCTCGCCTGGCTCCACGCTTGTCACCCGCGACTTCTCGAAGATGCGTCCGCCAAGCCCTTCCACCGCAGCGGCCTCACCGAGCACGAGGTTAAGCGGATGGATGTGGCCGCCAAGGCGATCGATCATGCCGCCGGCATAGCGGGTGGTGTGAACATACTGGTCCACATCCTGCTTTGCGATCATCTCGAGACCACTGTGCCCGTGGCTTTCCCAGTGCTTCTTGTGCGCCTCCATCTCACGGACCTGTTTTTCCGTGAAGGCAGCGAAGAAGCCCCCGTGAACCAAGTCGCACTCGATGCCATACTTCGCCACCCGGTTACGGATGATCTCCCCACCCTCCAGCGACATCTGTCCAAGCTTGGCGGCTTTCTCCTGGCCGTAGC
>JAEWOP010000192.1 GCA_023399635.1 Pseudomonadota bacterium
GCCCTTATCAGTTCGCCTTGCATGGTTCAGTCCTCCTTGTGGAACAAAAGAAAAAGGGAAGGTGGGTGGCGCCCCATCTTCCCTTTTCTTTGGACTGAACCTGGTGGTGCCAGCCGGGTCGATGAGACGCCGGCTGTTTTTGAACGCTACCGGCTTATTCCGCTGCTTCCGCTTTCGGCATTACGGACACGAACACGCGACCGTTGGCCTTGGTACGGTAGTTCACATTGCCAGCCGTGAGCGCAAAGAGAGTGTGATCTTTGCCGAGGCCAACATTGGCGCCCGGATGCCACTGCGTGCCGCGCTGGCGCACGATAATGTTGCCCGGAATGACGTTCTCGCCACCGAACTTCTTCACGCCAAGGCGCTTGGATTCAGAATCGCGACCGTTACGCGACGAACCGCCAGCTTTTTTGTGTGCCATTGGTGTTCTCCTTAAACCTTAGAAATCCTGATCGACTTAAGCCAAGATGTCCGTGATGCGGACAACCGTGTGGTGCTGGCGGTGGCCGCGAATCCGCTTGGAATTCTGGCGGCGACGCTTCTTGAAGGAGATGACCTTCTTGCCGCGGTTATGCTCAACCACTTCAGCCTTGACCGTCGCACCCGAAACGAAGGGAGCGCCAAACTTGGCATCCGCACCTTCGCCGATGACGAGGATTTCGTTGAACTCGATTGTCGCGCCGGCTTCAGCGTCGAGCTTCTCGATGGTAACAACATCGTTGGCCGCAACGCGGTACTGTTTACCGCCGGTCTTGATGACTGCGAACATTTTTTATCCTTTCATGTTCGTTCCGGCTCTGCCCGAGAGCGGCCGTCTTTTTGTCAGTCGGAAAGCAGGCCCAGCCGCTTGGTTGGATCCTGCCGGTGAATTGCGCCTCGCCACCGGCGTTCGCGCAACAAGAAATAGGCAAGGGAACTTCTCCACGCCTGATCAAGCGCGGGCATACGCGAGACGTCAAACCCTGTCAAGGTGAAAGCAGGTGTATGATGCGACGCCGAAGGAGGCGCTTGTTGTGTCAGCCTTTCGCGATCCCATGGAAGAAGCTGCCGCTGACATGGCCGCGGCGTCCTCCTGACAATCCGATGGGGTTGCCCAAGCCATCCGCAATCGTGGCCAAGGGTTCGTCATTCCCCGGATAGATGACGCGTGCGTAATGAAACTCATGGCCACGCACCGTCTGCTCTTTCGCCCCGAGAGGACAATTGTGGAGCAGGGTTGCCTGGCGATAGCCGAGGTTCATCTTGCGCTTGGCGAAGCTGGTCTGATGGGAGAGCATGCCCATCATCGGGTAGGTCACGCCCTCTGCGTCCTCCAGTGTATCGCCAAGAACCATATAGCCGCCACACTCCCCATGGACGGAACGGGTTTGTGCAAAACGGAGGAGGCCAGCCCTGAACTGCTCGGCTGTTGCAAGACGGCCCGCATGCAGTTCAGGATATCCCCCTGGAAGCCAGCACACGTCACAATCTTCGGGCGGCGCCTCATCGGCCAGAGGTGAAAACGGAATGAGCTCGGCCCCGGCTGATTTCCAATGACGGGCCAGATGAGAGTAAAGAAAGGTGAAGGCAGCGTCCTGGGCCAGCGCAATTCTCTGACCCGGTGGGGCGAGTGCGTGATCCGGTTCGCCATCCGAGAGGTCAAACGGCAGGGCTGCCGCGAGCACGGCGTCCAGATCCAGCGATGCTTCCATGGCGTCCGCCAGCCGATTGATGTGAGCGTCCATCTCCGGATGCTCGCTTGCCTGGACAAGGCCCAGATGGCGTTCCGGCAAAACAAGGTTAGGATCGCGGAGGACAGCGCCGAGGACAGGCATCCCAGTGTGGTGGATGGCTTCGGTACAGAGCGTGCGATGGCGTTCGCTGCCGACGCGGTTGAGAACGCAGCCTGCGATCTTTACCTGCGGATCATAGTGCGCAAACCCATGAGCAACTGCCGCGGCCGTCTGCGACTGTCCCGAAACGTCAAGAACCAGCAGTACCGGGATGCCAAAGAGTCGAGCAAGATCCGATGCTGCTCCGGAACGATTCTGATCGCTTCGGATACCGTCAAACAAGCCCATGGCGCTCTCGATGATGAGCAGTTCGGCGTCTGAGGCTTGTTCCGCTGCCAGGTGGCGGAGAAGCGAAGGATGCATTGCCCAACTGTCGAGGTTAAGGCCAGGGAACCCCGTAGCGGCCTCGTGGAAACCCGGATCGATATAGTCGGGTCCGGTCTTTACGCCGCGAACCTTCACCCCCCGCCTGGCAAATGCCCGGAGAAGGCCGATGGTGACGCTGGTCTTGCCCGATCCCGACCGCGGTGCTCCGATGATGATCGCACGCGGCGTCACGGCATCTGTCCTCCGGTCAAAAGCTCGCGCATCGGGACGATATCACCAATGACGATCAAAGCGGGGGCTGCAAAGTCCTGGCGTTGGACTTCCAATTCAGCGGTCTCCAGAGTTGCGGTCAGAAGCCGCTCTTCAGCAGTCGTCGCCGCCATAAGCACCGCAACCGGTGTATCGGCTGACATGCCACCCTCCATCAGCAGCCGGCTGATTTCGCCGATCATCTTCAGCCCCATATAGACGACAATCGGCTCCCCAAGCTTCGCAAGGGCCCGCCAGTCAAGGTCGTCTTCCGAGCCGGCCGCATGCCCCGTAGCAAGAGTGATTGAGCGGCTGACCCCTCTCATGGTGGCCGGAATGCGCGCGGCGGCAAGGGCCGCGAGCGCGGAGGTCATGCCCGGCAGGATGCGAAACGGGATGCCGGCCTTGACGAGCGCTTCCGCCTCCTCGCCTCCTCGGCCGAAAATGAAGGGGTCTCCCCCTTTCAGCCGTAAGACCTTCTTGCCGGAGCGTGCCAGGTCGATCAGCGTAGAGATGATGTTCTCCTGGGTCTCGGACGGCTTGCCGCCGCGCTTGCCGGCAAAATGAAGTTGTGCCGTCTTGGCCGCGAAGGAGAGAACTTCGGAAGACACAAGCGCGTCGTAGACGATGCTGTCGGCCTTCGACAATGCGTCGGCGACTTCCAGAGTGAGGTGGCGCGGGTGGCCGGGACCTGCGCCGGCAAGCCAGACATGCCCCGGCTCAAAGGCGGGGCTGCTTGTGGAGACGGCGGCAAGGGTGTCGGTCAAGTTCATGTGGCAACCTTTTGCCGATGACGGGGATCGGCTGCAAGGATATAGACGGATCCATGAACAGCGAAGGCCAGAACCTCCGCCGTGGCTGGACCACGGGTACCTGCGCGGCAGCAGCCAGCAAGGCGGCGTGTCAGGCGCTGATCGAGGGCCGTTTCCCGGCAATGGTAGAGGTGACGTTGCCGGGTGGGCAGCGGCCAGGTTTTGCGCTGGCGCAGGGGGAAATCGGCAGTGATTTCGCTCGGGCAGGCGTGGTGAAGGATGCCGGCGACGACCCGGACGTCACCCATGGAGCGTTGATCGTCAGCACTGTGCGGCGCGGGCAGCCCGGCGCCGGCATCACGTTTCACGCCGGCAAAGGCGTGGGTGTGATCACCCGTGCCGGTCTGCCGTTGCCCCCGGGCGAGCCGGCGATCAATCCCGTTCCCCGGAAGATGATTGTGGCGGCGCTTGCTGAAGTGGCCGGACCTGACGCCGATCTTGCGGTGGAAATCTCCGTGGTCAACGGGGAAAAGCTTGCGGAAAAAACCCTCAACGGCAGGCTCGGCATCGTCGGCGGATTGTCCATCCTCGGCACCACCGGCATTGTGATACCATTCTCCTGCTCCGCCTGGATCCATTCGATCTGGCGTGGAATCGATGTCGCGCGCGCCGCCGGCCTCACCCATGTGGCGGGCGCCACAGGCAATGCTTCCGAAATGGCTGTCGCCGCTTACCACGGTTTGCCGGAGATCGCCTTGATCGACATGGGCGATTTCATCGGCGGAATGCTGAAGTATCTGCGCGATCATCCAGTTCCTCGCATCACTATTGCCGGCGGTGTCGCCAAGATGACGAAGCTTGCTCAGGGAATGCTCGACGTTCATTCCAAGCGCGGTCTTCCGGACCTCGAAGCGCTGGCGCAGGTGGCGCGGGACTGCGGGGCAGGCGACGCGCTTGCCGCGCGGATCGCCGGCGCCAGTACGGTCGCCGGTGCCTTTCATCTGGCGTCCGAAGAGGGTGTCGAGATCGGCAATCGGATTGCCGCACGCGCCTGGAAGACGGCAGCCAAGGTCCTGAACCAGAACGAGACCTCGCTCGAGATCCTGGTGTTCGATCGCGAAGGCCGCCTCAGGGGCCGGGCTGATTTCACCCCCAGCGATCATTCCGAACCCGTGTCGTCCTGAGGCCAGCCGGGGCGGAAGCGCCGCACATAGTCGGCGTTGTATAGCTGGCTCTCCACGAAATCCGAGGCGCCGAGGCTGCGGCCGACGAAGATGATCGCGGTTCGCTCCACCGGTTCGGCGGCAAGCTTTGCTTCGATGTCGGACAGCGTCCCGCGAATGATGCGCTCCTCCGGCCAGGACACCTTAACGACGATGGCGACTGGGCAGTCGGGACCGTAGAGCGGCGAGAGCTCCGCCACCACCCGGTCAATCGCATGAATGGCGAGATGGATCGCCAGCGTTGCACCTGTGGCGCCGAAGGCCGCCAGCGTTTCGTCGTCCGGCATTTTCGAGGCGCGGCCCGAAATCCGGGTCAGCACCAGGCTCTGGGCCACCTCGGGGATCGTCAACTCGCGTTTCAGCGCGGCGGCGGCGGCGGCGAAGGAGGGCACGCCGGGGGTCAGCGTGTAGGCGATGCCGTGTTTCTCCAGCCGTCGGATCTGTTCGGCGACTGCGCTCCAGACCGACAGGTCACCGGAATGCAGGCGCGCCACGTCCTTGCCCTCCCGGTGAGCGGCCAGATACTCGGCCTCGATCTCGTCCAGCGACAGCGAGCCGGTATCGACGATGCGGGCATCGGCCGGGCAGTAGTCGAGGATCTCGCGCGGCATGATCGAGCCGGCATAGAGGCAGACTGCGGAGCGGGCGATGATATCGCGGCCCCGAACGGTGATCAGGTCGGCGGCGCCCGGGCCCGCGCCGATGAAGTGGACGGTCATGAGGTTTCTCCGGAGCGGGCGAGCGCGCATGTGGCGCCCTCGGCAATCACACGTGCCACGATCAGTTCGGACGCCGGACCGGCAGCGGCGAGTGCTGCCGCTTCCGACAGGCTGGGGGAGACGGTTCTGGCAAGGCTGTGGTGCGAGACCGTCCGCGTCTGCGGCTCGACGGCGGTCAGGTCGTCGTCGGCCACGATGTGAAGCGGTAGGCCGAGATGGGTCGCGAGGTCCCGGATGCCTGGCTCGTCTTCCTTGATGGTTCCGGTCGCTAGCGCAGTCACGGCTTCAAAATCAATGCAAGCCGCCTCGCAGGCCAAACGCAAGACCGCTTCCACCCCTTCCATCGGGGTGCCCCGACGGCAGCCAAGACCTGCAATGATCATCCGTGTTCCCCGTTCTTGTGCCAGGTCCACTGGGTGACGGGCATAGCCGACCGCCAGCCCTGCATGCTGCCCACGGGTTCCGCGCGGCTCACCTGCAGGCGGATGATATGACCGCCGAAGCGTGCCTGTGCTGCCAGGAGAACGGTCTCCATTTCTAGCGTCACAGCATTGGCCACCAGGCGTCCCTCCGGCTTCAGGCATTGCATCGCCGTTTCCAGCACACCCGGCTCGCTGCCGCCGCCGCCGATGAAGATCGCGTCAGGCGGTTCCAGCCCTACAAGGGCTGAAGGCGCAGTGCCCTCGACGATCGAGAGCCCCGGCACGCCGAAGGCTTGAGCATTGCGCCGCGCCCGGGTGGCCCGCACCGGATCCGCCTCGATGCCGATCGCGCGCATGGAGGGATGCCGGAGCATCCATTCAATGCCGATCGAGCCCGATCCGGCGCCGATATCCCAGAGCAACTCGCCGCGACGAGGCGCGAGCGCCGACAGGGTGACGGCGCGGATCTCGCGCTTGGTCATCTGGCCGTCGTGCTCGAAGAGCTGATCGTCGAGTCCGGTTGAAAGCGGCAGGACCCGGGCAGGTCCGTCGGCGCGGACTTCCAGGGCGACGAGGTTGAGGTCGTTGATATCCTCGAGGGCAAAGGCCGAGGCGCTGGACGTCCGGATCCGCTCGCTGTCGCCGCCGAGAGCTTCCAGGACGGTCAGAACCGAGGCGCCGAAGCCGGCCTCGACCAGCAGCCGCGCAACATCCGTCGGCCCGCGCCCGTCAGAGGTCAGCGCCAGCAGGCGGCGGCCGGGGTGGAGGAGGGGGCGGATCAGGTCAACCGATCGGCCATGCAGCGACACCGTCTCGATATCCTGCAGAGCCCAGCCCAAGCGGGATGCTGCCAGCGAAAAGGCGGAAGGCGCCGGGTAGGTTGCGTATTCCTGCGGCTTGAGATGCCGCGATAGCGTCACGCCGACGCCGAAGAGGAAGGGGTCGCCGGATGCCAGCACGCAGACCGGCGTGCCACGCAGGTCCAGCACCTCGCGCATTGCCGCATCGAAGGGCGTCGGCCAGGATCTTGCCTCGCCTTTGATCAGCGCCTGTGCTAGCTCCAGATGCCGCCTGCCGCCAAAGACAGTGGTGGCGGCGGCGATTGCCCGCCTAGCATTCTCGCCCAGTCCGGCAATACCGTCCTCGCCAATGCCCACGATGGACAGCCAGCGGTCTGCCGTTGCATGGTCGGCGCGCGACTCAGGAGGCATCGTGAAACACTCCATCCTCATTCTCGGCGGCACGGCGGAAGCGCGCCAACTGGCCGAACGACTGTCTGGCGATGCGCGTTACCGCGTGGAACTGTCGCTTGCGGGTCGTACGCTGGTGCCGGCCGAACATGCCGTGCCACTGCGCATCGGCGGCTTCGGCGGTGCCGACGGGCTGGCCGACTACTTGCGCGCCAAGCGGATCGGGATGCTGATCGATGCCACGCATCCCTATGCGGCGCAGATCTCCGCCAATGCCGCGACCGCTTCCCGGCTGTCCTGTGTGCCGCTGCTGGCGCTGCGCCGCGCGCCCTGGCAGCGCCAGAAAGGCGACCGCTGGTGTGCGGTGGCCAGCGTTGCGGAGGCAGTGGCTGCTCTCGGCGCCACGCCACGTAGGGTGTTCCTGACCCTCGGACGCCAGGAGCTCCTGCCTTTTGAGGCCGCGCCTCAACATGGTTACCTGATCCGCAGCGTCGACCCGGTCGAGCCGCCGCTTGAGGTCCCGCATACGGTCTACATCACCGACCGTGGACCTTTCGAGGAGGCGCAGGAGGCGGCGCTTCTCTCCGGCCACGGCATCGAGGTCATCGTCGCCAAGAACAGCGGCGGACCGGCAAGCTACGGCAAGATCGCGGCTGCGCGGGCACTCGGCATTGACGTTGTGCTGATCGAGCGGCCGGAACTCCCCGATGTCGAAGCGGTCAGCTCGGTCGACGAGATGATCCAACGCCTCGCTCATGCGCTGCCGCCCCCGTAGCTTCGCGGCGAATAGACGAGCGGCGCCCTGCCGTCGCGGGCAATGATCCGCGTCTCCGTCGAACCCACGATGACGCAAGTCGCCATGTCGGCCATCTCGCCTTTCGCCTCCCGCAGCGTAACGGTTCGGATGACCTCGTCCGGTCGGCCTGCCGCCCGTCCGAAGATCACCGGAACATCCGCGGGCAGATGGTTACGCAGGATGTCGAAGGCGGCGTCCAGCTGATGCGGTCGCGCCTTGCTGATGGGGTTGTAGAAGGCCATCACGAAGCCCGCCTCGGCCGCCGCCACCAGACGCTTTTCGATGATCTCCCATGGCTTCAGGTTGTTGGAAAGCGATATGGCGCAGAAATCATGGCCAAGCGGCGCACCGGCCCTTGCGGCGACCGCCAGCATGGCCGTCACGCCGGGGACGACCGAGATATCGACGCCGCGCCACTCTACCGGTCCGTTCTCGATCGCCTCGCAGACGGCCGCCGCCATGGCAAAGACGCCGGGATCGCCGCCCGAGACGACGCAAACTTTGCCGCCCTCGGTCGCCATCGCCAGCGCCGCCTGCGCGCGCGCCAGTTCCTCGCGGTTGTCGGAGGCGTGCCGGCGCTGGTCGGGGCGCAGCGACAGTCGGTCGATATAGGGGAAATAGCCGAAGAAGTCCTCGGCGGCGGCGACCGCCGTCGCTGCCTCCGGCGTCATCTGGTCCGGACTGCCCGGGCCTAGCCCGACAACCACGAGGGATCCGGCGGCGGGCTTCTTCATGGACGCGTCTTCCAGCCGGGAACAAGGACGAGGGAGAAATAGGGTGCCGGGCTCTCGTCGCGGTCGGCGAGCCGTTGCGCAGAGCCGTTGCTCATCGTGCCGCGCTCCACGTAGAGCGCCTCCGGCAGCTTGCCGACGGCCTGCAGCGCGCGGCGGATCTTCGGCAGGTTGCGACCGACCTTCATGATCACGGCACCATCGGTATCCGACAGCCGCTCTGTCAGCTTTTCCTCCGACAGGGTGCCGGGTAGCACGCTCAGGATGTCATCGCCCTGCACCAGCGGCAGGCCGGCCATCGACCAGCAGCCGGACATGGCCGTGACACCGGCCACCACTTCGGCCTCGTAGTGCGGCGCAAGGCGCACGTGCAGATGCATGTAGGAGCCGTAGAAGAGCGGGTCGCCCTCGCTCAGCACGGCAACATTCTTTCCCTGGTCAAGGTAGGCGGCGATCTCGAATGCCGAGCGGTCGAAGAAGTCTGCGATCGGGCCGCGGTAATCCGCCTCGTCCTTGTGCGTTTCGACGGTCACCGGGTAGACGAGCGGCAGTTCCACCATTCCCGGCCTCATGTGTGCCTGGACAATCATGCGGCCGTTGCCGGCGCTTCCTTTCTTGCAGAAGAAGGCAACGACGTCGGCCTCGGAAAGCGCGCGCACCGCCTTCAGCGTCAGAAGTTCCGGATCGCCCGGCCCGGTGCCGACGCCGGTGAGCTTGCCCTTGGCAGCAGCTGTCACAGGCCAGCCCTCGCCAGTGCGTTGATGGCCGCTGCCGTCATCGCCGATCCACCCATGCGCCCACGCACAAGCGCATAAGGAATGCCGAGCGGGCTCTCCATCAGCGCTTCCTTAGACTCGGCAGCGCCGACAAAACCGACCGGCATGCCGATGATCGCGGCGGGTCGGGGCGCGCCGGCATCGAGAAGTTCGAGCAGGCGAAAAAGGGCAGTCGGGGCATTGCCGATCGCAACCAGTGCCCCCTCCATCTCGTCCCAGAGGTCTAGCGCTGCTGCCGAGCGGGTGTTGCCGATCGTGCGCGCCAGCTCGATGGTGCGGCTGTCGCGCAGGGTGCAGATCACCGGGTTGCCGGCGGCGAGACGCGCGCGGGTCACTCCATGTGCCACCATTTCTGCGTCGCAAAATATCGGTTTGCCGGCCTGCAGGGCGCCGCGTGCCTTGGAAACGAAGTCGTCGGAGAACCGGAAGTGCTCGGCCGCCTCGACGAGGCCGCAGGCGTGAATCATGCGGATTGCAACATCGGCCTGTTCGTTGGTGAAGGCCGAAAGGTCTGCCTCTTCGCGAATGATGGCGAAGGACTTCTCGTAGATGGCGTCGCCCTCGCGGATGTAGTCGTAAGCGGTCATGGTTGTCCTGACATGAGGTAGGCAGCAACGCGGTCCGGCCCTAGGCGGGACAGGCAAGCTGCGGACAGTTCGCCGTTTCGGCGTTCGGTCCTGACGAGGGCAGAGACACGGCAAAGCGCCGTGGCGATATCATGCGGGCCGATCACTGCAAGGGCAGGGTCGGCGGCGCGACCGGCCGTCCAGGCAAGTCCCGATGGCGTTCCGCAAAGCGTAATTGGCGACGCTTGCGGGTGGGCGCACCCCTTGGCGCATCCAGACACGTGCAGCTTGAAGGAGCCGTCCAGCAGGTTGCGGCATTCGCGGGCGGCCAGTTCACCAAGAGCATGCGTTTCGACCTCTCCCGATGCACAGGCGGGGCGGCCGGGGCAGGCGGCAACAGAACTGCGGGGATCTTCGGCGGAGGTGATGAAGCCGTTGAGGTTCGCGAAGACAATGAGGCTTTCACAGGCGTCCGGCTGTCCGAAGAAGAGCAGCGAATGATCAAACGCGGGCTTCACCGCCGTCATGCCCACTGCCACCGCCTCCTCGCAGAGTGCAGCAAGCCGTTCGGCATCGATCTGGCCAAAAGCTGGGCCGATGCCCGCCGCCGCGAGATCAGGTGTGAGCAGGTGGAGGCCGAACGGAGAAACGGGCTGCGTCGCCGCCAAATTGCGCGGCAGATCGGTCGCAAGATCGCGACCGCGCGCTTTCTGACCCCGTGATGCGAGTTCGCGGAGCAGGGCGAGCGCGGCCGAAGCCGCGTCCGCCTTGTTGAAGACACCCCGGATCCCGCCGTTTGCTTCCGTGCCGCCGAGCAGCAGCGTCCAGCCGATTCCACCGCCGTGCCGCTTCGCCACAAGGCGGATGTCGGCGAGCAGGCCCGACAAGGGCAGGCGCCCGCTGCTGTCGACAACGACGCTCGTCTTCGGCGCCAGACCGGTGATTTCGGCAGCACCGTCGCGGATCGCTGCAGCCAGCGCGCGGGGATCGGCGATCTCATCAGGGTCCATGCCAGCTAGCGGCGGCACTTCCACTGCCAGGCCGTCTCTCAAGGGAAGTTGCAGGGCGCGAACATCGGCATCTAGTCGGGGCGCAGAGAGGGCGGTGAGACCGCGAACCTGCAGGTTACCACGGGCGGAAATGTCGAGGATGCCGTTGCCGTGTCGACGCGCCAGCCGGCAGAGGACCACGAGCTGCGACGGATGGAGAGCCTCCGTCAGCGCAATGCGTGCCAGCAAGCCGTCACCGGTTTGCATTGGGGTGGAAAGCGCCGGGCAGGCGCCGCGGCGCATGTCGAGGGCGGTTCTGTCGAGTGAGAGTGCTGTCATGCCGCCTTCTCCCCGAACAGCATCTCCAGCTCCTGGTCGACGGCATTGCGGCGGGGGTGCCAGAGACCGCGGCGGAGCGCGGAGCGGAAGCGCTCGCCCATGTAGCGCGCTCCTTGCGGGTTCTCTGCCAGCAGGAAGTCGCGCACGACCTCGTCGACCACATAGGCCTCGTAGGTCGCCTCGATCAGCGAGTGCGGAATGGCGTGGGTGGTCTCGGCAAAACCGATCAGCCGGTCGACCGTCTCCACCAGTTCGGCGGCGCCGCGTGGCCCGTGGCGCATCTGGCCGGCAATGAAGCTCGGGTTGACGGCGCGCGCCCGCACCACCCGGGTGATGGCTTCTGAGATCGAGCGGGCTCTCGGGTTGCTGGGGTCCGTGGTGTCGAGGGCGATCATATCGGCCTTGCCGCCGAGTGCCGCGACGGCGGCGGAAAAGCCGCCGATGAAGGCGACGTCCGCTGACCCCTCGAGAAGATCGCGGCCGGGATCATCACCCGTGTGGATCAGCAGATCCGCGGACCGGACCCGTTCCGAAAATTGCCCGCGCGCCTCCGCGGCTTCACCTTCCGCCCCTGAAAACGCATGGTTTGTGGTGTCGAGATAGATGCGGCCGAGCTCTTCGCGCTCATCCCATGTGCCATCAGCGAGCCGGTCCTCGATGCCGGCGCCATAGGTGCCGGGCGCCGAGCCGAAGATGCGCGAGGGGATGCTGCCCCGCTCCTTCGCCTCCTCGGCGAGCGGGTTGTCGCCCGGAGCCTCATCGCGGACCGCGATGGCCCGGATGGCAGCATCCAGCAGCGCGATCAGCGCGGGGAACATGTCGCGGAAAAGGCCGGAGATCCGCAGCGTCACGTCAATGCGCGGACGGCCTAGTGATGCCGGCGGCAGGACCTCGATGCCGGTGACGCGCCCTGTCATGGGATCATGGACGGGGCGGGTTCCCATCAGCGCCAGGACCTGAGCCACTTCCTCGCCGCCGCTGCGCAGCGAGGCGCTGCCCCAGAGATCGAAGACGAGGCTCGTTGGCCATTCGCCGTGGTCTTGCAGATAACGGCGCAGCACTTCATCGGCAGCCTTGCGGCCAAGCTCGAAGGCTGTGGGCGTTGGGAGGGTGCGTGGGTCGCTGGCAAAGAGGTTGCGACCTGTCGGCATGACGTCGCGACGGCCGCGGTTTGGGGCTCCGGCGGGGCCTGGACGGACATGATTTCCGTCCAGTGCTGCGATGAGGGCATCGCGTTCAGCGGCGGAGCAAGCCACTCTGACAGGGTCGTCATCGTTGACGGCGACCGCGCCATAGACATGCTGGCCGTCCTTGATAGCAAAGGCTTTCAGGTCGCAGAGAAAGGCGTCAATGCGGCTTAGTGCCGTATCCGGGTCGTCGTCGCGCGACACGCCGGCTTCATTGGCAAGGCCCAATTCGTGGGCGGTGTCGACGATCAGCTTGGCCAGCCGGTCTCGCCGACGTCGGTCCAGTCCGTCTGCCTGCGCATATTCGTCGACCAGAAGCTCAAGCCGCATCTGACTTTCGGAAAGACCCGCGCCGGTCAGAACCGGAGGAAGATGGCCGATGGTGACGGCGGCGGTGCGCCGCTTGGCGACGGCGGCCTCGCCCGGATTGGAGACGATGAAGGGATAGATGACGGGGAGGCCGCCAAGGACGAGCTCCGGAAAGCATTTGCCCGAGAGCGCGGCCGTCTTGCCCGGCAACCACTCCAGCGTGCCATGAGCGCCAACATGAACGACGGCATGTGCGCCGAACGCGTCGCGCATCCAGGCGCCGAAGGCCAAAAGCGCATGGCGCGGCGGCAGGTCGGGATCGTGATAGTCGGCGCGCCGGTCGCCACTGCGTCCACGATCCGGCGCCAGCGCCACGGTCACGTTACCGAAGCGGGCGGCCCGGAAGCGGAATTCTCTGCCTTCGGCCTCCGGATCGTCCTCTGCCGCACCCCATGCGGCGGTCACGGCAGCACGGGAGGCGTCAGGCAGGCTCTGGAAGAGGGCATGATAGGCATCGACAGGCAGCGCCGCCTGCCGTTCGACTAATAGGTCGAGAAGCGTGCGCGGCGTGGTCGGAATATCATCCACAGTATAGCCGGCCGCCGAGAGCAACTTCAGCATGTCGAGCACGCTTTGCGGCACATCGAGGCCGACTGCATATCCGGTGCGCCCCGGCGCATTCGGGTAGTCGGGCAGCAGAATGACCACCTTGCGCTCGGCCCGTGGCTTTCGTTTCATCTCCAGAAAACGGGTGACGCGCTCGGCGACCTGCTCGACCCGGTCCGGTTCCGGCTGGTTGACGAGGCTGGACGCGCTGCTGCCCTGCTTGAAGGAGATCGGGCCGGCCAGCAGCCGGCCATCGAGTTCCGGCAGCACGACATGCATGGCCAGATCGGAGGGGCCGAGGCCACGGCGGTTCTCCCGCCAGGCATCGCGTTGCGTCGTCGCGATGACGACCTGGAAAACGGTGACGCCGGCGCGGTCGAACAGGGTGTTACCGTCCGCATCGGCACCGGCGGCGAAAGCCGTCGTCGCCAGGATCGCAGCGGGGGAGAGATCGCGGAGCGCCTGCTCGACGAACCTGAGACTGTGCTCGTCCTTCAGGCTGCCGATGAAGATCGGCACCGGGGTGAAGCCGCGACGGGCGAGCGCCTCGGAGAGCGCATCGATGGGTGCCGCGTCATTGGAGAGCAGCATGGAGCGGTAGAAAAGGAGCGGCAGCCTCGGAGCATCGGCCGGGAAGCGGGCGAGCAGGTCTTCAAGCGCTATTGGGCCGGTCGCTGGTTCATAGAAACCAGCCTTGGGCACGACCTGCGCCGGTTCCAGCTCCAGCTGTTCGCCGCGCGCGAGGGCGGACAGGCGGGCGGCCAGCAGGCGCATGTTCTGCGGCCCGCCTTCGCGCAGGCAGGTCAGGATGGCCAGGAGTTCGGTCTCGTCGACGGTCGAGGCCGCGGCAAGGCGATCGTCCCGCACGCTGCATTCGCCCGGCAGCATAACGAGCTTGATCCCCTTCACCCGTGCCATCCGTGCCAGTTCCTCGGCGCCGTACTGCCAGCGGTCGTAACCGCCGAGGATGCGCACCAGGATCAGCTTTGCATGCGCTGCGGTCTTCTCCAGCCAGAGATCCACCGACATTGGATGCCGAAGGTCGCTGAGGTTGACTGTCGCCAGAGAGAGGCTGCCGTCGATCGGCCAGCCGGCGGCGATGCCGTTCAGGTCGCTGCCCGAAAACGACAAAACCACCACATCAGCCGGCGCCTGGTTCAGGTCGACCGGCTCGATGAGGTCGTCGAGAGACGACGATGTGGTGGCCAGAATATGCATTAGCTTCGCAGAGCCTAAGCGGCCAGCATCCTTTCTATCGCGCCGCGATCAAGCCCTTTTTCGCCGATGATGACAAGGCGGCTCTGGCGGGTCTCGCCTGGTCCCCAGGCACGGTCGAAATAGTGGTTGACGCGCGATCCTACCGCCTGAACCTGCAGGCGCATCGGCTTGTTCGCGACGTCTACGAAGCCTTTTATGCGCAGCACATTCTCGGCCTCGGCCGTCGCGGAAATTCGCTGCGCCAGTTCATCGGCATTGTCGACGGTCGGAAGGTCGATGACGAAGCTGTCAAAATCGTCGTGGTCGTGGTCAAGCTCTTCGTCGTGATGGGTCTTGCGATTCTCGATGTCGTCCTCGACGGCAAGACCGAGCCCGATCAGCACGGCCGGGTCGATCTCGCCGTTCGCCGCCGCGATGATCTTCACCGCCCGCGGCAGATGGGCCGAAATCCGTTCCTTAGCCAGCGCCAGGCCGTCGGCGTCGATGAGGTCGGTCTTGGTCAGCACGATCATGTCGGCGCAGGCGATCTGGTCTTCGAACACTTCCTCGACCGGATCATCGTGGTCGATGCTGTCGTCGGTGAGGCGCTGCGCCTCCAGCGCCTCATGGTCGTGGGCCACACGACCCTCGGCAAGGGCAAGGCCATCCACGACGGCCACCACCGCATCGACGGTCACCCGGGCCTTGACGGCCGGCCATTGGAAGGCCTGCACGAGGGGCTTTGGCAACGCCAGGCCCGAGGTCTCGATCAGGATGTGGTCGACGCGCGGCTCGCGTGCCAGGATCTGGTCGATGGCCGGAACGAAGTCGTCGGCAACGGTGCAGCAGATGCAGCCATTGGCGAGCTCGATGATGTTGTCGTCCGGGCAGCTTTCGATGCCGCAGCCCTTCAGGACTTCACCGTCGATACCGACATCGCCGAACTCGTTGACGATGATCGCCACTCGCCTGCCGTCGAGTTTCTCGATGAGGTTGCGGATCAGCGTCGTCTTGCCGGCGCCCAAAAAGCCTGTAACGACGGTGCAGGGGATGCGGTCGAAGGTGACGCTCATGTGGGCATGTCCTCATGGTGATGGAAGGGGGGAATGCGGGCGGACATGCCGTTGCCGCGAAGGCAGGTCGGACGTCTACGCAGGGGCAGGAAGCCCCGCTCGTCATCGGCCAGCATCATGGCTCCGGTGACGATGTCGGGAACGTTCTCAAGCGAGAGGTGGCCGAAGACATAGGACCAGCCGCTGCGATGGGAAAAGGCGGCGCTCGGGCTCTTCTGGCAGTTGGCAAGACAGGTCACGGGTTTCACGGCGAGCGGCAGGCCGGCGGTCGCGTCCCGCAGCGCCTCGATCAGCGCCACGCCGGGGCGCAGTTCGGAATCGGTCGCGCACCGGCAGTTCGTGCACACGAAGATCGTGACGTCGGTGTCTCTGATGGCGGGTTCGTCACTCAAGGCCGCGTTCCAACTCGATAGACTGGGGCGCGGGACGGACTGCCGCTGCAGCCTCGCCTTCCTGATCAACGGCTTCCACCGGAGCACCCCGCCCGGAAAAGCATAGACGCGAAGACGGCAGGTCTCCTGGCTCGCGGGTCGTCGCTTGCTGCCCACCTTCCCGGTTCCCCAGTGGTTTTTTGGCAGAAGCTCTCCGCTTACAGTTGCGGGGGCAGCCGCGGCATTGATCCGTCGCCGGACCGCACCGCATTCCCTTTTCGTCTTCTCCGTTGCCGGAAAAGAACCGTCAGGCTTTCACTAAGCCGGGTCGCCGGTTCGTGTCAATGCACCGCAAAGACGATTGCCGCACGGAACTTTTCGGTTATAGTGGCCCGGTCGTCGGTGCCCGAAAGGGACCAGAGGGAATGCGGTGAGACGGGTTCGTCAACTCCGCGGCTGCCCCCGCAACTGTAAGCGGAGAGCTTGATCCCATCATGCCACTGGAGCAATCCGGGAAGGCGGGAGAAAGCGTCTGATCTGCGAGCCAGGAGACCTGCCGGCGGCCATGTAACACGAATGCCCTCGGGTGGAGGGTGAAAGGATACAGTTATGACGACCAAGACGGCAGCCGGCGCAATCGGCATCACCGCCTCGAAAATCATTCCCCTCAGCATGACAGCGATGCTCGGCCTCTTCTTTGTAGGCTTTGTCGGCTTCTCCCATATGGAAGTCGTGCACAATGCGGCGCATGACTCGCGCCACTCCCTCGCGTTCCCCTGCCACTGAGGATTTCCGACATGTCATTGTTTCGCAACATCGTCCTCGCGGCGGTGATCGCCGGACTGTTGTCCGGGCTGGTGCTCACCGCAATGCAGAGCTTCGCTACTATTCCATTGATCACCCATGCCGAAAGCTTCGAGGGTGCGGGGGGCGAAGCGGGTCATTCGCATGACCACGGCCATTCCCATGATGCGACAACTCCCGCGGATCATCACCATGACGCCGAAGCGTGGATGCCCGCCGACGGGGCCGAGCGCTTCCTTTACACCGCTGCCGCCAACATGCTGGCCGGAATCGGCTTTGCTCTCCTTCTGGTGACCGTTGCTGAAGCGCTCGGTGGTCTAAGGGGTTGGCGCGGTGGCCTGATGTTCGGCCTTGCGGGCTTCCTTGCCTTCAGCCTGGCGCCCAGCCTCGGCCTGCCGCCTGAGCTTCCTGGCATGCCGGCAGCCGAACTCGGTGCGCGTCAGCTGTGGTGGGTCGCGACCGCCGGCTGCACGGCCGTCGGCCTCGGATTTCTCGCCTTTACCCGCACACCGGTGCTCGCCGTCGTTGCGCTCGTCCTGCTCGTGCTGCCACACCTTCTCGGCGCGCCGCATCCGGTGAGCCATGAGACGGCGGTGCCGGCGGAACTGCACGCCCGCTTTGTGGCCGCTGTGCTCGCGACTAGCCTCATCTTCTGGGCGCTGCTCGGTGCCGTCTCCGGCCTTGTCCGGATGCGGCTTCGCGGCGGCGAGGAGGTCTATGCGGCCGGCGCCGCAGAGCCTGCCCGGTGAAGGACATCACTGACCAGGCCGAGGAACGTCACCGCGCCAAGATGGCCAACCGCAAGGCTGTGCAGGACGCGGAAGTGGCAGAGAAGACCCTGGAAAAGGGTCTCCTCATGGTCCACACTGGCTCCGGCAAGGGAAAGTCAACGGCAGCCTTCGGGCTGGCGTTGCGCATGCTTGGCAACAACCGCCGCGTCGGGATCGTGCAGTTTATCAAGGGCGGCTGGTCAACCGGCGAGCAGCCGGCGCTGGCCGTCTTCGGTGACCGTGTTGTCTGGCACACGATGGGCGAAGGATTTACCTGGGAAACGCAGGACCTGAAGCGCGATATCGCCGCCGCCGAGCGCGCCTGGGGGAAAGCGCTCGAACTGATGGCGGACGAGACGATTGGCCTGGTCGTCCTCGACGAACTCAACATCGCGCTCCGCTACGACTACCTCGACCTCGACAAGGTCGTCCGCCAACTGCAGGCGCGCCGGCCGGATCTGCATGTGGTCGTCACCGGCCGCAACGCCAAGCCGGCCCTCATCGAGGCCGCCGACCTGGTGACCGAGATGACGCTCGTGAAGCACCACTTCAAGGCCGGCGTGAAGGCCCAGTCCGGCATCGAGTACTAGATCGTGGCCGCCCGGTCCCTCATGTTCCAGGGCACGGGGTCGGATGTCGGCAAATCGCTTGTCGTCGCCGCTCTTGCCCGGGCCTTCACGCTGCGCGGCCTCAAGGTCCTGCCGTTCAAGCCGCAGAACATGTCCAACAATGCCGCGGTGACCGCCGACGGAGGTGAGATCGGCCGGGCGCAGGCGCTGCAGGCGCGCGCTGCCGGTGCAGCGCTCAGCGTTCACATGAACCCGGTGCTGCTGAAGCCGCAGAGCGAGGTCGGGGCACAGGTGGTGGTGCAAGGACGGGTGCTCTGCAACGCCAAAGCTACCGATTATCAGAACCTCAAACCGCAGCTGATGCCGCAGGTGCAGGAGAGCTTTTCCCTGCTGAAAGCGCAGGCGGATCTGGTGCTGGTCGAAGGCGCAGGCAGCGCCTCGGAGATCAACCTGCGCCAGAACGATATCGCAAACATGGGCTTTGCCCGCGCCGCCAACGTGCCGGTGGTGCTGATCGGTGATATCGATCGCGGTGGCGTCATTGCCAGTCTGGCCGGCACCAAACTCGTTCTCGATCCGGAGGATGCGGCGATGATCCGGGGCTTCATCGTCAACCGCTTCCGGGGTGATTCGGCGCTTTTCGACGACGGCATGCGTACGATCGCGTCGCTGACCGGTTGGCAGTCCATCGGGCTTCTGCCGTTCTTTGGCGAGGCGGCCCGGCTTCCGGCGGAGGATGCGCTGGGGCTGAGCGAAAAGATTGAGCGCAAGGCCGGTGCCCGGCTGCGCATCGCCGTGCCGGTCCTGCCGCATATCTCCAATTTCGATGATCTCGACCCGCTGGCGGCGGAGCCCGACGTCGACCTGATCCGGGTGCGGCCAAACGAGGCGATCCCGGGCGACTGCGATCTTGTTCTGCTGGTCGGATCCAAGGCGACCATTTCCGATCTAAAGGTGCTGAAGGAGAGCGGACTTGGCATCGACATTGCGGCGCATGTGCGCCGCGGCGGACGCGTACTCGGCCTTTGCGGCGGCTACCAAATGCTGGGCAGGACGCTGGCTGATCCAGACGGTCTGGAGGGATCGCCGGGGTCGTTTGCAGGGCTGGGGTTGCTTCAGGTGGATACTGTGCTCTCCCGCGACAAGCGGCTGGAAGCCGTCTCCGGTGAGAGCTTCGACGGCGAGCCACTCAGCGGGTATGAAATGCATATCGGCCGTACCAGCGGACCGGATTGCTCTCGCCCGTTCGCCACCGTGTCCGGCTTGGCGGAAGGGGCTGTCTCTGCCAGCGGACAGGTGGTCGGCACCTATCTTCACGGACTCTTCGGCAATGATCGCCAGCGCGGCGCATGGCTGCGGAGGCTGGGCGGTGCGCCGTCGGATCTTAACTACGAGGCGGATGTGGATGCAGTGCTCGACCGTCTGGCGGCGCATGTGGAGCAGCACCTGGATCTCGACGGGCTGCTCAGACTTGCGAGATAGCCAGCGCCGCCACGCCGAACAGTCCGATCAGCAGCGCGTCGGCGATGCACGCCAGCGTCAGCGCCCGACGGATGTCGGCAGCCGTCAGTTCGGCGCGTCCTCCAGATCCCATGAACTTCGCCTCGATCATCTTTCCGCCATAGCTGCGCGGGCCGGCAAGCGCGATGCCCAGAGCGCCCGCCATGGCCGCTTCCGGCCAGCCCGCGTTCGGCGACCGGTGATGCTGCGCGTCGCGGCGAATGGCGGCCATGGCCGCCGAAGGCGAGGCGCCGGGAAGAAGGCAGGCGGCGGCCACGAACAGAGCGCCACTGAGGCGCGAGGCCGGCAGGTTGATCAGATCGTCGAAGCGAGCGGCCGCCCAGCCGAAGGCCTTGTGACGGGCGGAGCGGTGGCCGATCATGCTGTCAGCTGTATTGGTCGCCTTGTAGGCGGCGCCACCGCCAAGTCCGGCCGCTCCCAGCCAGAAGGCGGGTGCAACGATACCGTCGGAAAAATTCTCCGCCAGGCTTTCGATCGCCGCCCGGCAAACGCCCGCCTCGTCCAGCTGCTCCGGATCGCGGCCGACGATCATCGAGACCGCGTTGCGGCCGGCCTCGAGGCCACCCGCCTCCAGCGCGGTGGCGACCGCCTCTACATGGCTTTCCAGGCTCTTCTGCGCCGGCAGCATGGCGGCGATCAGTACAAGCGCGACGAAGCCGATCTGGCTTCCGACGAGCAAACGCTCGATGATGAACGAGATGACGGCAGTCACGCCGATGAGGACCACGAGCGCCGCGACGCCCCAGGCCTTGCGGCGCCCAAAACTCTGGCTCTCGCGGTTCCAGCTCCGGTCGAGGCCGGAGATCAGCCGACCGATCCAGGTGACAGGGTGGCCGATCAGGCGGTAGAGCCATTGCGGATAGCCGATCAGGCGTTCAGTCGAAAGCGCGAGGAAGGCAAGAAGGAGGGACATGCGGCGTATGGTATCTGGAGCTGACGGGACGATCCAGCATGGGGGCAATCTGGCACAGGCACGGCTGCAGTTCCCGCAGGCGCCCGAGCCGTGGATCGATCTCTCCACCGGCATCAATCCTTATTCGTATCCACATTCCGCTGTGCCAGCCATTGCTTTCTCGCGGCTGCCCGAACCCGCTTTGGCCGAGCGGCTGAAGGCGCTGGCAGCGCAGGCTTATGGCGCGCCCTCTGCGGCCCATGTTGTCGCCGCACCCGGTACGCAGATCCTGCTGCCGATGACCGCGGCGTTGCCGAAAGTCCGCGCTCGGGCCGCCGTGCTGTCGCCGACCTATGCGGAACACGCCCGTGCGGCCCGACTGGCCGGCTATGCGGTAACGGAGACCGAGAACTTCGATAACCTGGGCGACGCCGACCTGGCGGTGCTGGTCAACCCGAACAATCCGACGGGACGCACGATCCCGCTCAGCGAGCTCATCGCGCTCGCCGCGCACATGCGCTCGAAGGGCAGCCTTCTGGTCGTCGACGAGGCTTTCCAGGACGTCTCGGAAGCGGGGAGCATCGCGGATGCAGTGGCCGATGGTGGTCTCCTCGTGCTGCGCTCCTTCGGCAAGTTCTACGGCATGGCGGGCGTCAGGCTGGGATTTGCCATTGCTTCCGCGGATGTGGCGGCACGGCTGGAGGGGCAGCTGGGACCGTGGTCGGTGTCCGGCCCGGCGCTGCATGTTGCTCTGGAGGCGCTGGCGGACCGAGACTGGCGGCAGGCCATGCAGCAGAGGCTGCAGCAGCAGGCGGCGCGTCTCGACGAGGTCTTCAAGGAGTGCGCGATTCCGGTCGTCGGGGGCACCTCGCTTTTCCGCTATATCCAGCACGAACGGGCGGAAGCACTCGTTGAGGCGCTTGGAGAAGCCGGTGTGCTCGTGCGACGGTTCGAAGACCGGCCCGGCTTCCTGCGTTTCGGTCTTCCGGGGGATCACGAGTGGGGGCGTCTGGAAGCCGTGTTGAGAGCGCTCAAGCTTTAAGGGCGGCGAAGAAATGATCCCGCCAGGCCGGCTGAGCACCGGCATAGGGGAGGGCCGTCGCTTCGAAAACGCCCCGCGCGACGGCGCGTGCCGTCACCAGTGCGGCCAGATGAAAGATCTCCATCAGCGCTGCCTGATTGGCAACGGGTCTGGCCCCTGTTGCGGCGGAGAAGATCGTGTCGCCATCGAAAGGCAGGTGCGCCGGCATCACCGAACGCGCAAGGCCGTCATGGCCTGCAATCGACAGCCGGTGCGTCTGTGACTTTGTCAGGATCGCATCCGTCACGACGACCCCGATTGTCGTTGCCGTGATGGTGACGCCCTTGAGGTGCATGGTGGTGTCGAAGTCCTTCGGCATCCCCAAGCCGCCAAACTCACCATCTTGCTCAAAGGGTGCGGCCCAGAAGTGCGGACCCTCGCCGATGGTGGCCGAGCCCATGGCGTTGACGGCCATGAGCGCGGCAACCGTATGGCCTGAGGCGGTGACGACGCTTGCCGAACCAATCCCGCCCTTGACGGTTGCTGTCGT
>JAEWOP010000250.1 GCA_023399635.1 Pseudomonadota bacterium
CTTCACCCAGGAACTCCGCGCCGCCGGCATCCGCGCCGAAATGTACCAGGGCAACTGGAAGAAGTTCGGCAACCAGCTGAAATATGCCGACCGCCGCGGCTCGCCAATCGCCATCATCCAGGGCGGCGACGAGCGCGCAGAAGGTGTCGTGCAGATCAAGGACCTGATCGAGGGCAAGCGCCTCTCGGGAGAGATCGAGGACAACGCCACCTGGCGTGAGGCGCGTGTGGCGCAGGAGACCGTACCGGAAGCCGATCTTGTGTCCAAGGTGAAGGAAATCCTGGCCGCCCAGGCGGAAGACCGGCGGCGGGCAGGCTGATCATGCCGCTGATCGACATGCCGGAATTTGCCGGCGAACTGCTGGAGGAGTTCGAAAAGCGCCGCACGGTGCGGGCCAATACGCCCGTGATCCAGCCGGCCGAACCCTTCCTCGACATGGCAGGCGAGGACCTGCGCCGCCGCATCTTCCTGACGGAAAGCGAGACCGGCGCCAGCCTCTGCCTGCGTCCGGAATTCACCATCCCCGTCTGCCTGCGTCACATCGAAGCGGCGACCGGCACGCCGAAACGCTATTCCTATCTCGGCGAGGTCTTCCGCCAGCGCCGCGAAGGCTCCCATGAGTTCTACCAGGCCGGCATCGAAGATCTCGGTGAGGCGGACATCGCCAGCGCCGACGCGCGCGCGATTGCCGACGCGGTCGGTATCCTCTCACGCCTGCTGCCCGGCCGGCGCCTCACGCTCACCCTCGGTGATCAGGCCGTCTTCGAAGCCGTTGTGAAGGCGCTCGGCCTGCCGCTCGGCTGGCAAAAGCGGCTGATACAGGCCTTCGGCGACATGGCGCATCTTGAGGCACTTCTGGAGCGGCTTGCACGGCCGCAGCCGGTTGCCGGACTTCATTCGGACATCGCCGACCTTGTTACTTCAGGCAGCGAGGACGAACTGGTCGCCCGGATCGATCGGACCATGCAGGAAACCGGCTATTCCACCAATGCCAGCCGCTCGCCCATCGAGATTGCCCGGCGGCTCAAGGAAAAGCTGACGCTGGCAGAAACCAGGCTCGACGGCAGCGCGCTTCTGCTCCTGCGTGAATTTTTGACGCTGCGGCTGCCCTTGTCGGAGGCCTCTGCTGCGCTCGCGGGGTTCGCCGATGCCGCGGGCCTGAAGCTCGGCTCGGCCATTGCCCAGTTCGATGCACGGCTTGCGGCGCTTTCCAATATCGGCGTGGATCTCTCGTCCATGACCTATCGCGCTGCCTTCGGCCGGCCGCTGGACTATTACACAGGCCTGGTTTTTGAAGTGACGGAAGCGGAGGCATCGGCGGTTCTGGCCGGCGGCGGCCGGTTCGACAGGCTGATGACGCTGCTTGGCGCGACCGATCACATCCCGGCAGTCGGCTTCTCGCTCTGGCTCGACCGGATCGAAACGGCGAGGGCACCTCGATGACGATCACCATCGCACTTCCCTCCAAGGGCCGTATCAAGGATGGCACGGTCGAGGTGCTGGAGCGGGCCGGCTTCGGCGTCACCAGCATCGGCAATGACCGGTCCTATCGCGGTCGCCTCGAAGGCATCGAAGGGGTGGAGATTGCCTATCTCTCCGCTTCCGAGATCGCCCGAGAACTGGCCAGCGGCGCGGTAGACTTCGGCGTCACCGGCGAGGATCTGGTGCGCGAAGGCATGGCCGGCGTCGATGAGAAGGTCGAGTTCTGCGCTCGCCTTGGCTTCGGACAAGCCGATGTCGTCGTCGCCGTTCCGGAAATCTGGCTGGATGTGGAGACTATGGCGGATCTCGGCGACGTTGCCGCCGACTTCCGCGCACGCCACGGCCGGCGCCTGGCGATCGCCACGAAATACTGGCGGCTGACCCAGCAGTTCTTTTCGCGCCAGCACGGCATCCAGCTCTACCGCATCGTCGAAAGCCTCGGAGCCACCGAAGGTGCGCCAGCCGCGGGGCAGGCGGACATCATCGTCGACATTACCTCGACCGGCTCGACGCTGAAGGCCAATCATCTGAAGATCCTGAGCGACGGCGTGATCCTGAAGAGCGAGGCTTGCCTCGTCCGGGCCAGGAAGCCGGACCATGACGCAGACCCGCGGGTAGAACAACTCGTCGCGGCGGTGCGCGCAGTCACGGACGGTCGGGGTGGCTGAAGACGAGAACATCATCGATCTTTATCAGCGGCACGCGCAGGCCTTCGACCAACTGCGCGGCAAGAACCTGTTCGAAAAGCCGTGGCTCGACCGCTTCACCTCCTTGCTGCCGGCTGGCGGCACGGTCCTCGATCTGGGCTGCGGTTCAGGCGAGCCGATCGCCGCTGACCTTGCCTCGCGCGGCCTCCGTCTGACCGGTGTCGACAGTTCGCAGGCCATGATCGAGCTGTGCCGTCAGCGACTGCCTGGGCACCAGTGGATCGTCCGCGATATGCGCAAACTGCCGCCGGGGCGCACCTTCAACGGCATTATCGCCTGGCACAGCTTCTTTCATCTGAACCCGAATGACCAACGGGCGATGTTTCCGATCTTCGGCCACTTGGCGGCCCCTGGCGCAGCGCTGATGTTCACGGCCGGGCATTTTGCCGGTGTTGCCATGGGCGAGTTTGGCGGCGAACCGCTCTACCACGCCAGCCTTGATCGCGATGACTATGTGCAACTGTTGGAAGCGAGCGGGTTCCGGGTCGTTCAACAGGTGGACCAGGATCCCACCTGTGGTGGCGCAACCATTTGGCTGGCGCAGCGCCGCACCTAACAAAGAAAAAGGGGGGCCGGACCTGTCTGGTCCGGCGCCCCGTCCTGGGAGGAACCTAGTTCGAGCTTATGCGGCGACGACGATGGAACCGCTGCGGCGGCGGGCGTCCAGCGAATAGGCGCCGGCACCAGCTGCGGCAAGCGCCAGGAAACCGCCGGCAATGGTCAGGTTCTTCATCATCATCAGCCCGTTGAACATGGTCAGCATGCCGTTGGCAGCTGCCGGGAAGTCAGGCACGTTGATGGCGCCGGAATGGAACATCAGGCCGGTAAAGGCGGAGAAGAGGGCAAGCAGGATCGCCGAGATGCGGGTCCGGAAGCCGACCAGAACAAAGAGGCCGACGACCAGCTCAAAGATGCCGGCAAGATAGGCAAGCGCGGTCGCAGCCGGGAAGCCGGCGCCAGCGATCATGCCGGCCGTGCCGGCGGGATCGAGAAGCTTCGGATAGCCGGACAGGATGAACATGGCCGAAAGCAGGACACGGGCTGCCAGCAGCAGAAGGTTGTTGGGCGAGGTGTTGGACATAGGGGTCTCCAGAAGGTTCGTTGTCCGAAAGCGTTGAATTCTGGAAGCCAATATGCCTGTTTCTGATGTCAGCCAGAAGATGAACAATCGGAGACGCATCGTCTTCAATAGGTGAACGATGGTATCCACGTTCAGGAAGGTCGCCAATGCAAAAGGGCGGCCCGAAGACCGCCCTTCTGAACTGAACCGTATGGCTCAAATATAAGACCCGAAGGCCTTACATCATGTCCATTCCGCCCATTCCGCCCATGCCGCCAGGCATGCCAGCGGGAGCGTCCTTCTTCGGCAGCTCGGCGATCATGGCTTCCGTGGTGATCAGCAGGGACGCAACCGAAGCAGCGTTCTGCAGAGCCGTGCGGACAACCTTGACCGGGTCCACGATACCCATGGAGATCATGTCGCCATATTCCGACGTCTGGGCGTTGTAGCCGAAGTTGTCGGTGTCGCTCTCAAGGATCTTGCCCACAACGATCGAAGCTTCGTCACCAGCATTGGTGGCGATCTGGCGAACCAGAGACTGCAGCGCCTTGCGGACGATGTTGATGCCAGCTTCCTGGTCGTCGTTGGTGCCCTTGACGGTGATCTTCGTCGAGGAGCGAAGCAGAGCGGTACCACCGCCAGGCACGATGCCTTCCTGAACGGCAGCGCGCGTTGCGTTCAGAGCGTCGTCGATGCGGTCCTTGCGCTCCTTGACTTCAACTTCCGTCGAGCCGCCGACGCGGATGACGGCAACGCCACCAGCGAGCTTGGCAAGACGCTCCTGCAGCTTCTCGCGGTCGTAGTCCGAAGTGGTTTCTTCGATCTGCGCCTTGATCTGGCCAACGCGGCCTTCGATGTCCGACTTCTGGCCTGCACCGTCGACGATCGTCGTGTTTTCCTTGGAGATCGAAACCTTCTTCGCACGGCCGAGCATGTCGAGCGTGACGTTTTCCAGCTTGATGCCGAGGTCTTCGGAGATCACCGTGCCGCCCGTGAGGATGGCGATGTCTTCGAGCATGGCCTTGCGGCGGTCGCCGAAGCCAGGAGCCTTGACGGCAGCGATCTTCAGGCCGCCACGCAGCTTGTTGACGACGAGCGTTGCAAGAGCTTCGCCTTCGACGTCTTCAGCAATGATAACGAGCGGCTTGCCGGTCTGAACAACGGCTTCGAGAACCGGAAGCATGGCCTGCAGGTTGGAAAGCTTCTTCTCGTGAAGGAGAATGTAAGCGTCTTCCAGGTCAGCAACCATCTTTTCAGGGTTGGTGACGAAGTAAGGCGACAGGTAGCCGCGGTCGAACTGCATGCCTTCGACGACTTCAAGTTCGGTTTCAGCGGTCTTGGCTTCTTCTACGGTGATGACGCCTTCGTTGCCGACCTTCTGCATCGCCTCAGCGATGTCGCGGCCAACCTGGGTGTCGCCGTTTGCGGAGATCGTGCCGACCTGTGCAACTTCTTCAGAAGTCGAGATCTTCTTGGCCTTGGCCTGGAGGTCCTTGACGACTTCTGCAACGGCGAGATCGATACCGCGCTTCAGGTCCATCGGGTTCATGCCGGCTGCAACAGCCTTGTTGCCTTCGCGAACGATCGCCTGGGCAAGAACGGTTGCAGTGGTGGTGCCGTCACCGGCAATGTCGTTGGTCTTCGAAGCAACTTCGCGGACCATCTGGGCGCCCATGTTCTCGAACTTGTCTTCCAGTTCGATTTCCTTGGCGACAGATACACCATCCTTGGTGATGCGCGGTGCGCCGAAGGACTTGTCGATGATGACGTTGCGACCCTTCGGGCCGAGCGTAACCTTCACTGCGTCAGCGAGGACGTCGACGCCATGAAGCATCTTCTCGCGAGCGGTGCGGCCAAACTTGATTTCTTTAGCTGCCATGTTGGGAACTCCTGAAAAGGGGTGTCAGCGATTTATTGGGAGAAGCAATCAGCCGGAGATCAGCCGATGATGCCCATGATGTCGGCTTCCTTCATGATCAGAAGGTCTTCACCGTCGAGCTTGACTTCAGTGCCCGACCACTTGCCAAAGAGGACGCGGTCGCCAGCCTTGACGTCGAGCGGCGTAACGTTGCCCTTGTCGTCGCGGGTGCCGGTGCCGACGGCGACGATTTCGCCTTCCTGCGGCTTTTCCTTGGCGGTGTCGGGAATAATGATGCCGCCCTTGGTCTTGGCTTCCGATTCAACGCGGCGAACAACGACGCGGTCGTGCAGGGGGCGGAAATTGGTGCTTGCCATTGTCTAATCCCTCGATCAAATGACATGGACGGATCTGAGGACCCGTGTAGGGTGTTAGCACTCCATAATGGCGAGTGCTAACGGGCGTCGAGATAAGCGTGAGCTACATCCGAGTCAAGAATTCGTTCCGGGAATCATCGAAAAAAACATCGTATCGGATTTCGGTTAGTTTGCCGGAGGGAAACTTCTTGCCATCCCGGACAGGCTTTGCGATGTCAGCCCCTGTCTACATACGAATTCGGAAGCAGGCATGGCCAAGCGCATCAGCAATCTCAGCGAAATCATCGGCAGCTACGACGTGATCCTGTCCGATGTGTGGGGCGTGCTCCACAACGGCGTCGACGCTTTTCCTGATGCTTGCAAGGCCTTGGCCGCCGCACGTGCGGCGGGGTCGACGGTCGTGTTGATCACCAACTCGCCTCGCCCGTCGCCCGGCGTCATCGGTCAGCTTCGCGTGCTTGGCGTACCCGATGAGGCTTATGATCGCATCGTCACCTCAGGCGACGTGACGCGGCACCTGATCGAGGAAGGTCCGAAGAAGGTCTTCCTTCTTGGCCCGGAGCGCGACATGCCGCTCTTCGACGGGCTTGATGTTGAGGTGGTTGGTGCGGACCAGGCAGATGCCATCGTCTGTACCGGCTTCTTCGATGACGAAAAGGAAGTGCCGGAAGATTATCACGATCTGCTGTCGGCATTCCAGAAGCGCAATGTTCCGTTCATTTGCGCCAATCCGGATCTGGTGGTCGAGCGCGGCCATCGCATCATCCCGTGCGCCGGCGCTGTTGCAGCCTATTATGACCAGCTTGGAGGCAGCACGCGCATTGCCGGAAAGCCGCATCACCCGATTTATGAGGCCGCGCTCGAGGCGGCCCGCGAAACGCGCGGCAGTTTCGCTGCCGAACGTGTTCTCGCCATTGGCGATGGCATGCCGACCGATGTGCGAGGTGCCATTTCGCAGCGGTTGGACCTCCTTTACATCAGTGCTGGCATTCACGTGCACGAGTACACAGTGAACGGGGAGATCGACGAGGCCATCATGAATGCCTGGCTGAAAAGCGAGGATGCTGCGCCCAAGTGGTGGATGCCGCGGCTCGCTTAGGATGCTCCCATGACGGTCTTCTACCGCAATGAAAAGAGGGAGCCTTTGCCGCAAGGTCTTCGAGGCGGCGTCGTGGCCATCGGCAATTTCGACGGCGTCCATCGTGGCCATCGCAGCGTCCTGGAACGGGCGCTGTCCTTGGCGCAAAGCGGGAATGTTCCTGCGCTTGTGCTAACTTTTGAGCCACATCCGCGTACCGTGTTCCAGCCGGATGCGCCTGTTTACCGGCTGACGCCGGCGCCGCTCAAGGCGCGTCTGCTGGAAGCGATCGGCTTTCAGTGCGTGATCGACTATCCGTTTGACCGCGAATTTTCGCAGCGGTCGGCAGAAGATTTTGTGCAGTCGGTGCTGGTGGATTGGCTCGAAGCATCAGCGGTTGTCACCGGCTTCGACTTCCACTTCGGCAAGGGCCGTGAAGGCGGCCCCGCTTATCTCATGGCGGCGGGCGAGAGACTGGGTTTCGCAGTTAGTCTTGTCGATGCGTTCAGGGACGAGAATGCCGATGTGATTTCATCCAGTCGGATTCGGGCGCTGCTTGCGCAAGGGGATGTGGCAGCCGCGGCCGGTCTCCTCGGCTATCGCTACACGGTTGAGGCAGAAATTATCGGTGGCGAGAAGCTTGGCCGCACACTAGGCTATCCGACCGCCAACATGGCGCTTGCGCCGGAAACGCAGCTGAAGGCCGGCGTCTACGCAGTGCGCCTGCGCACCGAGGACGGCACCATTCGCGACGGCGTCGCGAGCTACGGCCGCCGTCCAACCGTGACGGAGAATGGCGCTCCGCTTCTGGAAACCTATGTGTTCGATTTCTCCGGCGACCTCTACGGCCAGACCTGCTCCGTTTCCTTCTTCGGCTATCTGCGTGATGAATTGAAGTTCGACGGTTTGGCTCCCTTGGTTGAGCAGATGAAGCGCGACGAGGAGGAGGCGCGGGCGCTTCTCTCAGGTGTCCGTCCGCTCGGCGAGCTGGACAGAAAGATAGCATTCTGAGGCCGGCTAACTCGGTGTTCGCTCCTGCCAATCTGGGCGCCCGATCAGCCTCATTGTAGCGACAACAAGGAAGATAACCCTGATGGCAAACACACCGCGCCGCCCCGTAAACCCGATGGATGCGGCTGAAGCTTTGTTCAAGCCGGCGAAGAAGCCGGTTGCCCCGGCACAGGAGCGGCGCGCGCTGCCAGAGGTGAAGGAGCTTGTGTCGCTCAAGCTGGACAGCGCGGTGATCGAGTATTTTCAGAAGGATGGGCCGGGCTGGCAGGATCGCATCAACGATGCCTTGCGTGCCGCCATGGCATCAGCCGACGAAGAATAGGTCCTACCGCAACCCGGTGCGGCCCCTTTCTTTTGCGGCGGAAACCCCCTAAAGAACGGCCATCATGACCTATCCATCTGCGGCCTGGATTATTCGAATTATTGGCCCGGCCCTCCCGGCAGCTTGAGCAGCGGGAAGGTCCGGGTTCTTGGCGCTTATCCCCGCGCTTGCCGCCGCTCCATGACATAATCCGCGCGACGAAGGTCGCCTCATCCAATGGCTGATCCATGACCGATACTGCAGAAAAGATTGATTACTCCAAGACGCTCTACCTGCCGGAAACCGAATTCCCAATGCGTGCTGGCCTGCCGCAAAAGGAGCCGGAACTGGCAAAGAAGTGGAAGGAGATGGATCTCTACAAGCGTCTGCGCGCTTCCGCTGCCGGTCGCGAGAAGTTCGTGCTGCATGACGGCCCTCCCTATGCCAACGGCAACATCCATATCGGTCATGCACTGAACAAGGTGCTGAAGGACGTCATCACGCGCTCCTTCCAGATGCGCGGCTATGACTCGAACTACGTTCCCGGATGGGACTGCCACGGCCTGCCGATCGAATGGAAGATCGAAGAAGCCTACCGCGCCAAGGGCAAGGACAAGAACGAAGTCCCGATCAACGAATTTCGTCAGGAGTGCCGCGATTTCGCGCAAGGCTGGATCAACGTTCAGTCTGACGAATTCCGCCGCCTCGGCATCGAGGGCGACTTCGATAATCCTTACACGACGATGGCCTTCCATTCGGAAGCCCGCATCGCCGGCGAGCTCCTGAAGATCGCCATGTCCGGTCAGCTTTACCGCGGCTCGAAGCCGATCATGTGGTCGGTGGTCGAGCGCACGGCGCTGGCGGAAGCCGAGGTGGAGTATGCCGAGGTCGAGAGCGACACGATCTGGGTCAAGTTCCCGGTCCTGCGCATGGTCGAGCCGGGCGTTGCGCTCGAGCAGGGCGATAAATTCCGGCAGGAGGTGATCAGGCAGAATTCCGAGGGCGGTGCGCTCGGCGACCTGCAAAGCGCCTCAATCGTCATCTGGACGACGACGCCGTGGACGATCCCCGGCAACCGCGCCATCGCGTTTTCGCCGAAGGTGGATTATGCGCTCTATCAGGTCACCGAGGCGGAGAACGACTTCGGCCCGAGGCCGGGCGAGAAAATGGTCTTCGCCGAAAAGCTGGCGGAGGAGTCGTTCAAGAAGGCAAAGCTCCAATACAAGAAGCTGCGCAACGTCAGAGCCGATGAGTTGGGTCGCCTGCTCTGCCTGCATCCGCTGCGGCAGTTCGGTGGCGGCTATGAGTTCCGGGTTCCCCTGCTGGCTGGCGACCATGTGACCGATGACGCCGGTACGGGCTTCGTCCACACTGCGCCATCCCACGGACGTGAAGACTTCGACGCCTGGATGAGCAGCATCAAGGAACTGGAAGCGCTGGGTATCGAGACCAAGATCCCATTCCCGGTGGACGACGCCGGTTTCTACACAGAAGATGCTCCTGGTTTCGGACCCTCCGCCGAGGGTGGTGCTGCGCGCGTGCGCGACGACACCGGCAAGAAGGGTGACGCCAACAAGCGCGTCATCGAGGCACTGATCGAATTCCGGCAGCTTTTTGCCCGCGGTCGCATCAAGCACGAGTACCCGCATTCCTGGCGCTCCAAGAAGCCGGTCATCTTCCGCAACACGCCGCAATGGTTCGTCTATATGGACAAGGATTTAAGCGATGGCACGACGCTGCGCACCCGCGCCTTGTCCGCCATCGACCAAACCCGTTTTGTCCCCGCCGGCGGGCAGAACCGACTGCGCGCCATGATCGAGCAGCGTCCGGACTGGGTGCTCTCCCGTCAGCGTGCCTGGGGCGTCCCGATCTGTGTCTTTGCCGATGCCGAAGGTAATGTCCTGAAGGACGAGAAAGTCAATGCGCGCATTCTCGAAGCCTTCGAGAAGGAGGGGGCGGACGCTTGGTTCGCCGAGGGCGCCAAGGAACGCTTTCTCGGCAACGAGCATGACAGCGAGCGGTGGCAGATGGTCACCGACATCCTCGATGTCTGGTTCGACTCGGGCTCCACCCACACCTTTACACTCGAAGACCGCCCGGATCTGAAATGGCCAGCCGATGTCTATCTGGAAGGTTCCGACCAGCATCGTGGCTGGTTCCATTCGTCCTTGCTCGAAAGCTGCGCCACCCGCGGCCGCGCGCCCTATAATGCGGTCATCACGCATGGTTTCACCATGGCGGAAGACGGCCGCAAGATGTCGAAGTCGCTCGGCAATACGGTGACGCCGCAGGAAGTGATGAGCCAGTCGGGTGCAGATATTCTGCGCCTGTGGGTCATGAGCACCGACTATGCGGAAGACCAGCGCCTCGGCAAGACGATCATCCAGACCAACATTGATGCCTACCGGAAGATCCGCAACACGATCCGCTGGATGCTCGGGACGCTTGCGCATGATGAGGGCGAGGAGATCGCCTATTCCGACCTGCCGGAACTCGAGCGTCTGATGCTGCATCGCCTGGCCGAACTCGACCAGCTGGTGCGCAAGGGTTACGACGAATTCGACTTCAAGCGGATCGTCCGTGCGTTGTCGGACTTCGCCAATGTCGAACTGTCTGCCTTCTACTTCGATATCCGCAAGGACGCGCTCTACTGCGACGCCCCGTCCAGCCTGAGGCGCCGGTCGGCCCTCTTCGTTATCCGCAAGTTGTTCGATTGCCTCGTCCTGTGGTTTGCGCCGATGATGCCGTTCACGACCGAAGAGGCATGGCTGTCACGCGATCCCGCGGCGGAATCCGTGCATCTCGAACAATTCCCCGTCATCCCCGCAACCTGGCAGAATGAGGCAGTTGCTGAGAAGTGGAGGAAGGTTCGCACGGTGCGACGGGCCGTCACCGGTGCGCTGGAAGTGGAGCGCAAGGAAAAGCGGATCGGCTCCTCGCTCGAGGCCGCCCCCGTCGTTCATGTGGCAGATGCAGATCTGATGAAGGCGCTGGAAGGCCTGGATTTCGCGGAGATCTGCATCACCTCGGACATTTCGGTGGTTTCGGGAGAAGGACCTGCTGAAGCATTCCGCTTGGAAGATGGCACGAAGGTCGCTGTCGAGCCGAGGCTGGCAGAAGGTACCAAGTGCGCGCGATCCTGGAAGGTCACGACGGATGTAGGGTCCGATCCCGACTATCCGGACGTCTCCGCCCGCGATGCTGCTGCTCTTCGCGAACTTGCCGCACTGGGCCGCCTGGGCTGAGCGCACTGGCCGGATGATTGCGCTTTGGCGCATCATCCGGTACATCTGCCCGAAATCGGCCGGATTTTTCCGTCAGGCCGTGGTCGAGCGGGAATCTGAAGGTGCCGGACGGCGGCACCCCTGGAAGGGCTTTTATGAAGACGACGCATGGGTTTCGCGCCGCTTTGAGCGTGGCCGGTATGGTGGCTGGAGTAGCGATGCTCTCTGGCTGCATTGGTAGCCCCACCTACGGTACGGGCAAGAGCGCAGCGGAGCAGTTGGTCGACGATCTGGGTAGTTCTGTTTCGATCACCGGCAATCAGGATAAAAACCGGAACGTCAGATACAATCCGCGGCCGAAGCTTGTCGTCGCGGCGCAGGACAAGTCCTTGCCACCGCCGCAGGCGTCTCTTGCCAGTCGCGAGAACAACCCGAACTGGGTCGAATCTCCTGAGGAAACGCGCGAGCGCCTGCGTGATGAGGCTGCGAAAAACGAAAACAATCCTCGGTACCGTTCGCCGTTGCTCGCTGGCAAGGGCCAGGCTGGTCAGATGACGGAATCCCAAAAATGGGAAGCCTTTCGCCAGGCCAAGCAGAACCAGGAAACGGTTGACGTAACCGCGGGACGCCGTTCGCTCACCGATCCGCCGACGCAGTATCGGGCAGTCGATTCTGCCGCTCTGGCTGATCTTGGCGAGCCCGAGGTGCAGAAGGAGCGCCGCCGCAAAAAGGAAGCTCAGTCTGCCAAGCAGACGTCGAGCTGGTGGAAGCCATTCCAGTAAGCTTGTAGAAGCTGCGCATGCCTAAGCTGGCCGCTTCGACTTGAAGAAGGCGGTCAGCAGCTCCGCCGCTTCTGTTTCCGCAAGGCCGGAATATACCTCCGGCACGTGGTGGCAGCTTGGCTGGCGAAAGAAGCGGACACCATTGTCGACCGCTCCCCCTTTGATGTCTTCAGCGCCGTAATAGAGTCTGCGAATACGGGCGAAGGAGATCGCCCCGGCGCACATCGTGCAGGGCTCCAGCGTCACATAAAGATCTGCGCCGCTCAGCCGCTCCTGCCCCAAGAGCCTCGCCGCCTCGCGAATAACGACAACTTCTGCGTGAGCCGTTACGTCGTGATCGTTTCGGGTCCTATTGCCGGAGCGGGCGATCACCTGTCCGTCGATGACCAGAACGGCGCCGACAGGAATCTCGCCGCGCTCGGCCGCGACGCGTGCCTCATGCAGTGCCTCCGCCATGAAACCCTCGCTCTTAGCCATTTTCGGCGATTTCCTCTTAACCCGGCTCCCATGAACTGGTAGGAAGCGAACAGATCTTCGCTCCTCGATCACGGGGAAGCCCGAGACGCGTTTTCAACCACTATGAATGTCCGGAAAATTCCGTTCGACATCTCGCTTCAGGCAAACAACAAATGACACCCAAAGACAAGCCGAAGCGCGGCGGGGCCAAGCCCTTCGTACGCGAGACGAAACCCAGAGCCGAGGGCAAGCCAGGCTTTTCGGCCAAGGGTGGTTTGAAACCGCGGAAGGGTGCCGGTGACGCTCCCGCTGCAGAAAAGCCGGCAAGGCAGATGAAGCCTGCGCCCGCTCGCCCGGCCCCGTCCACGACCGACGGATCGGCGAAGCCGGAGCGCATCTCCAAGATCCTCGCCCGGGTAGGCGTCGCCTCCCGCCGTGACGTTGAGCGCATGATCATGGAAGGCCGCGTGCGGCTGAATGGCCAGGTGCTGGAAACGCCGGTGGTCAATGCAACCCTGGAGGACCGGATCGAAGTTGATGGTCATCCCATCCGGGGCATCGAGCGCACACGGCTTTGGCTTTACCACAAGCCAGCCGGGCTGGTGACGACCAACTCCGATCCGGAAGGCCGCGCCACCGTCTTCGACAACTTGCCTGAAGGCCTGCCGCGCGTCTTGTCGATTGGGCGCCTCGACATCAACACCGAAGGGCTACTGCTTCTCACCAATGACGGCGGGCTTTCGCGTGTCCTGGAGCTGCCGACGACCGGATGGCTGCGCCGCTACCGCGTCCGTGCCTATGGCGAGATCGAGCAGGCGGATCTCGACAAGCTGAAGGACGGCATTGCCGTCGACGGCGTGCTTTACGGCGGCATCGAAGCGACGCTTGATCGGCAGCAGGGCCATAATGTCTGGATCACCATGGGACTGCGGGAAGGCAAGAACCGCGAGATCAAGAACGTTCTGGGTGCTCTGGGCCTTGAGGTAAACCGCCTGATCCGCATCTCCTACGGACCTTTCCAGCTGGGCGACCTGCCGGAAGGCGAGGTGATCGAAGTACGCGGACGCACCCTTCGTGACCAGCTCGGCCCCCGCCTGATCGAGGAGTCCAAGGCGAATTTCGACGCGCCGATCTACGGCGACACGACCGGCGACGATAGCGCTGCCGATACCGCGGAGAAGTCGGAGAGGCAGGAAAGAGGCGGTTGGTCGAAGCAAGCCCGTCCGCAGGAAGCGCGGCCGAGGGACGCCCGTCCCGAAGCAGGCCGCGAAAGGGCTTCCGGTCGGCCGGATGGCAGACGCGATGATCGCGGCTTTGCCGGCAGGCCTGCCCGTGGCGCCCGCGATGACCGCAGCTTTAGCGACGAGAAGCCGAAGAAGCGCCCGCCGATGGGCGCCTCGCGTACCGCCAATGTCTGGATGGCGCCTGGCGCCCGCCCGACAACCGACGCCAAGGGCAAGAGAACTACGGCTCGCGCCGAAGCCGAGCGGCTGTTCGACAAGCCGAAGCCGCACAATGATCGCCCTGTGGTGGTCAATCGAGTCGCCGAGGACAGGGACTGGATCCGAGGTGAAGATGCGCCTGCCGGGCGTGAGGAGGGCGGCAAGCGCTCCTTCGGCAATCGGGCTGACCGGGGAAGCGAGCGCCCGAGAGGCGAGCGCGGATTCGGCGACAGACCCCGCGCCGACCGCAAGCCACGTGAGGATGGTGAACGTCCCCGCAGCGACCGCCCCTATGGTGATCGCCCCCCACGAGGCGAACGCCCATTCTCCGATAGGCCCCGCGGAGAGCGTGGCGCTCGTCCGGAGGGAGATCGTTCTCGCAGTGACAGGCCACGCGGCGAAAGACCGGCCGGCGACCGTCCCTTTGGCGAGAAGCCGCGCGGAAAGCCGTTCGGTGGCAAACCCGGCGGCAGTAAGCCCTTCGGCGGCAAGCCGGGTGGTGGAAAGTCCTTTGGTGGGAAGCCTGCGGGCGGTCGTGGAAAGCCAAGCGGTGGCGGCAGGCCGGGAGGCCGCCCAGCGGGCGGCAAGCCGCGCACGCCACGGGGATAAATCATCATGCGCATCGTCGGAGGTGAATTGCGCGGCCGCACACTGGCCGCTCCGAAGTCGAACGACATCCGGCCGACCATCGACCGAACCCGCGAAAGCCTGTTCAACATTATCGGCCACGTCTACCCCGAGGCTCTGCAGCAAACGCGGGTGATTGATCTATTCGCCGGCACCGGCGCCCTCGGGTTCGAGGCGCTGTCACGCGGCTGCAAGTCGGCGCTGTTTGTCGAAAACGGCGTCGAGGGCAGGGGCTTGCTCTGGGAAAACATTGAGGCGCTCGCTCTGCATGGACGTGCGCGGATCCTGAGGCGGGATGCCACCAAGCTGGGGCCTGTTGGTACAATCGAGCCTTTTCAGCTGCTGTTTGCCGATCCACCGTATGGTGCAGGCCTCGGCGAGGCGGCTCTGCTGGCGGCGCATGCTGGTGGCTGGCTAGAACCGGGAGCGCTCGCCATTCTCGAGGAACGCGCCGATGTCTCGCCCCAGTTGGATCCAGTCTTCAAGCTGATCGAACAGCGTGTCTTTGGCGATACGCGCATGCATTTCCTTCGTTATCAGCCGGCTTGAACGGGATGAATACCAGGCTCGCGATGCCCGATGACGACACAATCAAAGGCAAGAGCGACCTCACATTTGCCGTCGCTTTTGGTGGCGGCGGCGCGCGCGGCATCTCGCATATCTGCGTCATCGAGGCCCTGAATGAGCTTGGCATCCGCCCAGTCGCAATCGCAGGGTCGTCGATTGGCGCTATCATGGGCGCAGCCATGGCGGCCGGCATGTCTGGTCGTGAGATCCATGACTACACAGTGGAAACGGTTGGCCCGCGGGGAACGCTCACCAACAAGCTCCTGAGCCTTGGTCCCGCGTCCATGCGTGACACGCTCGGAGGCTTCCGGTTTGGCCAGTTCAACCTTGAGCTGGTCCTGAAGGCCTTACTGCCCCCGCCAATCCCGGAAGACTTCGACAGCCTTCAGATTCCGCTCAAGGTCATGGCGACTGATTACTATGGTCAGGCGGAGGTCGTATTGGAGTCGGGAAATCTCGCCACAGCCATTGCCGCCTCTGCCGCTCTACCGGGCATTTTCATGCCCGTCCGCATCAATGGTCGTATCATGATCGATGGCGGCGTTTTCAACCCGATCCCTTACGATCACCTGATGGATCTTGCGGATATCGTCATTGGCGTTGATGTCATCGGCGCGCCGGAAGGCGATGGGTCTCAGGCACCGACCCGCATCGACAGCATGTTCGGGGCAAGTCAGCTGATGATGCAGTCGGCAATCGCGCTGAAGCTCAAGCTGCAGCCACCGCACATCTTTCTGCGCCCACCGGTTAACCGGTACCGCGTGCTCGACTTCCGCAAGGCCGAGGAGATCCTGCAGCACTCCGCGAGCGTGAAAGATGACCTGAAGCGCGCCGTCGATGCCATTTACCTGGCGGCAGAAGGCTAGCCTGCGGCTTCCTCGGCTGCTGGGCTTTCCGGATCGGGCACCGGCGCATGTTTCGGCTTCGTCAGCGGCTCCGGCTTCACCGGACGGTTGTGCAGCATGTGCCGACCTGCCGTCAGTCCGTCCGCTGCTTGGATCAGCAGGCGCTCCTCGTCACGCTTGCGGATATCCTCTCCGATGGCTTCTGCCTCGGCGCCGCTGATGCCCAACGCCTCCAGCGCCTTGCGCCCGAAGAGGAGCCCGGACTCCAGGGTCTCACGCAGTTCATAGTCCACGCCACGCGCGCGCAGCGAGATGGTGTGGATCCGGTCATAGGACCGGACGAACAGACGGACATTCGGAAACTCGGACCGGATGAGATCGACGATCTTGTCGGTGACCTCCCGCTTCTGCGTCAAGACAGCCACGATCTTTGCCTTCTCGATTCCGGATGCCAGAAGCACTTCCTTTCGCGTGCCGTCACCGAAATAGATGCGGAAGCCAAATGATGCTGCCTGCCGCACGCGATCGGCGGAATCGTCGATGACGGTCACGTCCCGGCCGCCGGCCAGAAGGATCTGAGCTGCAATCTGCCCGAAGCGGGAAAAGCCGACCATCAGCACATCGGCTCCGGCTCCTTCGAAAGTCTCGTCCAGTTCCTCGAACGAGCAGCACGAGCATTTGGGTGAAGAGAGCCCCTGGTTCCATCGTGAAAATGACCTTGCCCGTGCCGGGTTGTCGGAAGAATCGCTGCCTGAGCCTTGATGCCTTACTAGCTGCACAATAAATGGAGCCGCAACGAAAGGTACACAATGTCCTCCGCAATCGATTCCGAAACTCTGTTGTCGCGCGCTGCGCAGTTGATCGATCTCGCCAAAGCGGCTGGAGCCGATCAGGCCGACGTTGTTGTCGTCCGCTCGCGCTCGCGCTCGGTCACCGTGCGTCTGGGCAAGGTAGAAGGAACGGAGGCCTCCGAAAGCGATGACTTCTCCTTGCGCGTCTTTGTCGGCAATAGGGTCGCCAGCGTCTCGGCCAATCCCGGCTTCGACATGAAGACATTGGCAGATCGCGCCGTTGCGATGGCGAAGGTTTCGCCGGAAGATCCTTACGTGCGCCTCGCCAACGAGAAGAACCTCGCTCGCGTCTACCCGGACCTCGATCTGTTTGATGCGGCTGACGTACCCACGGATGACCTTCGCGAGGCGGCGCTGGAGATGGAGCAGGCGGCACTTGATGTGGACGGCGTCAGCAATTCCTCAGGAGCCGGCGCATCGGCGGGGATGGGTGGGCTGGTGCTTGTGACCTCCCACGGCTTTTCCGGAAGCTATATGGCAACCCGTTTCGGTCGCTCGGTCAGCGTAATTGCTGGCGAAGGCACCAAAATGGAGCGCGACTACGACTTCGACAGCCGCCTCTTTTTTGCCGATCTAGATGATCCCAAGGTAATCGGCAGACGTGCCGGTGAGCGGGTCGTGAAGCGGCTTGAACCTCGCCAGATGCCGACCGCCAAGGACCTCACCGTAGTGTTCGATCCGCGTATTGCCCGCGGCTTTGTTGGCCATATCGCCGGCGCCATCAACGGCGGCGCGGTTGCGCGCAAGACGAGCTTCCTGAAGGACAAGATGGACCAGCAGGTGCTGAAGCCGGGCCTCAGCATTACAGATGACCCGTTGATCGTGCGCGGCTCCTCCTCCCGGCCGTTCGATGGCGAAGGCATTTCCGGCGAACGGCTCGTGATGATCGAAGATGGCGTGCTGAAGCACTGGTTCCTTTCCACGTCTACCGGGCGGGAGCTTGGATTGGAAACGAATGGTCGCGGCGTGCGCGGCGGCACGTCTGTTGGTGCCGCCCCCACCAACCTTGCTTTGGAACCGGGAGACATGTCGCCAGAGGAGCTGATTGCCAGCGTTGGCACCGGATTCTACGTGACGGAACTGATCGGCCAGGGGGTCAATATGGTCACGGGAGAATACAGCCGTGGCGCCACGGGCTTCTGGATCGAAAACGGAAAGCTTGCCTACCCCGTTTCGGAGGTGACGATCGCATCCAACCTCAAAGACATGTTCATGCGGCTCACGCCTGCAAACGACATTGACCGCAAGTTCGGTATTGCCTCACCGACGATCGCTATCGAGGGCATGACCCTGGCGGGGCGGTAAGCTCATGGATGCTCGTCTTGATCGCTGGCATGAGGATCTGGCGCTGATCAAGCAGGCTGCATTGGAAGCCGGGCAGGTGGCATTGGCCTATTTCGGCCAGGAGCCGGAGGTCTGGTGGAAGAACGAAGGCCGCTCGCCCGTCAGTGCGGCCGATTTCGCTGCCAATGACAAGCTGCAGGGGATGTTGATGGCCGCAAGACCAGACTACGGCTGGCTGTCAGAAGAAACCGATGATGACGCGGCAAGGCTCAGCAAGGAAACCCTTTTCGTCGTCGATCCGATCGATGGCACGCGTGCCTTCATAGCAGGGCAGAAGACATGGTGCGTTTCCGTGGCAGTGGTTCATCGCGGACGTCCGGTTGCCGGCGTTCTCGTGGCGCCGGCGCTGGGCGAGGAGTTTTCTGCCGAGATCAGTGGCCCGGCCATCAAGAACGGCCATGCCATCGAGGTGGCGAAACCCTTGGAGTCGGAGCCGCTGAAGCTCGCTGTGGCAGAGGATGTATTGAAGTTGGTTCAGCCGGAGCACCGAAACTCGGTTCATCGTATCCGCCACGTTCCCTCCCTCGCATACCGGCTCGCGATGACGGCCGACGGAACGATCGACGGTACCATCGTCAAGCGCAATTCCCATGATTGGGATCTGGCGGCTGCCGACCTTATTCTTGAGCGCGCCGGCGGTCGTCTCGTGGATGCATCGGGGGAGCTGCTGATCTACAATCGCGAGAGCGTCAAGCACGGCGTTCTGCGCGCTGGTGCCGGGCATGCTCTGGACAAGCTGCGGATGTTCATGCCAGACGATCCAACGGGTTGACCTTGTGGCTATGTGCAGCAAGCAGGCCTCTGGGGGGACTACTTAAGGGGTGAAAGATGACGGAAACAAGTGAAAAGAAGCAACTTCTCCATCTGGTGATCGGTGGTGAACTTTCGAGCCTGAGCGGCGTGCAGTTCAAGGATCTGTCGAAGGTCGATATCGTCGGGATCTATCCGGATTATGCGAGCGCTTTGACAGTCTGGCGCTCCAAGGCACAGCAGACGGTCGACAACGCCCAGATGCGCTATTTTATTGTCCACCTGCACAAGCTGCTCGATCCAGAGCTTCGGGGCGAATAACACGATGATGGGGATAAGCTACGGTTGCCGCTTGGCGACCGTACACCTTATGTCGCATCGTGCCGGAACCCGATTTTGACGCAATCGAATACTAGATCTTTTCCGACGGCATCCGGAGGATATTCCAGCTTGGCGCAGGCGCCCACCCATCGAAGACATTTGCCATGAAAAAGGGTTTGGCGCGTGTGGCCCTGACCGGATACCGGCTGGCTGGGATTGTCTTGTACCCGCTGGCCTCTCCCTATATCGCCTACCGCGCCTATAAGGGCAAGGAAGACCGCCAGCGCCGCAACGAGCGCTTCGGTTATGCAAGCCAGCCACGGCCACGGGGACCGCTGGTGTGGCTCCACTCGGCAAGCGTCGGCGAAACTCTGGCGCTGATCCCGTTGATGCGCGAATTGTGCCGCCGGGAAATCCACGTGCTCCTGACCACCGGCACAGTAACCTCCGCGGAGCTGGTGCGGACACGTCTGGGCGATCAGGTGATACACCAGTACGTCCCTATCGATCTTAAATTCCCGGTGAAACGCTTCCTCCGCTACTGGCGACCGGATGCATGCATCACTGCAGAATCGGAGATTTGGCCGACGACGGTATTGGAACTGGCCCGGCGCAAGATCCCGCAAATCCGCGTCAATGCCCGTATCTCCGACAGGTCCTTCGAACGGTGGCAGCGCCACGACCGCGTTGCCGAAGCGTTGTTCGGACAGATGTCCCTCGTCGTTGCGCAAAGCGATGTCGATGCCGAACGCTTCAGGGATCTGGGCGCGTGGCCCGTGCTCGTTTCCGGCAACCTGAAAGGCGACACGGATCCACCACCCTGCGATATCTCCCTTGTCGAACGTTACCGGCAACAGATTGGGGATCGCAAGACATGGGCAGCGATCTCCACCTTCGAGGGCGAGGAGAAGGCGGCGGCAAAGATCCACAAGGCTCTCAAGGCAAGGAACGGCCAGCTCACCATTATCGTGCCTCGCCATCCGGAGCGTGCGGATGAAATCGAGGAGATGCTGGAGGCGCAGGGCCTGGTGGTGGCACGGCGGTCGCGCGACGATATCCTGACAGAGGAGACGGACATTTTCCTTGGCGACAGCATGGGGGAGATGGGCCTGTATCTGCGCCTGACGGAGGTCGCCTTTGTTGGACGCTCTTTGACGGGTGAGGGCGGTCAGAACCCGTTGGAGCCGGCAATGCTGAGCTGCGCCGTGCTGTCCGGCAGCAAAGTTGATAATTTCCGTGATGCTTACTCCAACCTCGTCCGCAGGGGGGGAGCTCGGTTGGTGCGTGACACCGAAATGCTGGCGAAAGCAGTGCACTATCTGTTGAGCAACGAGATAGCCCGCAAGAAGATGATCGAGGCAGGCCAGGAAACGATCCAGGAAATGCGTGGCGCGCTTTCGGCAACCGTGAAGGCGCTCGAACCTTATCTCAATCCACTCACCGTCAGCGCCCGTCTTCAGCCGAGAAGCATGGCGGCGCAATGATGCGCACCTCCTTCGGCGAAATCCAGGGCATCCTCTTCGACAAGGACGGCACGCTCATTCTCTATGACGAGAGCTGGGGGCCGGTGAACCGGGAAGCGGCGCGGATCGCGGCTGCCGGTCAGGAGCATATTGAGCTGCGCCTGCTTGACGCTGCTGGCATGGATCCGGTTTCCGGCCATACGCGTGCCGATAGCCTCCTGGCCGCTGGCAACGCCGCCGAGATCGCTGCCGGCTTTGTCGCAGCCGGCTCTCCGCTTCCGGTGGCGGAACTGACGGTGCTGCTTGATGCGCTCTTCGTGCAGGCCACTGAATATGCCGTGCCTGTGACGGATCTGCGGATACTGTTCTCGCGGCTGAAGGCACGCGGCCTGAAGCTTGGCATCGCGTCAAGCGACAACGAACGCTCAATCCGCTCCACGGTGCACCGTTTTGGGATCGATAGCCATGTCGATTTCATTGCCGGATACGATAGCGGTTATGGTGGGAAACCAGAGCCCGGCATGGTGCTTGGGTTCTGCGAGGCAACAGGGCTTGAGCCTAGCTGCGTCGCCGTAGTCGGAGACAACAACCACGACCTGATCATGGCGGCAAACGCGGGCGCTGGGCTGAAGATTGGCGTGTTGACCGGCACGGGCACCCGCCAGACGCTCGAACCACATGCCGATTTCTGCCTCGACTGTATAGCCTCCATCGAGGCGCTCCTCCTGGAGCAGACTGGCGCCTGAAGCGCTCCGCTGACCATCACCCTTGCCTTTTTCAGAAAACTCCCTTTTGGTGCCCGCCTGTTTGGCGTGACTTGGAGAAGCTCATCAATGGTGTCGGAAGCGCCTCCCTTCTGGTGGACGAAGGCCGATTGGCGTGCCTGGAGCCTCTCGCCCCTCTCGTTTGTGTATGGCAAGGTTTCGGGTAAACGCCTCGCCGAGGGCAGGCGGGCTCGTGTTTCAGCGCCGGTCATCTGTGTCGGCAACTTCACCGTGGGCGGAGCCGGAAAAACGCCAACGGCAATCGCTCTTGCTCGCGCTGCCAAGGAACGCGGGCTCAAACCCGGAATTCTCAGCCGCGGCTACGGCGGATCGCTGGACGTCACGACACTTGTTGATCCTCACCATCATCGTGCTGGTGCTGTGGGTGACGAGGCCCTGCTCCTGGCGCGGGAGGCGACCACCGTCATTTCTCGCCGCCGCGTCGAAGGCGCAGGGAGGCTGGTGAGCGAAGGAGCTGACCTGATCATCATGGACGATGGCTTCCAGAGCGCGCAGATCGCAATCGATTTCGCCCTGATCGTCATTGATAGCGTCCGCGGGATCGGAAACGGGCATCTGGTGCCCGGAGGACCGGTTCGGGCGCCGATCGCGGAGCAGATGCGTCACCTGTCGGCCATCCTCAAGGTTGGCAACGGTGATGCCGCGGACGCCTTGGTGCGGCAGGCGGCTAGGGCAGGCAAGCCCTTCTATGTCGCCTCATTGATACCGCGGGCGGCGCCGGATCTGGCGGGTCGGGCTGTGCTGGCGTTTGCTGGTATTGCCGACCCGGCGAAATTCTATCGGACGGTTGAGGCGCTGGGTGCAGACCTTGTCGAGCGCCGCTCCTTCCCGGATCATCATTACTTCGCAGAAGACGAAGTCGCGGAGCTGCTTGCGGACGCCGAGGGCCGCGGTCTCCTTCCGGTCACGACGGCAAAGGATGCCGCGCGATTGGTTGGCGGCCATGGGAAGGCGGAGGCGCTTCTTCAGAAGCTTCGGGTCGTCGAGGTCGACATGACCTTTGACAATCCCCATGCTCCAAGTCAGATCATCGAGCTTGCGATGGCGACCTACCGCAGGAGGCGGCTCCAGGAGAGCAGGTAGCCGTGCAAGGAGCGATTCCGTCAGCCGCGGGTCTGTGTCGGCAGGATACCCGCCCGCTTGTCCGCTTCTAGCGAGGCTGCTGCGTCAACATAGGCTTCCTGTCGCGCAACGCTCCAATAGCGGAGCTCATCCAAGGGAATGGTGGCGCCGGTGACGGCGCAGACGACATGGGAGCCAGCCGATAGCATCTGGTAATCGCCATCGAGATACCGGATCCTCGCTTCTCGGCTGCCGCTTCCCTCGAACCGGTTCATCTGTCGTCTCCTGCAAAATTCATGCACCGGCCTTTACAGCGAGCGCCGCGTCAGCGCCAGCCTTCTGTGGCAGCGATTCTCGGTCCGTCAACTGCGGCCAAATAGCCGCTCGATGTCGGACAGCTTGAGTTCGATATAGGTCGGGCGGCCATGGTTGCATTGGCCAGATCCCGGCGTGACTTCCATCTGCCGCAAAAGTGCATTCATTTCCTCTGGCCGAAGTCGCCGGCCTGACCGGACCGAGCCATGGCAGGCCATGGTGGCGGCAACATGTTCAAGCTTGGCCCGCAACCCGCCAGCGGTGCTCCACTCGGCAACTTCGTCGGCAAGGTCGCGGACGAGGCCTGTCGCATCAATCTCCCCCAGCATTGCGGGTGTCTCGCGAACCGCAATGGCGCCAGGGCCGAAGCGCTCGATCGCAAGACCGAACCTGTCAAGCTCGCCGACATAGGACATCAGCCGGTCGCAATCTTCCTCCGGAAGATCGACGATCTCCGGGATGAGCAGCGTTTGCGAGGAAAGTCGCCCACTGTCCAGCGCCTTTCGCATGGCCTCGAACACCAGTCGCTCATGCGCCGCATGCTGATCGACAATCACCAGCCCGTCATTCGTCTGGGCAACGATGTAGTTTTCATGCAGCTGCGCCCTTGCCGCACCAAGGCGGTGCTCCGATGCAATCTCTTGCGCGCCCGTGGTCGTGACATTTGCAGTCGCCTCGGTGCGCGCAGACGGCGTTGCGAAGTGCTGAAAGCCTGCCTGCCTTTCCTCCCCAAACGAGAAGTCCGTCAGCGGCCGCGAAGTTGAGTTTTGGGCTCTCCAAGGTGTAGGCGCGGCCGCTGGGCCGTAGCCCGTACGGAAGGCACTGACGAGGCCGCTGCCGCTTGTCGTCGCTGCGCGACTGCCCTCGCGAGCCAGCGCCTCGCGGATAGCGCCGACGATCAGGCCTCGGACCAAACCTGGATCGCGGAAACGCACATCGGCCTTTGCCGGATGAACGTTCACATCAACCAGGGAAGGATCCAGTTTGAGGGAGAGCACCGCGACTGGATAGCGGCCGGACGGCACCGTCTCAGCATAAGCGCCGCGAATAGCCGAAAGGATCAGCTTGTCCTGCACGGGCCGCCCGTTAACGAAGGCATACTGGTGCCCTGAATTGCCGCGATTGAAGGTGGGCACCCCGGCAAAGCCTGTGAGAAACACCTCTTCGCGGCCCGCGTCGATTTCGATAGCATTGTCCTTGAACTCTCGCCCCAGGATCTGTGCGATGCGCGCAAGCGAATCGTCACCCGTAGAAGGCAGTTCCAGCGTTGAGCGGTCTGGTCCGCTGAGCACGAAGCGAATGCCGGGGAAGGCGATGGCCATCCGCTTCACCATCTCGGTGATCGCTCCAGCCTCTGCTCGCTCCGACTTCAGGAACTTGAGACGTGCCGGCGTGGCGAAGAAGATATCCCGCACCTCCACCACCGTCCCTTGATTGGCAGCGGCGGGGCGAACAGGCGACGTGGCTCCACCGATCACCGATACCTGGAACCCTTGCGGATCGCCGCTCCGGCGGCTGGTGATCGCAAGCTTCGCAACAGAGCCGATGGAGGGGAGCGCCTCGCCGCGAAATCCGAGGGTGCGAATGTCGTCTAGTGTGCCATCGATCTTGGAGGTGCAATGACGCCGCACCGCAAGTTCCAGGTCTGTGCCGTCCATGCCGCAGCCATTGTCGGTGATGCGGAGCAGGCTTTTCCCTCCGCCTGCCGTGGCGATTTCGATCCGGGTAGCGCCCGCGTCGATAGCGTTCTCGATCAGCTCCTTGGCCGCACTGGCAGGGCGCTCGATTACTTCACCGGCGGCGATCTGGTTGATCAGGGTCTCAGGAAGAAGCTTCACAGGCATGGACTGATTTTCAAGGATTCTCTTTGGCTTGGAAAGAGGCGATCGCGGCAGGTGCCCGATGTCTTGGCCTGCTCCACCAGTTCCGGGCTTGGTTAGCGTTGAACGCGGCGTCTGGCGCAGCCGTCTAGCCCCAGTTCGAACGCGGGCTGATCCGCTAGCTAGGTAACTGAATTGTCTTGATTTTCACCTTTCTCGTGAGAGCTTTTTGTTAATCTTTGTCCGTCATCTTCATCAAAAGTGTACTGAGTATCGGATTTTTGCATGGTGTCGGCGGGTAACCCGTCGTTGCAGGTCAGCCAAAATGAACTGCAGGCGATGGCATATAGCGACCCTCTCACAGGCCTCGGCAACCGCTATCGGCTGCGCGACAAGGTGCGGTTGCTTGCGGCTGAACGCGCGCAGGATCCTGCACCCTTCACCATCTGCATCGCAAATCTCGATGGCTTCAAGCCGATCAATGACCTTTTTGGAGCCGAAGCAGGAGACGAGATCCTTTGTCAGGTTGCTCATCGATTGAAGGCTTGTATGCCGGATGGTGCAACGGTTACCCGCCATGATGGCGACGAGTTCGCCTTTGTCCTCCCGCTTGTCTTCGATGGAAGCAGTGCCGAGCGGATTGGCCAGATGATGAAGGACGTTCTCTCGGCCCCTTATGACCTGGGCGATCGAAACGTGCGTCTTTCCGCATCGCTTGGATTTGCCATCTATCCCTTTGCGGGGGAAGAGTATGAGGAACTCCTGAAAAGCGCCGAGACGGCGCTGTATCGGTCCAAGCGGCGCGGCCGGGGTCAGATTACCGTCTATTCTCGCGAGATTGCGCAGGAGATGAAGCGGGCAACCCAGCTTGAACAGGCACTGCGTACTGCGGTCATCGCCGATGCCGTGGACGCGCATTTTCAGCCGATCGTTCGCTTAAAAGATGGAGCTGTTCTGGGCTTCGAAGCATTGGCGCGCTGGATCGATGGCGACCTTGGGTTTGTATCACCGGCTGTCTTCGTTCCCTTGGCTGAGGAACGAGGCTTCATCGACGCCTTGTCAGAGACGCTCCTGCGCAGAGCAGCCGAAGCTGCGCTCTCCTGGCCGCGCGATCTCTTCCTCTCTTTTAACCTTTCCTCGGCGCAGCTGATGGATACGGGAACCAGCGCCACTATCCTATCCACTCTAGCGCGCGTTGGGCTCGATCCGCGCCGTCTTGAGCTTGAGATCACGGAAACTGCCGTCATGACATCCGCTGATACCGCACATCGGATCATCAGCGAACTTCGCTCCCACGGCGTTCGAATCTCCCTCGATGACTTTGGGACAGGCCAATCAAGCCTCGGCCGCCTACGCGACTTCACATTCGACAAGGTCAAGATCGATCGCGCCTTCATTTCTCAGATCACCACGGACCGAGCTTCCGAGCACATCGTGAAGGCGATCATCGCAATGTGCGACGGCCTCGACCTTCAGGTGGTTGCCGAAGGTATCGAGATGCATGAGGATGCGGAAAAGCTGAAGATGCTTGGCTGCGGCATGGGGCAGGGCTACTATTACGGCAAGCCTCTCGATGCCGCTGCCACCCAGGTTTATCTGCAACAGCATTTTGGTGAGCAGATGCGAGCGCATCTTTAGGACGTCGAAGCAAGCATTGCACGTGAAAGGCGGCACCGCAGCGCCGCCTCATCCACATTCTCAACGCGTCCCTCGTTCCAGACCAGGGGGAGTCGTCGACGAGGTGGTGGCGTTGCCTATGCTGGAGACGCGTCTGGAGGCCGCGTCTGATGATGAGATAATGAACGGGCGCCTCGTTCGTTCCCAACTCTGCGCAAACTTCCCCTGACATCGGTCAAGCCTTGAATGCCGGATCCGCTCGGCCGTCGACTTCGAAAGAGAGGCTAAACAGCTGCCCCGCCAGAGGATCCTCCTGACGTTCGGCAGGATCAAGTCCCTCCCAGGAGGACGTGATCCCCAATCTGTCGAAGCCTTGGCCGTAAAAAACGGGGCAGGTCATCCGTTTTGCTGCTACGGGGTAGCGCGCCAGGAAAGCGCCGTCGGAGCTGTAGCAATCGACGGCACCGTCACCCCATCTCGCATTCCAGATGTTGCCAGCTGTGTCGCAGACGGAGCCATCCATCCCGCCGGGGCGACCACTTGTATCCACCAACACCTCATTTGGCCCCACCGGAAGGCCTGTGGCCGGATCTACCGGCACGCGCATCAGGCGGTTGATGCGCGTATCGACGAAATAGCCCGTCGCGCCATCGGGAGAGAAGCAGATCGAATTCGGAATGCTGATATCGGCAAAGAGCTTCTTCGACTGCCCGTTGGCAACGTGGTAGATGGCGCCTGCGCCTTCTTCTGCGCCTTTGCCCATGGTCCCGATCCAGAGGCTGCCGCTGGGATGGACGCGCCCGTCATTGGACCGATTCCCCGAATTGCCGGGCTCGAGCTCGCAGTAGAGTGACAACTGGCCATCGGCGCGGTTGCGGATGAACAGACCGTTCTCCGTCGCCAGCAATTGCCGCTTGTCATCTATCCGGGCAATGACGCTTGCCATGACAGGCAGCGCATGCGTGCGCTCGCTGTGGGAAGGCAGGTGTAACTCGTGAAGTGCCTTGCCGAGGATGTCGAACCACCACAAGGTATCTGTTTCATACTCGTAACTCGGACCTTCGCCCAGTTCGCAGACGGTCGAGGAGAGGACTTGAGGGTTGGGGAATTCGGCCGACATCCAGTGCTCCTGATACTTAAGCTGGTGCGCACTGTGTCCGGCGCAAGCGCGTGAGGCAAGCCGTTTCCCTGCGAGGATTGGAACATGGTGCGAGGCTGAATAAACCGATCCTGTATCAGGAATAGGAATTGCCAATCGAAACTTTTCCGCATACCTCTGCGAATGTCTTGCATTCAAAGCCCCTGTTGACGGGCTCGTGGTGCAAACATCCCAGGCGATCATTCAGTGGAAAATCCGATCATGGACGTCGCGCGAAGCGAGCATCATCGATTGGAAGAAGAGAAATTTCAGCCGATGCCGCAAACGGAACAACTCGTCCAGGGCGACGCAGTCGAGGCGAAGCTTCAGGAGATCGCTCGGCTGAAGACTCAGTTCGACGTTTTCCGCTTCATGAAGCGCCTGACGGAAGAATACGGTGCCCGCGCTTTCATGGTGGCCAATCTCCCGCTGCTGACGTCCTTGACGCTCTCCTCGAGCACGGTGATCACTAACTTGCCGGCAGAGCTGATTGCCGCCTTCGATCGCGAGGGCCTGCTCTCCACCAGCCCCGTCCTCAAGCGTCTCCGGGCTTCGGCGTTGCCGTTCACCTATGACATGGCGGAGATGACGAGGGAGCGCGGCAGCAGCATGTCTGAGGATCTCTTCCTTCACTATGGTCTGCGTCGGGGCGTGCATTTTCCCGTGCAAGACGGTACCGGCCTTCGAGGCTCGGTGGCTCTGCTAGGGCAGGAACTCGATTTTGATCTGCAGCAGATGATGGAGCTCCACTATCTGGGGGTCCATGTCTACGACACCCTCGGGCAGATCCGTAGCCTGAGCATCCGAACAACCGACACGCTGACCGACCGAGAACTCGATTGTCTCAACTGGACCGCTGCGGGAAAGACGAGCGCCGAGATTGCCGAGATCTTGGGTCTCTCCGAGCATACCGTCAATCACTACCTGAACCGTGCTGCCAAGAAGCTCGATACGGTAAACCGGGCTCAGGCGGTTGCTAAGGCTCTTCGCACAGGTCTCATAAAGTAAGCCTCCGATCTTAGATCTGCATCTGCTTCAAGCAGGTGCACTTCCTGCTCATCTTCTCACCGTTATGATGCCTCAGCGTCCTCGTGCCTGGGTCCCGAGGAGGGCGCATCATCGCCCGTGCAGGCTTCGGGCAGCTGGCACGTTTTCTGCATCTGGCAAAGAGGTCCAGAGGGGACTGAAGGCGTCCGCAGAGACGCTGTCTAGAAAGCGCCGCCCGATCCTGCGCGCCGATTGGCTGCCGGTCGGGCGGCGTTGCTTAGCAATGATGTTGCGATACCAACAGGGCACCTCCTATAAAGGCAGGGCATCGGCGGGAATTCCGGTGCGACTGACAGGAGTTGCAAATGCCGGACGTGACGAAACAACAGGTTCTCGACTCCCTCACAAAGGTACGTGGGCCAGATCTGGAAAGCGATATTGTTGCCCTCGGCATGGTCTCCGACGTCTTCATCTCGGATAACAAGGTCTATTTCTCCATCACCGTTCCGGCGGAAAGAGCCAAGGAACTGGAGCCCTTGCGTGTTGCAGCAGAGCGCACCGTCAAATCCATACCTGGCGTGAAGGGTGCATTGGTGACGTTGACAGCCGATCGCAAGGCGGGGGCAGGGGGAGAAACAAACCGGCAGCCGCAGAAATCATCTCCGCCTGCCGCCCACGCTCATCCCCATCCCGCCCCACCTCGTCCGGCAAAGGTTGGCGTCCCGGGCGTTGGGGCCATCATCGCGGTCGCTTCGGGCAAGGGTGGTGTCGGCAAATCCACCACCGCAGTCAATCTCGCCCTCGGCCTGCAGGCGAACGGCTTGCGTGTGGGCATCCTGGATGCCGATATCTACGGCCCCTCCATTCCTCGGCTCCTGAAGATCTCGGGCCGTCCGCGGCAAATCGAAAACCGCATCATCGTGCCGATGGAAAACTATGGCTTGAAGGCCATGTCGATGGGATTCCTGGTGGACGAAGAAACTGCCATGATCTGGCGCGGCCCGATGGTCCAGTCTGCGCTCCTGCAGATGTTGCGCGAAGTCGCCTGGGGTGATCTTGACGTGCTGGTTGTCGATATGCCGCCGGGAACTGGCGACGTACAATTGACCCTTGCGCAGCAGGTACCCTTGGCCGGTGCCGTGGTTGTTTCCACCCCGCAGGATCTCGCCCTCATCGACGCGCGCAAGGCGATCACGATGTTCGGTAAGGTTGAGGTGCCGCTGCTAGGGATCATTGAGAACATGAGCTATTTCCTCGCCCCGGATACCGGAAAACGCTACGACATCTTCGGTCATGGCGGTGCACGTAGCGAGGCGGAGCGGATTGGCGTCCCCTTCCTCGGCGAGGTTCCGCTGACAATGGAAATCCGTCAAACTTCTGATATCGGCACACCGGTTGTGGTCTCCGACCCTGACGGAGCTGCAGCAAAAATCTATCGTGAGATAGCTGCCAATGCCTGGGCGCAACTGCAGGGACGCACTGCCCGCCCAGCGCCTTCCATCATCTTCGAGTAGGATTGTGTCGCCACTGGGCTCTGATCAAGCCGCCAATTTCCATCTGCACCCAAGCGCGTGGTTGAGCCCGACTTAGGAGTGATTCGACTGACATTTTTGTGACTTCGCCTTCTAGCAACGGTCGCGGCGCATCCTGTTAACCGACCATCAAGGTTAATGATCGATTCTTCAGGGGTTGCTTACGTGTCCCCTGGAGTTGCCGTTTTGCGTATGTTTGGCGTCTTGAGTCGCAAGTCTCGCGTTCGTACCGACGCATGGATCGCGCCTGCAGTATTCGGTGTTGCGTGCTGGCTGGGCTTTCCCTCCAATGCCGCTCATGGCGACCTTTCCGAGCTCCTTTCAGGCATGGATGCCAGCCAGAGGTGGCGCGTTGTCCTGACGCAGTCGCCTGCGGGCTCCATCCACTCCTCAGAGCTTGCCTTCCCGGACATGGAACGCGTCCTGCCAGGTGACGCCGGTATGGTTCTACCCGATGGCCGTGCGGTGGCTTTCATAGGAGGTTCTGCCTCGACAGAGGCGACGCCGGATGAGGATAGGGTCAATCGCAAGTCGAAGAAGGGACGCATTGTCTCGGTTGAGCCCATGCAGCCGCCAAAATCTTTCAGCGCTGGCTCCGTCCTTCAGCGCACCAGCGCGCTGACACTGCCAGTTGAAGCGAAGGACCAACTGACCGCCTTCGCCAAGCCCGGGCAGCAGGCAAGCGAGATCGAGCTTGCCGCGTTCTATTTCCGCAAGGACGAAGCGCCGGCGCCGGGAGTGTCTCCGATGATCGCAAGCCTGGTGACCAATGATCGTCCCGATGTGCTGGCAACCGCCTATGCGCCGCCCGAACCTGATTTTGCCCGCGAGTCCCCCTTCGATGCCATCTTGAAGAAGCCGGAGGCGGGGCGTTTCATCCCCCCGATATCATCGGACGACCATGCCTGGGCCGCGACGCCGCTTCCCCCAGAGGCCTTCTCCGAGCGAGAACAGCAGTGCCTGGCTTCTGGCATCTACTTTGAAGCCCGCGGCGAATCCGCGCGGGGTCAGGCGGCTGTCGGGCAGGTGATTCTCAATCGCGTCCGCAACCCATCTTATCCGGGCACCATCTGCGATGTGGTCTACCAGAACAAAGACTGGCGTAACCGCTGCCAGTTCTCTTTTGCCTGCGACAATATCCGCGACCGTATCCGCTCAGAATATCACTGGAAGATGGCTCGGGAAGTTGCCATGGCCGTCACTGCCGGGAAGATCTGGCTAAGCGAGGTCGGGTCCTCAACCCACTACCATGCAGTCTATGTCCGGCCCAAATGGGCAAAGACGATGAAGAAGGTTGGCCGCATCGGCTTGCATGTCTTCTATCGTACCTATGGCGGCGGCTGGAGCTGACCTGCAGCTTTAACCCGAGCCGATTCTTTCAGAACTTTGCGACGAGCTTGGGCGCCGGCATCTAAGTCGCTGAAAAGTCTATCGGAATTGGAAGATGGACAAGGCTTTGGTATGCCTTGACTATGCAGGCGCTCAAAACTATGTTGCGCCCGACTTGAAAACGGGCCGGAAGGCGCGAAATCCCTCGCTGTCAGCATGTTTCGGACGGATCGGACGGTCCAGAAGCCGTAGGATGCGGTGATATCGGTTAAGGGACTTGCGAATGACGGATAATCGGGACGAGAGTCTGGAGCAGCGTCGTCGGCGCCTGTCTGCTGAACTGGCAGCTCGGGGCGTCGAGGAAGCGACTGAGGCGAAGCGGGAAGCACAGAGCGAGGAAAGCCGTCGCGGGATGGCACTCGGTCTGAAGATCTCTTCGGAGTTCATTGCTGCCATCGCTGTTGGTGCCATGCTCGGCTATTTTCTCGGTCTCGTTTGGCCGGCTTCGAAGCCATGGGGGCTGATCATACTGCTCCTGCTCGGCTTCTGCGCAGGCGTTCTGAACGTGCTTCGTGCGGTAGGCATGGTGGCTCCATCACCGCTTGCCGGCAAAGGCACGGGAAAAAGGAATTAGGGTCCGCCTTCGGGCTGTCCTTGCAATGGAATACAAGGCGCGACCTGCGCGGCGAAGGAAAGAGGATAAGCGGTGGCTAACGATCCGACCCATCAGTTCCAGATCTCGAAGATCGTGCCGATCGAAATCGGCGGGATGGATTTCTCTTTTACCAACGCCTCGCTCTTCATGGTTGCCACGGTCGCCTGTGCCGCCGGCTTCCTCTACTTTGCGACGTCGCAGCGCGGGCTGATCCCCGGCCGTGCGCAGTCCGTTGCCGAAATGTCCTACGAATTCATTGCGGGCATGTTGCGCGAAGGGGCCGGCAATGCCGGTATGAAGTTCTTCCCCCTGGTCTTCACGCTTTTCATGTTCGTGCTGACCGCCAACATGCTTGGCATGTTCCCTTACTTCTTCACGGTGACAAGCCAGATCATCGTCACCTTCGCGCTCGCGCTTTTGGTGATCGGCACTGTGGTCGTCTACGGTTTCTACAAGCACGGCCTGCACTTTCTCGGCGTCTTCGTCCCGAGCGGCGTTCCAGGTGTTCTCCTGCCGCTGGTTGTCGCGATCGAGATCATCTCCTTCCTGTCCCGTCCGATTTCGCTGTCGGTACGTCTTTTCGCCAACATGCTGGCTGGACACATCACGCTGAAGGTCTTCTCCGGCTTCGTTGCCTCGCTCGGCGCCTTGGGCGCGCTTGGCATCGGCGGAGCGATCCTGCCACTCATCATGACCGTCGCCCTGACGGGTCTCGAATTCCTCGTCGCCTTCCTTCAGGCCTACGTCTTTGCGGTGCTCACCTGCATGTACCTCAATGACGCGGTCCATCCGGGCGGCCACTAAGGAATAACCACATTGGCGTCCTGAGGCGTCAGTCATCAGCCGCAACAACCCATTCAAGGAGTTCTCACATGGAAGCGGAAGCATCAAAGTTCATCGGTGCAGGTCTGGCTTGCTTTGGTATGGCCGGTACGGCTCTCGGCCTCGGCAACATCTTCGGCAGCTACCTGTCGGGCGCCCTGCGCAACCCGTCTGCCGCTGACAGCCAGTTCGGCCGTCTGGTATTCGGCTTCGCCGTTACGGAAGCTCTGGGCATCTTCTCGCTGCTCGTAGCTCTCCTCCTCCTGTTCGCCGTCTAATCTCGGCTTCGGGTTCTGGATCACGGCCGCCCGCGTGCGTGCCGTGATCCTTTGCATTTAGTATCCACCTGGAGGTGATGATGTTCGTGACTTCGGCATTTGCGCAGACTGCGCCGGAAGCCACAGAGACGCTTGAAGCGCCAGGCACTGCGCCTGCGGGCGAAGTGCACACGGAAACCGGTGTCGCTCATGACGACGCTCACGCCACCGGGCCATTCCCGCCCTTCGATGCTTCGACCTATCCGTCGCAGCTTCTGTGGCTGGTCATTACTTTCGGTCTCTTCTATCTGCTGATGCAGAAGGTTCTGGTTCCGCGGCTGGGAAGCATTCTCGAGCAGCGCCACGACCGGATCGCCCAGGATCTTGATGAAGCGTCCCGCTCCAAGGCTGAAGCTGACGCAGCAGTCGCGGCCTATGAAAAGGAACTGGCAGAAGCTCGTTCCAAAGCCAATGTGATCGGCGAGACAGCACGCGAAGCGGCAAAGTCCAAGGCTGCTGCCGATCGCGCGACGATCGAGGCGGAACTGGCACAAAAGCTTGCAGCGGCTGAAGCTCGGATCAGTGATATCAAGGCGCAGGCCTTTGCCCAGGTTGGTGCCATTGCCGAGGAAACCGCAGCTGCGATCGTGGATCAGTTGATCGGCCCCAAGGCCAATGCAGACGACATTAAGGCTGCCGTTGCCGCAGCATCTCCCAAGGAGGCCTGATCCATGGCTCTCGACGCAACCTTCTTCGCCCTTGTCGGCCTCATCCTCTTCTTCGTGCTCATCGCGTATCTGAAGGTTCCAGGCAAGATCGGAAAGTCGCTGGACGAACGTGCAGGCAAGATCCGGGACGAACTGGCGGAGGCCAAGCGTCTTCGCGAGGAAGCCCAGCAACTGCTGGCCGAATACCAGCGCAAGCGTAAGGAAGCCGAAGCGGAAGCGGCGCAGATCGTTGCTGCAGCCGAGCGCGAAGCTTCCATGCTGACGGCGGAAGCCAAGCAGAAGACCGAAGAGTTCGTTGCCCGTCGCAACGCGCTGTCCGAACAGAAGATCAAGCAGGCTGAAGCCGACGCAATTGCAGCAGTCCGTTCCGCGGCTGTCGATCTTGCGGTCGCAGCAGCCGAGAAGGTTATCGCCACCAAGGCCGATGCCGGCACGCAAGAAGCACTGTTCCGGGATTCTCTCGGCAAAGTGCAGTCGCGCCTGAATTGATTCCGTTCTATCGGAACAACAAAATAGGGCCGCGCTAGACGCGGCCTTTTTGTTGCCCTGCGTCTTCAGGACCATGTTGGGCGGCTACTGAGGGAGGTCGTCCTTCCGGAGCGGCCGGAAGCTCATGCGGTGCAGCAGGCAGGGCCCGTGCGCCTCGATACCCGCGCGATGCTGCGGCGTCGCGTAGCCCGCATGGCTGTTGAAGCCATAGAGCGGGAAGACCTGGTGAGCGCGCGTCATCATCCTGTCTCGCGTGACCTTGGCTATGATCGAGGCGGCGGCGATGGAGACAGACCGGGCGTCTCCCTGCACAACCGCCTTGCCTTGGCAGGAAAGCCCCGGGGGAACATCGCGACCATCGGTCAGAACATAGGCGGGGCTGACGGCAAGTCCGGCCACCGCGCGGCGCATGGCGTCGAGGCTCGCGCGAAGGATGTTGCGTTCATCGATATGGCGAGGACCAGAGGCCGCGATGGAGACCTCGGCGGTCGCCATGATGGCTTCGAACAGGTGTTCGCGCTGCGCCGCTGTTAGTTGCTTTGAATCATTCAGTCCCTGCGGAATATTGTCAGGGTCGAGGATGACTGCAGCTGCCACCACCGGTCCCGCCAGCGGCCCGCGGCCTGCTTCATCCGTACCCGCAACCGGCCAATGGCCAGCCTTCCTTGCGATCAGCTCGAGGCTGAAATCCGGGACAAGCGGAACCTCTTCAAAAAGAAGCGGAGAATCGGGGGACGTGCGAGACAACATGGCGGCAGAATCGCACGCCCTCCCGATCTCCTGCAAGCCCCGGCACGCGTGATGCGGCACACTGTCCCGCCACGGGGAGGCGGGGCCGGGGCATTCCGGCGGCGGACGGAGGCGGCGTCCGGGCCGAAAACTGCCGGAGCGGTCATGCTCCGGCAATGGCTGTAAGGGTCAAAGCAGCGACAGCTGTATTCCGCCGCCGTCCGGCCGGATGAACAGATCGTCGCGAAGCGGCAGCCCGCGCCGGCCCATGCCCAACCGTTTGGTCGCCATCTCGAAGCGACGGCCAATCTGCCAGGCATAGGGGCCGGAACCCTTCATGCGCTTGCTGAAGTCGGCGTCATAGTCCTTGCCGCCGCGCATGGAGCGCACCAGCGACATCACGTGGCGATAGCGATCCGGATAGGCGCGCAGCAGCCAGTCGCGAAACAGAGGGCTCACCTCAAGTGGCAGCCGAAGCAGCACATAGCTCGCCTCGCTGGCACCGGCGGCGTGCCCAGCATCAAGAATGCGTTCCATCTCATGATCGTTGAGCGCTGGAATGATCGGGGCAACCATTACGGCGGTAGGTATGCCCGCGTCAGTCAGCGTCTTGATGGCCTCCAGGCGCTTTGTCGGCGTCGAAGCCCGTGGCTCCATGGTGCGCGCCAGCTTGCGGTCCAGCGTTGTCACGGAGATTCCGACTTTCACCAAACCCTTGGATGCCATGTCCGACAAAATGTCGATGTCGCGGGTGATCAAAGCGGACTTTGTGACGATCGCGACGGGATGATTTGCCTTCTGCAGCACCTCGAGGATCTGCCGCATGAAGCGCCATTCTCGTTCGATCGGCTGGTAAGGATCTGTGTTGGTCCCGATCGCGATAGCGCGCACCTTGTATTCCGGGCGGCTGAGCTCGCGCTCCAGAAGCTTCGGCACATCGGGCTTGGCAAACAGCTTGGCCTCGAAGTCCAGACCTGGCGACAGTCCCATGAAGCTGTGTGTGGGGCGGGCAAAGCAGTAGATGCAGCCGTGCTCGCAACCGCGATAGGGGTTGATCGACCGGTCGAAGGAGATGTCGGGTGACTCATTGCGTGTGATGGCCGTTCGAGGCTTTTCCACCTGTACGTCCGTTTGGAACGAGGAAAGCTCCTCCAAAGTCTGCCAGCCGTCGTCAAAAACCTCACGGCGCTCCTGCTCGAAGCGGCCGCTGGGATTGAGACCCGCGCCTCGTCCGCGCCGCCGGTCCACATCGATCCGCAAGCCTGAGGAATCCACCAGTGCGTCGGCAATATCAGCCGTATGAGCAGGCGCAAAAGCAACCTGCCGCAAATGAGACAGCTCGTTCATCTGGGGCTCCGTCAAGGGGATGATCCCCTTCACCAATGATCAAAACCTAGGACGGAAAAGAGAACAATGCAAGAACAAAATGCAGACGTTCGGCTTGTGGAAATCGTTCCCGCAATGCGGTAGATGTGGGCCATGCTGACAGTCGTCATGGAATGCCGCGATCAGGAGGCCGAGCTGGCGCAAACCCTTTCGGGTTTGGTGTCGGCAGCGGTTGAGGGCCTCGTCAGCGATGTTGTAATCCTCGACCTTGGCTCGTCGGACGGATCTGCAAGAGTTGCGGATGCTGCTGGCTGCCGCTTTCAGACGGAATGGCGGCTGGATGAAGTGCTTCGCTCGGTAAGGGGCGAGTGGCTTCTGCTTCTGGAGCCTGGTTCGCGTCTCCAGCCGGGCTGGATAGAGGAGGTGCTGGAGTACACGGCGCTGAACCAGAAGCCCGCAATCTTTTCGCTCGTGCGTCACCACCGCAGAACGCTGTTGCGGCGTATCGTCGAAACCGCGCCAGTGTTGGAGTGTGGCCTCTTATTATCCAGGCGGCAGGCGCTGGAGGCGGTCCGGCCGGGCATGGATCTGGCTAAACTCGCTCTTTGCATGAAGCCGGTCTCGCTGCGCAGTGAACTTGCGCCTTCACGGGCCGCCAGAGCCGGCGTCTGAGGTTACGGGTCTAGCTTCCGCTACGCCGTAGATGCTCGTCGAGCCTCGGCATGATTTCAATGAAGTTGCAGGGCATGTGCCGGTAATCGAGCTGTGCGGCGAGAATGCCATCCCAGGCGTCCTTGCAGGCGCCGGGCGAGCCAGGGAGGACGAAGATGAAGGTCGCGTTCGCCACCCCACCCGTTGCTCGCGATTGGATCGTCGATGTCCCGATCTTGTCGTAGGAGATGCGATGGAAGACCTCGGAAAAGCCCTCCATCCGCTTCTCGAATAGCGGCTCCAGAGCCTCGGGCGTGACGTCCCGGCCAGTAAACCCGGTGCCCCCGGTGGTGATCACGACATCGATCTCCGGATCAAGCGCCCACGACCGCACCTGGTCCACAATCTGTTCCCTGTCGTCCTTCACGATGGCGCGAGCCTTCAAGTGATGGCCTGCTTTGGCGATGCGATCCACAAGCGTGTCGCCGGATTTGTCCGTCTCGGGTGTGCGCGTGTCGGAAACCGTCAGGACGGCGATGCCAACCGGTATGAAGGGACGGCTTTCATCCAGGCGGTTCATGCGTCAGCTCCGGCAAGTGTCGTCGTTGTTTTGAAATACCAGTCCGGCCTCTGAAGGCTGAGCTGTTGTGCTGCCTGATCCGCTTCCTCGCGGGAAGCAAAGATGCCAAAACAAGTCGCACCTGAGCCAGACATGCGAGTAAGCAATGCGCCTTGACCGGCGATCATGGCTGTGATGTCGCGGATCTCGGGCACCAATTCCTGCGCGGGAACTTCCAGGTCGTTGCGGAGGCAGGACAACCGGTCAACCCAGTCGCCACTGGTGATGTCTCCTATCGGCGAGTTCTGCTTCGACGCAAGCCGTGAAAAGATGGTTGGTGTAGACACGCCACAAAGAGGATTGCCCAGCACCAGAGGAAGGACGGGAAGGTCGGGGAGAGGCGAAAGCTCTTCTCCGATACCACGTGCCATGACGGGTTCGCCGCGAAAGCACATAGGCACATCTGCGCCGAGCGATAGCGCAAGTTCTGCGGTCTCATTAACATGGTCTTCCACCTGCCAGAAGCGCAGAAGGGCTCTCAGCGTCGCCGCCGCATCCGCAGATCCGCCACCGATCCCGGAGGCAACCGGCAGGTGCTTTTCCAGGTGAATGGCAACCGGCGGCGCGCTGCCGCCTGCGGCTTCGATCTGCGACCGAAGGCCATTGCGGGCACGGATTACCAGGTTGTCGTCAAGGTTGGCAGTGAGGGTCCCCGAAAAGGGGCCCGAAACCGTCAGGCGATCTTCGCCGGAGGCGGAGAACATCAGCCGGTCGCCGATGTCGGCGAAGGTAACGATGCTTTCTAGCAGGTGATAGCCATCCGCCCGTTGCCCCACAACGTGAAGCGCGAGGTTGATCTTCGCGGGTGCCAGCTCCTCTACAAGCTCTGGTGGCAAAGCGGTTCTCAGCTCCTGCGCTGCGGGACGAGCCAGCTTGGATCAGGACTTCTTGTCGGCCGGTGCTTCCGGGGCAGGCACCGGTTTGGGTGGTTCCACAGCGCTTCTATCCGCCGTGGTTGCCGCGGGATCAAGCGGAGGCAGGCCTTTTTCGACCTTCTCCTTGATCTCTTCGCGGTTGACGTCCTCGCCTTCCGAGATCAAAGCCCGATTCCACTGATAAACGGCTTCGAGCTTGCGGCCAACGCGCCAATAGGCATCGCCCAGATGGTCGTTGATCGTTGCATCGCCAGCGCGCAGCTGTACGGCGCGCTCCAGCTCCGTCACGGCTTCCTCGAACCGGCCCATGCGGTAATAGGCCCAACCAAGCGAATCGACCACATATCCGTCGTCTGGGCGCAGTTCCACCGCGCGACGGATCATGTCGAGACCTTCTTCCAGGTTGCGGTTCATATCGACCCAGGAGTAGCCGAGATAGTTCAGTACCTGCGGCTGCTCCGGATTGAGCTCAAGCGCCTTGCGGAAGTTCGGCTCCGCCTGTTCCCACTTCTTCAGGCGTTCATAGGCAATGCCACGCTGGAAGAAGATCGTCCAGTCGCCGGGACCGGCAACCGGCCCGATGACCTCCACCGCCTTGTCGTAATTGGCAGCCATTTCCTGGTAATCCTTGGCGTCCGACAACACGCTGCCATAGGCAAGATAGCTGCGCAGGTCGCTGGGATCGGATGCGATCAGTTCCTTCAGGTGCTGCCGCGCCTCGTCCACCTTGTCGGTTCCCGCCAAAGCGAGGCCGAGCTGCAGCTCCGAGATGCGCCGCATTGGCGATGCTTCGGGTACCCGTTGATAATAGCCGATAGCCCGTTCCGGCTGCTCAAGCTTTTCGGCAATGCCACCGAGCAGGATGAGCGTATCGGCGCTCTCTGGATCGAGTGCATGGGAAACCTGCAGATAGAGCGAAACCATGTCTTCTGCGCCCTGACGGTTCAGGGCAGCCCCGACGGAGAACAGCACGGCAGCGGCGCCTTCGGCCGCACTGCTGATCTGCTGTTCAGGCTTGTCACCTTGCTCGATGCTTTCGCGCAGCGCCTTGAGAGGCGCGTAGTTGCTGATCATGCCATCGCCGACAGAGATAGCATCCAGAGCCTTCTGCTTGTTACCCTCCGATGCCTCCAGTCGCGCAAGAGCCATGACTGCGCGCATGAAAGTATCCGGCGCGGTGGCAACCGCCTCCTGATTGGTGATGGCGGCAGTCAGATGCTTGCGGGCAGCACTGCTGTCGCCCATCTCGATTGCCATCGCGCCCATGTGGTAGTCGGTGAACACCTTGAACCAATCAGGGCCGCTCATCTTGGCAACCGTGTCCATGGCGCGCTTGCCCTTGCCCGCGCCGACGTCTGCCCAGGCGCCGATGAGCGCCTGCGTCAACCGGTCAAGATCGTTGGGGCCTTTGTAGGCGACAAGCTTCTTAGCTTCCTCGAACCGCCCGTCCCGGATGGCGTCGAGCCCGCGCACGATCGTCGTGATCCGCTCGACGGCTCCGTCGTCCTTGAGCGCCTCAGCCTCCGCAAGACCCTCTTCGAACTGACCGTTGAGGAGCAGGGAAATCATCAGCCGCTCGCGGATCTCCAGGTTGGCGGCATCGAATTCAAGCGCCTTGCGATAAAGCGTAATCGCCGTCTCGTAATCATGGTCGACGTCCGCCGTGCGCGCCGCAAGGAAGGCGCCTGCGAAGGACTGAACCTTCGCGGGCTCGAAACTAACGCTCTCTTCTGCCGGCTTTGCCTCGGGCGTCGCCGCATTCGGCGTGCCAGCCAGCAACAGCGCCAGGGCGAGCGCGGTGCCCGAAAGCAAGAGAAGATGGGTTTTCTGCCGCATAAAGGTGCCTTTCGTTAACGTGACGCGGCGGCTGTCGCCCTGGCGTCCCGCACCGATTGATTCACGGACAGAATGGCTTTTTTGGCGCAGGACCGCAAGAAAACTGAAGCGGTCCCGCTGCTGTCAGTTGACGCGCTGGATGGAAAACTCGATCACTTCCATAAGGGCGGCCTTGTAAGGCGAGGCGGGCAAAGGGGCCAGCGCGTCGCGCGCGATCGTTCCGTAATGGAGTGCCCGCCCGATGGTGTCCTTCAGCGCATCATGCTTGTGGATCAGGCCAAGAGCCTTCTCGAGGTTGGCGTCGGAGCTTTCCCCGCTTTCGATCGCCTTGCGCCAGAAGGCTTGTTCCTCCGTGGTGCCGCGCCGGAAGGCAAGGATGACGGGCAGCGTGATCTTGCCCTCGCGGAAGTCGTCGCCGACATTCTTGCCCAGGTCAGCGGCAGTGCCGCCGTAATCCAGCGCGTCGTCGACCATCTGGAAGGCATAGCCGAGATTCATGCCGAAGGAGCGGAGTGCCGCCCGGCTGGACTTGTCAGCCTTGGCGATGATCGGCCCGACTTCAGCAGCAGCGGCAAACAGAGCCGCTGTCTTGGCGCGAATGACGGACAGGTAGTCGTCCTCGGTCGTTTCCATGTTCTTGGCGACGGAGAGCTGCAGCACTTCGCCTTCCGCAATCACTGCGGCAGCGGTTGACAGCACATCGAGCGCGTCGAGCGAACCGACATCCACCATCATCCGGAAAGCCTGTCCCAGCAGGAAGTCTCCGACCAGAACACTCGCCTGGTTGCCCCAGATCGTGCGTGCCGTCGATTTGCCGCGCCGCAAGTCGCTCTCGTCCACCACATCGTCATGCAGCAGAGTTGCAGTGTGCATGAACTCCACGCTCGTCGCGAGCTTGATGTGGTGGTCGCCCTCGTAGCCGAACATGGAGGCCGAAGCGAGCGTCAGCATCGGCCGCAGGCGTTTGCCGCCGGAGGAGATCAGGTGGTTGGCGACCTCGGGGATCATCTGGACGTCAGACCCCGCCTTCGACAGGATCAACTGATTGACGCGTTCCATGTCCGCTTTCGTCAGATCGACGAGAGGCTTGACGGAAGCCGGCTTCTTCTTGCCTTCTTCAAGCGATACGACGACGCCCAAGGATCCGCTCTCCTGTTCAAATGCCGTGACGGACTATAGATGTGGCCCTATAGCGTTCTCGGCGCCAATTGCCAAATGCCTAAATGCGAAAAGCGGATCCATGCTTGAACTCATCCGGACCAACGATGCCGTGCTTCTTTCCTTCGCCGAAAGCCTGATGCGCGACGCGGGTATTCACTGCATGATCGCAGATCAGGGCATGAGCATCCTGGAAGGATCGCTTGGGCTATTGCCGCGGCGCCTGCTGGTGGAAGAGGATCGGGCAGACGAGGCCCGGCGCATCCTGGTGGATGCTGGGCTGGCGGGGGAACTGCGAGATCCCGCCGCATGAACGAAACCATCGATGCCTTCCATCGTGGCCGTTTCCACCTCGTGCAGCCAAAGGGGATCGGGCACCGCTCCGGCGTCGATGCGATGCTTCTGGCCTCTCTGGTGGACGGTGCCGGTCCCATGAGCGTTGCCGATCTCGGAGCGGGGGCAGGGGCGGCAGGGTTGGCGGTAGCGTCCAGGCTGCCGCAGGCACAGGTTCTGTTGGTTGAGCGCTCCGAACTGATGGCCCACTGTGCGCGTAAGTCTCTGGCGCTCCCGCAGAACGCCGGGTATGCGCAACGGGTCAGCGTCCTGGAAGCCGATGTCACACTGACGGGAAAGGCGCGCCAGGCCGCGGGTCTCCAAGACGAGGTCTACGATCACGTCATCATGAATCCGCCATTCAACGATCCGAGCGACCGTCTGACGCCCGATGCTCTCAAGGCGGAGGCGCATGCCATGAACGAAGGGCTGTTCGACGCCTGGATCAGGACTGCTGGCGCAATCTTGAAGCCTGGCGGCCAGTTGTCGCTGATCGCCCGACCACAATCGATCGCCGAGATCATCCAGGCCTGCGGGCGCCGCTTCGGCGGGCTGGAGATACGCGCCATCCACCCGCGGCCCGCAGAAGATGCGACGCGGCTCTTGCTCACGGCCATCAAGGGATCACGTGCAAGGCTCGTTTTTCGCGCACCGCTTTTTCTTCATGGTCCGGAAGGCCACGGCTTCACCAGCGAGGCAGATGACCTCAACAACGGGCGCATTGCCTTTCCCCGCCGGACAACCGCGCGGCGCTGAAAAAGCCAGTCCTCCCATTGTGTTTGCGGTTGTAGACCATACATCTCGCTCACCAACCCGATGAGAAGGATTTCAAATGGCCGGTCTGTTGTCGCGCGTGATGCCGAAGCGTTTCCGCAAGGAGGGAACGGCCATTCCGGTGGTCAGGCTGCAGGGGGTCATCATGACCGGGGGCAGCCAGTTTCGGCCGAGCCTCAACCTCGCAACCGTCGCGCCGATGCTTGAAAAGGCCTTCTCCAGGAAGGATGCTCCCGCCGTTGCCATCTCGATCAACTCGCCTGGTGGCTCACCTGTTCAGTCCCGGTTGATCTATCAGCGCATCCGCGCCCTTGCGGAGGAGAAGGACAAGAAGGTCCTGATGTTTGTCGAGGACGTCGCGGCTTCCGGCGGCTATATGATTGCGCTTGCCGGAGACGAGATCTTTGCCGACCCGACGTCGATCGTTGGTTCCATTGGGGTCGTGTCGGGAGGCTTCGGTTTTCCGGAGCTGCTGCGAAAGATCGGCGTTGAACGTCGCGTTTATACCGCCGGTGAAAACAAGGTGATCCTCGATCCTTTCCAGCCGGAAAAGGAAGGCGACGTCGAATATCTGAAAACGCTGCAACTGGAGATTCACAAGGTCTTCATAGACATGGTGAAGGCGCGGCGCGGCAGCCGGCTGGCCGAGGATGACACGATCTTCTCCGGCCTTTTCTGGACCGGCGGACGCGGTGTCGATCTCGGTCTGGTCGACGGCTTGGGCGAGATGCGCGAGACGCTGAAGCGTCGCTATGGCGACAAGACCCGGCTGGAACTGGTTGCCGGGGCCCGCAACATGTTCGGGCGCCGTCTGCCCGGCGTCATCGCCGGCGGCGGCAATCCCGGTGCGATCGTCGCCAGTGCCGCTTCGGGGCTTGCGGAAACGCTGGAGGAAAAGGCAATGTGGAGCCGTTACGGGCTCTAACGGACGCAGCGGGGGAAGGCGGCGGAGATGGCGCAACTCATATTCTTCATTGTCCTCGTGGGGGGCGGCTGGCTGCTTTACAGGCGCTTCATCAGCGATGCCGAGAAACTCACGGCCCGTTCACGTGAACGGCAGAAGGAGCAGGAAACCGGTGCTTTGGGAACGTTGATCAAGGATCCCGATACGGGGGAGTACCGCGTCAAAAGGGATGATGAATAGGAGGAGCGTAACAGCTCCGGCCATAATTCCTTGACCCTTGCTGCTCTGCGTGGCACTCGTCCGCTGTTTCCTTCAGATGCCGGCGATAAGCAATGACCGATCTTCCAGACCACATGTCCCCGACCCGTTCTTTCCAGGGGTTGATCCTGGCTCTCCACAACTACTGGGCCGACAAGGGTTGCGCGGTGCTGCAGCCTTACGACATGGAAGTTGGCGCCGGCACCTTCCACCCGGCCACCACGCTCCGCGCGCTCGGACCGAAGCCCTGGAAAGCTGCCTATGTGCAGCCATCGCGTCGTCCCTCGGACGGCCGCTATGGCGAAAACCCCAACCGTTTGCAGCATTATTACCAGTACCAGGTCATCCTGAAGCCCAACCCTTCGAACCTGCAGGAACTCTACCTCGGTTCGCTCGCGGCAATTGGGCTCGACCCGCTGCTGCATGACGTTCGCTTCGTGGAAGACGATTGGGAAAGCCCGACGCTCGGCGCCTGGGGGCTTGGCTGGGAATGCTGGTGCGACGGTATGGAAGTCTCGCAGTTCACCTACTTCCAGCAGGTCTGCGGTATCGAGTGCTCACCGGTTGCCGGTGAACTGACCTACGGGCTCGAGCGGCTCGCGATGTATGTTCAAGGGGTCGACAATGTCTACGATCTGAACTTCAACGGCCGCGAAGGCGAGGAGCGGATCTCCTATGGAGACGTTTTCCTTCAGGCCGAGCAAGAATATTCACGCCACAACTTCGAATTCGCCGACACGGCCATGCTGCACCGGCACTTCATCGATGCCGAGAAGGAATGCCAGGCTTTGCTGGCGGCCGGTGCACCCGGGGCAAATGCCAACCAGACGCTGCACAAATGTGTCTTCCCCGCCTATGACCAGTGCATCAAGGCGAGCCATGTCTTCAATCTGTTGGATGCCCGCGGCGTCATCTCCGTGACCGAACGTCAAAGCTATATCCTGCGCGTCCGCACGCTTGCCAAGGCCTGCGGGGAAGCATTTCTGCTGACCGACGCCGGGGGTGTCAACCTGCGCCAGACAACGGCCTGACGGCAGGTTTGACGGTCCCTCGAAAGCTTTCTAGTGTCCCCCGGGACTTGAAGTTCATTGGGGGATTCTTGGATGTATATCCTGCTCGGCATCGTCGTATTGATCGTTCTTTACGGCGTCTTTCTCTACAACAGCCTGGTCAAGTCACGTCAGATGGCGGAAGAGGCCTGGTCAGGCATCGACGTGCAGCTGAAGCGCCGTGCGGATCTCATTCCCAATCTGATTGAGACGGTGAAGGGATACGCGGCGCACGAAAAGACGACCTTCGAGGAGGTGGTCGAACTGCGCAACCGGGCGCAGTCGATGCCGGCAGGTGATGTCGCCGGCCGGGCGCAGGTGGAGGGGATGCTGTCACAGGCGCTCGGCAAACTCTTCGCGCTGGCGGAAGCCTATCCTGACCTGAAGGCCAACCAGAACTTCCTGGAGCTGCAAAGCTCGCTCGAAACCATCGAGAGCGAGATACAGATGTCGCGCCGCTACTACAACGGCGCTGCGCGTGACCTCAACGTCAAGGTGGAAAGCGTGCCATCCAACCTTGTGGCGAACCAGTTCGGCTTTTCCAAGCGCGAATATTTCGAGATCGAGAATCCAGCCGATCGCGCCGTTCCAGCTGTCAAATTCTGAGCCGACCATGCTTGTCCGCCTGCTGCTCCCGGCGCTCCTTTGGCTCACCTTTGTCGTTCCTGCCTCTAGCGCCGAATACATCCGGTCCTATCATGCCGACATTCAGGTGGCGGCTGATGGTGAACTGACTGTCTCTGAGACGATCACGGTCAATGCGGAAGGTCGCGACATCCGTCGCGGCATCTTCCGTGATTTTCCGCTGACGATGGAGGATGAGGAGGGGCGCACACAGCGGGTAGGCTTCGATGTAGTTTCCGTCACCCGCGAAGGGGCGCCGGAGGACTGGCACACGGAAACGATCTCCGGCGGTATCCGCATCTATACCGGCTCGCAGGATGCGTTCCTTGAGCACGGCGAGCATACTTACGTCATCACCTACCGCACCGACCGCCAGATTCGCTATTTTGACGACCACGATGAACTCTACTGGAACGTCACCGGCAATGGCTGGATGTTTCGCATCGAGCAGGCATCGGCGCGCGTAACGCTGCCGCAGGGAGCGCAGGTGACGGAGACGGTCGCCTATACGGGTCCTCTTGGTGCCGCCGATACCAATGCAAACATGCGGGCAAGCGGCAACACTGCCGTTTTCTCGACGACCAGGCCGCTTGCACCCAATGAAGGCCTGACCATTGTGGCAGGAATTCCCAAGGGCGTAATCGCAGCGCCTTCCGCCGACGATCTGCGCAACTGGTGGTTCCGCGACAACATCAACGCCCTCCTGGGCTTCGGAGGGCTGGCGGCGGTTGCGCTTTATTATGCCCGCAACTGGACCCGCGTCGGCAGGGATCCAGCACGAGGTGTCATGGTGCCGCGCTGGCACCCGCCGGAAGGCCTATCGCCTGCACTCGTCAACTACGTAGACAACAAGGGCTTTTCCGGTGGTGGCTGGACGGCACTTTCTGCCACGGCACTCGATCTTGCGGTCAAAGGCTATGTGACACTCGAAGACATGGAGAACTCGATCACAATTCGGCGCACCGACAAGAGCGGGGATAAGGAGCTTCCAACTGGCCAGACAGCGCTTCTGAAGGAAATTGGTGGCCCAGGCAACGAATTGGTGATCGACCAGGCGAACGGCGCGAAGGTGCAGACGGTCGGCACCAGCTTCCGCCGTGCCATCGAGAAGGAACATCGCGGTAGGTATTACAAGGCCAATACCGGCTATGTGGTCGGCGGTGTCCTGCTCAGCCTCGTCGTGCTCGGCATCTTGTTCGCCTTCGGAAATATCGATCCTGATCTGCTCGTCGTCTTCATGGTGCCGGTCTTCTTCGCTGCGTTTCTCGGCGGCTTTGCCGTCAGCTTCGGCAAGAAGCTCAGGCGCGGAAGTTCGCTGGTTTCGAAGATTCTTGCTGTGGTCGTTCTCGGCTTCATCGGCCTTGTCGCACTCTCTGCCATCTCCAGTATTCTTGTCATTATCGTCACCGATCTTTCTGGAACGGAACATTGGCCGCCGCTCGTATCCGTCGGCGGCATCGTGTTGATCAACGTCATCTTCCTCTTCCTGATGGGCGCGCCTACGCCGCTGGGTCGCAAGCGGATGGACGAGATCGACGGCCTGCGGACCTATCTCACCTTGGCGGAAAAGGACCGCATGAACATGGCCGGCGCACCCACGATGTCGCCGCGCCATTTCGAAACGCTGTTGCCTTACGCCGTCGCGCTTGGTGTCGAGAAGCCCTGGAGCGAGCACTTCGAGACCTGGCTGGCCACGGCGGCGGCCGGTGCGGCAGCGGCTTCGTATTCGCCTGCATGGTACGACGGTCACGGGGCAGGCGGCTTCGGCAATCGCATTGGCGGCTTTTCCTCCGCCATGGCCTCGACCATCGCCTCCACAATCCCAACCCCAACGAGCAGTTCCTCGTCCTCCGGTTATTCCTCCAGCGGCGGCTTTTCCGGCGGCGGTGGGGGAGGCGGCGGCGGCGGGGGGTGGTAGGGGCCTCGTCGTAGGCTACTACCGAATGACTTTTCCTCCCCGTCAGGATGACTTTTGCTGCGCGGCTTGCTAAGTCCGCGGCGATCCCTTTTACAGCGCAAAGAAATCATCATGCCTGATCTGCTGCTCGAACTCCGTTCAGAGGAAATCCCTGCCCGCATGCAACGCAAGGCGGCCGGCGACCTAAAAAAACTGGTCACCGATGCACTGGTCGAAGCAGGGCTGACCTATGAAGGCGCACGGGAATACTGGACACCACGCCGGCTGACGCTTGATCTGCGCGGCTTGACCGCTCGTTCGGCGGACCAGCGCGAGGAGATCAAGGGTCCGTCGACAAAGGCGCCGGAACAGGCGGTGCAGGGGTTCCTCCGGAAGGCTGGCCTGTCTTCGGTTTCCGAAGCACAGGTGGTCAGCGACCCGAAGAAGGGCGACTTCTATCTCGCCGTTGTTTCCAAGCCAGGTCGTGCCGCCGAAGAGATTATCGCCGATGTGATGCCTGGCATTATCCGCAATTTTCCATGGCCACGAACCATGCGCTGGGGTGCGGCCTCCATGCCGAAGGGTGCCCGCTTCGGCGGCGTGGACGGTAAGGGCTCAGAGAGCTTGCGTTGGGTGCGTCCCCTGCAGTCCATCGTTTGCGTGTTCGGTCCCGAGCATGAGGAGACCCAGGTCATCCCGTTTGAGGTTGATGGACTGGTTGCCGGCAATGTCACCTATGGCCACCGTTTCCACGCGCCCGCCGCCATAACAGTGCGCCGCTTCGAGGACTATGTCTCGGGCCTTGAGAGAGCGAAAGTCATGCTCGATGCGGAGCGGCGCAAGGACGTCATCCTGCACGATGCGCGCGATCTTGCCTTCGCCAATGGACTCGAACTCGTCGAGGACGAGGGCCTCTTGGAGGAGGTCTCGGGCCTCGTCGAATGGCCGCATGTGCTGATGGGAGAATTCGAGCAGGAGTATCTGGAAATACCGGCCGAGATCATCCGGCTGACCATCAAGACGAACCAGAAATGCTTCGTCACCCGCCCCCAAGGCGCGACCGAAGGCTTGTCTAATCGCTTCATCCTGATCTCCAACATCGAGGCAAAGGACGGAGGCAAGGAGATTGTCCATGGCAACGGCAAGGTTGTGCGTGCGCGCCTGTCTGATGCCAAGCATTTCTGGGTACGCGATCAGGGCGATCTTCCTGACCTCCAGGAGTTGCAAGCCTCGGCTGAGAAATTCGGCCTGGACCTGAAAAAACCGCTCGACCAGCGGATGGCAAAGCTCGACGCGCTGAATGTCACTTTTCACGCGAAGCTCGGCTCCCAGGGCCGCCGCGTCGGGCGCATGCGTTCGCTGGCGAAGGAGATCGCGAAGGTCACCGGTGCCGACCCGGCTCGTGTCGACCGCGCCGTCGTGCTTGCCAAAGCCGACCTTCGCACGGAGGCAGTGGGCGAGTTTCCTGAATTGCAGGGCCTGATGGGGCGCCGCTATGCCCTGCTTCAGGGCGAGGACGCGTCCGTTGCGGCCGCGATTGAAGATCATTACAAGCCGCAGGGACCGTCCGACCGCGTGCCGAACGACCGGGTGGCAATCACGGTGGCGCTTGCCGACAAGCTCGACACGCTCGCCGGCTTCTGGGCGATCGACGAGAAGCCGACGGGCTCCAAGGACCCCTATGCGCTGCGCCGCGCAGCACTTGGTGTCGTGCGTATCCTGTTGGAACGAAACGTGCGGCTGAACCTGCTCCCGATGCTGCAGGCGGCCATGCCGGGCAAGGCAGATGCGCCGGTCGTATCGCAGATGAACAATGAAAGCTCGGACAAGGCGCAGGCTCTTGCCGACAACAGCTACATCAACGAGACCTTCCCCGTTGTTGATCTTTCCGGAGATGTAGCAGGCGACCTCCTGTCGTTCTTCCACGATCGCCTGAAGGTCTATCTGCGTGATCAAGGCGCCCGCCACGACATCATTGATGCCGTGTTGACGCCGGATGCGGATGACCTCTTGATGGTTGCCCGTCGCGCCGAGGCACTGACTGCCTTCGTGACGTCCGAGGACGGCCGAAATCTTCTGGCCGGCACCAAGCGGGCGGTGCAACTGCTGGCCGCCGAGGAAAAGAAGGGCACAGTCATCGCAGACGGCGTGGCAGACGAACTGCTGAAGCTTGATGCGGAGAGGGCGCTTCGGTCCGTTGTCTCGCAGGCTTCCGGTGAGGCTTCCGACGCTATCGCCAAGGAAGACTTCCGTTCTGCAATGGAGGCTTTGTCGAAGCTGCGCGCGCCGGTGGACCACTTCTTTGAAGAGGTGCTGGTCAATGACGAAGACACGGCGATCCGCGCAAACCGCCTGGCCCTGTTGAAGGCAATCCGGGAAGCGACCGGAACTGTGGCGGACTTCTCCAAGATCAGCGGCTAGACCGTTGACTGGCGAGACTGATCCGCCACGAGGTGATCGTGATTGAGAGGGAGGTCAGTCGAGCCGAAGTTCCAACGCGCTGAAGTCGATTGGCGCCGGCTCGTCTTCCAACCCCATTGCTGTGACGTCAGGATGAACGGCACCGACGGTGGCACCGCGGTCGACCCCGTCTCCAGCCGTTCCGGCAATGGCGGAACCGCTCCCCGAGGTCCAGTCACGTGCTTTGCTGACGTGAACCACAGGCGACCCACCCAACCAGGCCTCGGTGCGCAACATCTTCTTCTCGCCGTTGATCTCGACGATCTCGGTCTTCTGGGAGCCCGGCTCCAGGGTCGGGACCTGGTAACTGGCTGCCACGTCCTTTGGCTTCAGCGGAGGGCATTCCGCACAGCTCTTCGAAACCACGCTGCCATTGCCGCCATGGTTCGTCACTGGCGTGATGGAAGACGCAAACGCCGTCCCGCTCGCCAGGATCAGGGCACTCGTCAGCAAGAAACGCATGGCACGACTCCTCTCATGGAGGAGAAGCTTTAGCCGTGGAGCATTTCCATCCCGTCAGCAGAACTGGTAAAATTTAAGTTAAGGCCATTTCAGGGGTTTTCGCGTGCGATGGCCCGCCAGCCAATGTCGCGCCGGCAAAAGCCGTTGTCCCAGCTTACGCGTTCAAGCAGCGCATATGCCTTTGCCTGAGCTTCGGCGACGGTAGGGCCGGTCGCAGTAACATTGAGGACGCGGCCGCCGGTCGCGACCAGTTTCCCGTCCTTCAAGGCCGTACCCGCATGAAAAATCTTCTCATCGGCAGCTGTCTCGGGAAGCGATCCAATCGGCGTATCCTTCTCATAAGATCCCGGATAGCCCTTTGATGCCATCACCACCGTCAGTGCCACATCATCCGACCATTCCGCCGAGACCTGATCAAGCGTGCCGGTTGCCGCAGCATGCAGGAGCGGCAGCAGATCGCTCTTCAGCCGCATCATCAGCACCTGGCATTCCGGGTCGCCGAAACGGACATTGTACTCAATCAGCTCGGGTCCCTTCAGCGTGATCATGAGGCCGGCGAAGAAGACGCCGGTGAAGGGGTGTCCGCTTTCCGCCATCCCCCGGATCGTCGGCTCGATGATCTCCTTCATCGTGCGCTCGACCATCTGCGGCGTCATGACAGGCGCTGGAGAATAGGCACCCATGCCTCCCGTGTTTGGGCCGGTGTCACCATCGCCAACGCGTTTGTGGTCCTGTGCGGTTGCCAGGGCAAGCGCCGTCTTGCCGTCGGATAGGCAAAAGAAGCTTGCTTCCTCGCCGTCAAGGAAGGCCTCAACCACGACCTCCGCGCCGGCGGCGCCGAACGCTCCGGAGAAGCAGTCGTCGACGGCTGCGAGCGCATCCTCCAATGTCATGGCAACTGTCACGCCCTTGCCCGCCGCCAACCCGTCGGCCTTGATGACAATCGGAGCGCCCTGATCAATGACATAGGCCTTGGCGCTGTCAGCTTCGGTAAACCGGCGATAAGCACCCGTCGGGATATTGTAGCGGGCACACAGATCCTTGGTGAAACCCTTCGAGCCCTCCAGCTGGGCAGCCGCTGCGGAGGGGCCGAAGACGGCAATGCCTTGCTCGCGGAGCCGATCCGCCAAGCCCGCAACCAGCGGCGCCTCCGGTCCCACGACGACGAGATCGATACCTGCATCTCGGCAATGCTTGACCACGGCCGCATGGTCGTCGACGTCCAAGGAGATGAGTTCGCCATGCTCGGCGATGCCGGGATTGCCGGGAGCCACAAAGAGCTTCGTCAACAGGGGGGACTGGGCGAGTTTCCAGGCCAGCGCATGCTCGCGTCCACCGGAGCCGATCAGCAGAACCTTCATGTCTCGCCCTTCCTTCTTGGTCTCAAGCGGCGGTTAAGGGGAGGGGGGGCAAAGGTCAAGCATGCATCCTGTGGAATCGCGGGTCTTCCACGTTGCCATGCCCTAAAGTTTCACTATGGTCTCGCCTCCCGACGAGAATGAGAGACCGCCATGGCCGCCGATATCCGTTTCCTCGCCGCAGCAATCGCCGCGGAGATCAAGGCCCGACCCGAACAGGCCGCCGCTGCGATCGGATTGCTCGACGAAGGCGCAACCGTTCCCTTCATCGCGCGATATCGCAAGGAAGTGACGGGAGGCCTCGATGACACGCAGCTGCGCGATCTCGCGGAGCGCCTGGTCTATCTGCGTGAGTTGGAAGCACGGCGAAGCTCGATCATCGACTCCATCAATTCCCAGGGCAAGATGACGGATGAGCTGGCCGGCAAGCTAGCGGGTGCCGCCACCAAGGCGGAGCTTGAGGATCTTTACCTCCCCTACAAACCGAAGCGCCGCACCCGCGCCGAGATTGCACGCGAACGCGGCCTCCAGCCGCTCGCCGACGCCATCTGGGCCGACCGCCTGGCGGATCCAGCCAAGCTTGCTGAAGCCTATGTGGCCGGCGAAGTCACCGACGTGAAGATGGCGCTGGAAGGTGCGCGGGATATCGTCGCCGAAGCAGTCTCCGAAAACGCCGATCTGCTTGGTCGTCTGCGCCAGCACATGCGCAACGGCGCCATGCTGAAGGCCAAGGTGGTCGACGGAAAGCAGGAGGCCGGGGCCAAGTTTTCCGATTATTTCGACCACTCCGAGCGCTGGGCCACAGTTCCCGGACACCGGGCGCTCGCCATGCTGCGCGGCTGGAACGAGGAAATTCTGACGCTGTCGATCGAGGTCGACGCTGATGATCCGTCACCCGTGAAGCCGGCGCAGCGGGTCATCGCCGCAGCCTTCGAGATCGGCGACAAGGGACCAGCAGATCGCTGGCTGCTGGAGGTCGCCGGATGGACCTGGCGGGTGAAGCTCTCCACCTCGCTTTCGCTCGACCTGATGCGCGAACTCCGCGAGCGCGCCGAGGAGGAGGCGATCCATGTCTTCGCCCGTAACCTGAAGGATCTGCTGTTGGCGGCCCCCGCCGGTTCGCGCCCGACCATGGGCCTGGATCCAGGTATCCGCACCGGCGTCAAGGTCGCCGTCGTCGATGGCACGGGCAAGCTGCTGGAGGCCACCACGGTTTACCCGTTCCCGCCGAGGAACGATATCCGTGGCACCCAGGCGGAGCTTGCCGCGCTCATCCGCAAGCACGGTGTCGACCTGATCGCCATCGGCAACGGCACCGGCAGCCGCGAGACCGAAAAGCTGGTCGCCGACATGCTCGCCAACCTGCCGGCGCCAAAGCCGACCAAGGTCATCGTGTCGGAAGCCGGAGCATCCGTGTATTCCGCATCTCAAACGGCTGCCGCCGAATTTCCCAACCTCGACGTCTCCTTGCGCGGTGCCGTCTCAATCGCCCGCCGCCTGCAGGATCCGCTGGCCGAACTGGTGAAGATCGAGCCGAAATCGATTGGCGTCGGGCAGTACCAGCACGATGTCGATCAGGGGAAGCTTTCGCGTTCGCTGGACGCGGTTGTGGAAGATGCGGTGAATGCGGTCGGTGTCGATCTCAACACAGCATCGAGCCCGCTTCTGGCGCGCGTTTCCGGCCTCAGCCGCTCGATAGCGGACGCCATCGTGTCCCACCGGGACCAGAACGGTCCCTTCCAGAGCCGCAAGGAACTCCTCAAGGTTGCCCGTCTCGGCAACCGCACCTTCGAACAGGCAGCCGGCTTCCTGCGCATCCCGAACGGCAAGGAGCCGCTCGATGCTTCGGCGGTCCACCCGGAGGCCTATGGAGTGGCGAAGAAGATTGTTGCTGCCTGCGGCCGCGACCTGCGCTCGGTCATGGTGGACAGCGGTGCTCTGAAGGCGCTCGATCCGCGCCGATTCACTGACGAGCAATTCGGCCTGCCGACGATCAAGGACATTCTTGCCGAGTTGGAAAAGCCTGGGCGGGATCCACGTCCAAGCTTCAAGACCGCGACCTTCGCGGAAGGGATCGACGAGATCAGCGACCTGAAACCTGGCATGCTTCTGGAGGGCACCGTGACCAATGTTGCCGCCTTTGGCGCCTTCGTCGACATCGGTGTCCACCAGGACGGACTGGTGCACGTCTCGCAACTCGCCGACCGCTTCGTCAAGGATCCGCATGAGGTGGTTAAGGCAGGCGATGTGGTGAAGGTACGCGTGGTCGAGGTGGACCCCAAGCGTAAGCGGATTGCCTTGTCCATGCGCAAGGATGGCGGGGAGGCGGCGCCCGCTCCACGCAGCGCAGATCGCGGTGCACCAAGAGTCAATCCGAAGCAGATGAAGGCGGAGCCGAAAGGCGCGTCGTCTCCAGGTGCCCTTGGGGCGGCGTTGGCAGAGGCGATGAAGCGCCGCTGAAGCCATCGGCTCAGCGCTGTTCCTGCCCCGCATGCGGTTTGCCTCATCGGCCTGCGCGGACAGGCGGTCGCTTTTCCTTCGCCTTGACGGTGTGTCGTTACGCCAGCTAGGACCATGGCATGACGAACACGAATGATCTGAATGGTCGCGTCTATGATGCGCCCTCCAACAACTGGGTCTACCGGGTTCTACCCCGGGCCGCCTGGCCTTATGCGCAGCTCGCTCGCTGGGACCGTCCGATTGGCTGGCAGCTTTTGATGTGGCCCTGCTTCTGGTCGTCGGCCTTGGCGGCCAATCATGCGGCATCGCTGCAGCTACTGTCTGTAGGCCTGTTCGTCTTCCACCTGTTCCTGTTCTTCGTCGGCTCCGTTGCCATGCGGGGTGCTGGCTGTACCTATAACGACCTCGTCGACCACAAGATCGACAGCGAGGTAGCGCGCACCCGCTCGCGCCCACTGCCGTCCGGGCGGGTGAGCCGCTTTGAGGCAAAGGTATTCCTGGTGCTGCAGGCGCTGGTCGGGCTGCTTGTCCTGATTCAGTTCAACAGCTTTGCGATCCTCCTCGGGATCGCATCTTTGGCCGTCGTCGCCGTTTACCCCTTCGCCAAGCGCTTCACCGACTGGCCCCAATTTTTCCTTGGCCTTGCCTTTTCCTGGGGCGGGTTGATGGGATGGGCCGGCATCTTCGGCAGCCTCTCATGGGCGCCGGTCTGGCTCTATCTCGGCGCCGTTGCCTGGACCATCGGTTACGACACCATCTATGCGCATCAGGACAAGGAGGATGATGCGCTCGTTGGCGTACGCTCGACCGCGCGCCTTTTCGGCGAACATACCAAGGGCTGGCTGATCGGCCTTTACGGACTGACCCTGGTTTTGCTTGTTCTTGCCTATGCAGCAGCCGGCGTCGGCTTGCTGGCCTATCTAGGCCTTGCAGTCGCGGCGATCATGTTCGCATGGCAAATTCTGGTGCTCGATATCGATAATGCCGATCAATGCCTCTCGCTGTTCAAGTCGAACAGCCGTGTCGGCGCCGTGATCTTTCTAGGCTTGATCCTGGCCTTGCCTTTTGCCTGAAACGCAGGAACCCGGCTTGTGGCCGGGCTCCAGCATCTGCGCGGGCGGCGGTGGATGGTTAGCGCCGCGCGATGATCTCCTTGCCTTCGATCTTCATCGTCACGCCCAGCTTGCCGGTCGTGCGGCGCACCAGGAAGCGCGGCCGCCGGTCTGCGAAGTAGGAATGACGGCGGCGCGGTTTGGTCGCATGTGTGCGGACGTCGCCGATATGGTTCTCCAGCGGTCGGGCGATGCCGTCCGCCTCGACCATCAGCATCGGAATGCGGAAAGCTTCGGCCCAGCTGCGCCAGTCCGCAGCAATGTCACACAGGTCGTGCGCCACAAGCAAAGGGATGCAAAGCTCTGGATCTTCGTGGTGCAGTTCCAGGGTGACCGTCACTTCGCCGTTGCCGTGATCGATGGCACGAGCGGCAACGCCCTTGAAGGCGCGGGCCGGCAGCGCGAACGATAGTGGCAGCCCGCTTGTGGGCAGGGTCTTGCGAAGGACGGCGCCGCGCGCGTCGATCGTGATCACGACATCTTCGGACGTATCGCGAAGGGCATAGGTGACCTGCTGCGGAAAGCGTGTCGGGTCAAGCCTCAGCGTTGCACCTGCCCATGCGGGCTTCAGAACCGTGTTTGACATTGTGTATGCTACCCTTGTTTTACCTGAGAGCCGTTTCCGGTGTCTCTGCGGGACTTTTGTCCTCTGATGGGCAGACCATACGAGCCGGCCTGTGCCTGACCGCTTAAAAATCGCGGTTAAGGAAGTTTTGCCTCGAGCGATGGTTATCGAAACCCACCCGAGCCTGGTTTCCAGAGGGTGAACATGGGCTGGAAGCTCTCCAGATGCTACAAAAGCCCCGGGCAAGGCTCTTCGGCGATGATGCCTACGGCATTATTATGAGCGGAGCCTCAGTTCATGGTCTCGACCTATCTCAGCTACGATCTCGTCAACCGCGACATGTTCAAGACGCTGCAGCGCGTGGGCTCGGAGCAGCAGGTGGCGCGCGAGGCGCAATACTACAAGGATAACATCGGCAAGGTCACATCGATCGACGAGTTCATGGACGACTACCGCCTGTATTCCTACGCGATGAAGGCCTACGGCCTTGAGGAGATGACCTACGCCAAAGCCTTCATGAAGAAGGTTCTGGAAAGCGACCTGAGTGACCCCAACAGCTACGCCAATCTGCTGACCGACGACCGTTACAAGACCTTTGCGGCAGCCTTCAGCTTTTCGGCATCAGGTGCGGCTGCCATCGCTCAATCTTCGGCTCAGCAAGACGAGATGCTTGAACTCTATGACCGCAGCATCCTGGCAACGGAAGATGCGGTGACGGAGGAGACGCGCTATTACAAGGTGATGATGGCGCAGGTGGATGATGTTGACGACATCCTGCGCAACGACCGGCTGCGCCGTTATGTGTTCAGCGCACTCGGTATCGACGACAGCGTCTATTCCTACCAGGTCGTCAAGCAGGCGATGACCAGCGACAAGAACGATCCAGCAAGCTACTCCAACACCGTACTCAAGGATCAGATGGATTACCTGGTCGCCAAACTGGCCACGACCCAGGCAGAGCTTGCAGCGCTTGGAACGAATGCCAAGGAGCATGTGGATAAGAAGGCGTCTCTTCGACTGGAGATCGCGAGCTACCAGAAATCGATCAAGTCGACGCAGGCCCACATCGATCTTGCCGGTGCGTTCGAGTTCGCACTTGATGGTACCTCTGCCAAAGGGGCGGCACAGACGGATCAGCAACTGACCGCCACCACTGATCTTTATCTCCTCAGCCGGCCCCGCCAGACCAGAGAATCGGCGCTGCGGGAACGGGAATACTTCGAGCAGAGGATCGGTTCGATCACAACGGCAGAAGAGCTTGTCGATGATCCGCGCCTCTATGACTATGTCCGCAAGGCTTTCAATCTGAACGAGCTGTTCGTGGTGAAATCCACGATCGAGCAGATACTCACGAACAGTAATGGGATTGTGGAAAAGAACGCCAAGGAGCGCCCGCAGTACAAGGAGCTTTACGAGGCGTTCAACTTCAAAGGGGACGGCACTCTCGATGGTCCCGCACAAACGGCGGCCCAGACACAGCTGACGGCGAATAACTATTTCAGCCGATACGACGACAAGCAGGAAGAAGCCGACAAGAAGGCAATCAGCCTCTACAAGTCCGAAATGGCGGCGGTGAAGTCAGTTGAGGACTTCCTCTCCGACAAGGCGATCTATGGCTTTGCGCTGAAGGCCGTCGGCATCGACCCTGACAGCGTCTCCATGTTGACCCTCAAGAACGTCTTGAAGAGCGATCTTTCCGATCCGAAGAGCTATGTCTATCGGTTGAAGGACGAGCGATACCTCACGCTCGCTCAAGCCTTCAACTTCACTCGTGAAGGTGGCGTCACCGCGCCTGTTCAAGCTCAATCTGCCGCAACGGTCACGGCGACGGCGAAAGACTATATCGTCCAGCAGACCAGGTTCCTGAAGGGAGCAGAGAAGGAGGCTGCGCGCGAGAAAGCCGACGCCGAAGCCTCTTATTACACAAGCACGATGGCGGGCGTCAAAAGCGTCAAGGAACTGCTGGCCGACCGTCGACTGGTCGATTTCGTGCTGACGGCGAAAGGCCTCGATCCCGAGACGGTGACGGACGACTTCCTGAAGCAGATGTTCGCTTCGGATCTCGATGACCCGAAGAGTTTCGTCAACCAGCAGACCGACAACCGATTTGCCGAGCTTCTGGGCACCTTCAACTTCGACAGCCAGGGCCAGATCCGTCGGGGTGCACCCGCGCTTGTGCAGAACCTGGGTCAGGTGCTTGAAACACAGCACAACTATCTGCGCCAAACGCTGGAGATCGAACAGGGCAACGAAAATGCCGGCGTCCGAATGGCGCTCTATTTCGAGCGCATGGTGGATACGGTGACCGATGCCTACAGCATCATTGGCGACGAGGCGCTTGCCGAGTTTGTCCGGATTGCCTTCAGCCTGCCGTCCGAGATGGGCAACATGGATGTGGACCAGCAGGCAAAGCTTATCGAGAAAAACCTGAACATTGCCGACCTCAAGGACCCGAAGAAGCTGCAGAAGCTCATTCAGCGTTTCACCATTCTGTACGACCTTGAGAACGGCTCTACGGGACCATCCGCTGTGGATATCCTTTCCGGAAGCGGCGCCTATGCCGGCATCAGCGCCGATACCCTGTGGTCGCTCTCGCAGTTGCGGCGCTAGTCGATCTACTGGACCTTGATGACCTTGCCAGGATTCATGATGTCGGCGGGGTCGAAGGCGCGCTTGATGCGGCGCATCAGGTCGATCTCGATCGCCGGACGGATGCGTTCAAGTTCGTCCCGCTTCAGTTGCCCGATACCATGTTCTGCTGAGATCGACCCGCTCATCTCGAGCACGATACCATGCACAATCTCGTTGATTTCACGCCAGCGCGCTAGGAAGGCGGACTTGTCGTCGCCAATCGGCTGCGAGATGTTGTAGTGGATGTTTCCGTCGCCCAGATGTCCGAAGGCGCAGATCCGGGCGCCGGGCATTGCAGCCAGCACCGCTTTCTCGGCGGTTTCCATGAACAGTGGCACGCTGGAGACGGGCACTGACACGTCGTGCTTGATGGAGCCACCCTCCGGCTTTTGCGCATCCGACATGCTTTCGCGCATATGCCAAAGCGCCTTCTGCTGCGCAACGGACGAGGCGATGACGGCATCTCTCACCAGACCTGTCTCCACACCCCACTCAAGCAGCGCATGCACCATGGTTTCCGCCGTGGCGGCCGAGTCCGAGGTTGAGATGTCGATCAGCGCGTACCACGGATGGGGTTCCGCGAGGGGGTCTCGAACGCCTTCGATATGGCGCGTCGTGAACTCGACGCCGATGCGTGGCATGAGTTCGAAGCCCGTGAGGGCTGTCCCGCAAAGGTTGGAGGCCTTCTCGAAAAGCCGCAAGGCATCGGCAGGAGAGGAAAGGCCGGCCAGTGCCACCTGATGCCCGATCGGCTGCGGGAAAAGCTTCAAAACAGCACCTGTTATGATGCCAAGCGTGCCTTCGGCGCCGATGAACAAGTCGCGCAGGTCATAGCCCGTATTGTCCTTCTTCAGCCGGCGCAACCCGTTCCAGATCTCCCCGGTCGGCAGCACAACCTCCAGTCCCAGGCAAAGCTGACGCATGTTGCCGTACGCCAGGACGGCCGTTCCGCCCGCATTCGTGGAAAGATTGCCGCCGATCCGGCAGGTGCCTTCCGAGCCGAGAGAGAGCGGGAAGAGACGCTGCACTTCTTCCGCCGCCTTCTGCACGTCGGCAAGGATGGCACCACCATCGGCCACGATGACATTGGCAACGGCATCGACATCGCGGATACGGTTCATCCGCTCCAGGGATACGATCAAATCCCGGCCGCTATCACTCGGCGTCTGCCCACCCACAAGCCCGGTATTTCCCGTCTGCGGTACGATTGGCGTGCGGGTTTCCGTTGCAAGCGCGAGGATCTGCGAGACTTCTTCCGTGCTTGCCGGCTTCAGCACCAGTGGGGAGGCGCCCTTGTAAAGGCCGCGGTTCTCGACCAATCGTGGGGTGATATCCCCCGCGTCTCTCAAGACGTTTGCGTCACCGACGATGGCGGAAAACCGTTGCAGGAGATCTGGTGAGGTTGCCTGACTGTCCATCTCGGCTCCTTCGTCATGTCCTTGGCGCGGCAGCACGGCTGAGCCGGTCATTGATCGCTTCGCCCAAGCCCTCATGTGGGATGGGAACGACGCAAATGCCATGCGTTGCGGCCGCATCCGCCTTTTTCAGATAATCGAAAAGGTTGGCGGCAGCTTCTCGAAGATCGCCGGCAGGACTGAGATTGATTACAGACGCCGCTTGATCGAGCCCTTCCACACGCGCCTCTCCAAACAAGATCACGGCCTCTCCCGGCAAGGCTTGCCGGACATCGAGCCTCACCTGCGCGGCTGGTGCGTAATGGGAGGCCAGCATGCCAGGTGCTTCGATGGTGGGAGAGGGCGAAGCGGGCCGGATAACAGGAAGTCCAGTTGCAGCTTCCAGCTCCGCTGCCGAAATGCCGCCTGGGCGCAGCAGGCGGACACCCTCCGTTTCAACGCGAACGATGGTGGACTCAACGCCCACTGGAGCAGCTTCCCCGTCGATGATGAGGTCCAGCTTCTCCCCAAGGTCTTCGGCGACATGGCGCGCCTGCGTAGGGCTTATCTTGCCGGAGGTGTTTGCGCTCGGAGCCGCAAGCGGCTTTCCATAGGCGCGAATGAGCGCCGAGGCAAAACCCTTTGGCACACGTATGCCGACCGTATCAAGCCCCGCGGTCGCAAGCGACTGAATGCCGGACGCCTGCTTGAGCGGCAAGATAAGCGTCAGCGGACCGGGCCAGAAGGTTTCGGCGAGATGACGGGACACCGGATCGAAAAGGGCATAGTCCTCTGCCATGGCAAGATCGGCCATGTGGCAGATCAGCGGATTGAACTGCGGCCGGCCCTTTGTCTCGAAGATTCGAGCAACGGCGGCGGGGTTGGTGGCATCGGCGGCAAGGCCATAAACCGTTTCGGTGGGAATCGCCACGGGGCGACCATCCGACAGCACGAGCCTCGCAGCTCCGATGGCTGCGGCTTCGCCGTCACTGATATGGAGGATGTGTGCCGTCATGCGCCGTTCCTAGCCCGGAATGGTAGTCACCGGCAATCCGCCGTAGGTCACTAGCTATTCTTGACGATGGCCCGGACGGTGTCGTTCGGCGCACCCAGCATCAGCACGTTCCGCAGGGCTTCTTGCGGATCGAAGGTGCGAAACAGCAGCCCGTTCTTGCGCATCGAGCGGTCGATCCGGAAAGTGTCGCCGGGCGCTTTCTCGAACGCCACGGCAAAATACATCCGGCCCTTGCCGCTGCGAATGCGTTCGAAGAATGGATAGGTCTCGCTGATGTCGGACGTGAAATTGGCGAGGTAGAACGACCAGTTGATGCGCTCTTTGGCGTTAAACGATGTGCTGGCAGTCGTCACGTGGCAGTAGCCAAGGTGCGGGATCTCCTCAAACACCCGGTAGAAGATCGCCTTGGGAAAACGGATCGACTGGTGGAAAGAGTTGATCCGAGTGAGGGTCGTCTCGCCTGCGAGCGTGAGGATCCGTCCGGTTCGTTCCGCGACCTCTTCGGGCGTCAAGTAACGCTTTGCTGTTTGCCGCTCTGCCAACGGCCTGGCGATACGCCCGGTTCTTAAGAAATCGGAATGGGGAGTCAGGCTTGCAGGCCTGCTCCGAGCTGGAGAATTCGTTTCGAAGTAGCGCAGCTTGCCGCCGGTGGACACTCTTGGAGTTCTCCCAGGAATTATTCCTGGGAAGCTATCCTGCCTTGGTTAATCGTCCGTATCCAAGTCCCTTGCCGCACCTCGCTGGGGCGGAAACTATGACGTCGCGGGCGAAGCTTCAGACAACTTGTGTAACCTCACAAGCTGTCACTTGTCGAACGGCTTTTCGCGGTCGTTGAACCCTTTTCTTCGTTCCCGCGTTAATGGCCGGTTCAGCTTGGGTTTCCTAGGGTGATCGCATCCAAACCACCAACGACGCTTGTCGCCAGGTGATCAGGAGCGCAGACAGTCAACTTGGATGGAGACAACTATGAAAAACCTGTTCAGGAAGGTCGCGGTCGCCGCCCTGTCGGCAACGGTGATCGCTGGGGCGGTCGTACCGGCGCAAGCGTTACCGGTTATCGCAGCTCCGGCAGCCAAAATTGAAGTTCAGTCAGATGTCACGCAGGTGCGTCACCGGGGCCATCGCGGCTACTATGGCGGCCATCGTGGCTATCGCCATTATCGTCATGGCCATCGCTATCATGATGGTTACTGGTATCCGCTTGCAGCCTTCGGTGCAGGCGCGTTGATCGGTGGCGCGCTTGCAGCTCCGCCGCGCTATGTGGAACCGGCGCCAGTTTACCGCGCTGCACCCGTTTATCGCGCAAGCGGGATCAATCCGCGCCACTACGATTGGTGTCATGCGCGCTACCGCTCGTATGACAGCTATTCCAACACGTTCCAGCCCTATCACGGGCCGCGCCAGACCTGCGTGTCGCCCTATTATTGAGCGGCAGGTCGGGGAAATTGGAAGCCCGCGGAAGCTATGCTCCCGCGGGCTTTTCCATGCGCTGAAAACGCAACCGCGGTTTCGGTGAGATTGACAAGGAGGTTTACGTTTACGTAAAAAGCGCATGGGACTTAAATCTCGTCCCGACCGGTCACGAGGAGGATCGCCCGCATGTACAAAGCCCCCGTCGCAGATATTGCCTTCACGCTCAACCACGTCGCTGGTCTTTCTGATGCCATGGCCGCAGGCAAGCTGGGGGAGCTTGGACCGGACCTCTTGGAAGCGATCATCGACGAAGCTGGCCGCTTCGCCTCCAATGAAATGGCGCCACTGGGCGAGGTGGGCGATAGGCAGGGTGCAAAAGTTTCCAATGGTGTCGTGACGACGCCTGATGGCTGGGCCGGCCTGTATCGTGCCTGGCGCGAAGGCGGCTGGAACGGACTGACCGGTCCCGAAGAGTACGGCGGCCAGAACCTACCGAACATGCTCAACGTCGCGGCCCTTGAGATGTGGAACTCGGCTTCCATGGCCTTCGCGCTGGCGCCGACGCTGACCATGGGCGCGATTGAAGCTCTGCACAAGCACGGCAGCGATGAACTCAAGGCAATCTACCTTGAGAAGCTTGTCTCGGGTGAATGGACGGGGACGATGAACCTGACGGAGCCTCATGCGGGGTCCGATCTCGGGGTACTTAAGACCCGAGCCGAGCGCCGCGACGACGGGACCTACCGCATCTTCGGCCAGAAGATCTACATCACGTGGGGCGAGCACGACGCTGCAGATAACATCATCCACCTTGTTCTGGCACGGCTGCCCGATGCGCCTGCCGGCACGCGCGGAATTTCCCTCTTCCTCGTGCCGAAATTCCTGGTGAACGATGAGGGCTCGCTCGGTGCTCGCAACGATGTCTTCTGCCACTCCATCGAACACAAGCTTGGCATCCACGGCTCGCCGACCTGCACGATGATCTATGGCGACGGCAAGTTCGGCGATGAGAAGGGCGCTGTCGGCTGGCTGATCGGCGAGGAAAACAAGGGCCTAGCCTGCATGTTCACGATGATGAACAATGCACGTCTCGCAGTTGGCATCCAAGGTGTCGCAATCGCGGAGGCCGCTACTCAAAAGGCAATCTCGTTCGCCCGCGAACGCACGCAAGGCAAGGCGCCGGGCTGGACGGGCTCGGGCATGAGTCCGATCATAGAGCATCCCGATGTCGCGCGCATGCTGCTGACCATGACGGCGCTGACCCAGGGGTCTCGCGCGATTTGCTATGCCTGCGCCCATGCATTGGATATGGCGCACCACAGTGAGGGCGAGGAAGCGAAGGCCTGGGCGGAGCGTGCGGCGCTGCTGACACCGATTGCCAAGTCCTTCTCCACCGATGCCGGCGTAGACGTGGCGTCACTGGGTATTCAGGTCCATGGTGGCATGGGCTTCATCGAGGAGACCGGCGCGGCGCGCTATCTGCGCGATGCTCGCATCGCTCCGATCTATGAGGGTACGAACGGCATTCAGGCGATCGACCTCGTCACACGCAAGCTGCCTCTTTCTGGTGGCGCTCAGGTTGAGGGCCTCATTTCCGAGCTGAAGCAGATCACGGAGCGGGTCCAGTCAGCCAATGACGTCCGTTTCGGCTTCACGGCCGAGCGTCTTGCCGCCGCCATCGATGATCTTGAGGCCTCCACCGCTTGGCTCATGAAGGCGCAGGGCGACGGGCACATGGCCGAGGCACTTGCCGGAGCGACACCATATCAGCGCCTGTTCGGCCTGGTGCTTACCGGAGCCTACCTTGCGAAGGGTGCGCTGGCACAGGTGGAGGACGGGATGACTGATCGGCGGGTGGCGCTCTGCCGCTTTGCTGCCGAAAACCTCCTTCCGGAGACGGCGGCTCTGAAGCAGCAGGTGGTCCAAGGTGCAGAAAGCCTCCAGGCCGCCCGCGCGGTTCTGGCTTGAGGGGGCAGCCATGACCGAGCCACACGTCCTTGTCGAGCATCCGGAAGCCTGTCCCGGTGTCATGGTGATCCGGTTCAACCGCCCGGAAAAGAAGAACGCGATCACCACCGCGATGTACGAACGGCTGACCTCGGCGTTGCGCAAGGCTGACAATCATGCCGACGTTCGTGCCATCGCCTTTCTTGGCACGCCGGGCTGCTTTTCCGCCGGCAATGACATGGCCGATTTTCTCGCCTATGCCATGAGCGGCGGCGGACGCCCCTCGGCCGCCGACTTCCTCCATGCGCTTGCAACCTGTACCAAGCCTCTGGTGTCGGGCGTGGATGGGCTGGCGATCGGTATCGGAACCACGATCCATCTTCACTGCGACATGACGATCGCTTCCGACCGCAGTCTCTTCCGCACTCCCTTCGTCGATCTCGCGCTTGTGCCGGAAGCTGCTTCCAGCCTGATCGCCCCCCGCGTCATGGGCCACCAGCGTGCCTTCGCCCTGCTTGCGGCGGGAGAGGGGTTCTCTGCAGAACAAGCTCGGGAAGCCGGCATCATCTGGAAGATTGTCGCTCCCGAGGCAGTCGATGCCGAGACGCTTGCGTTGGCGGCCAGTCTTGCCGCCAAACCACCACATGCGCTGAAGATTGCCCGCAGCCTCATCCGCGGCAATGGAGACGATGTGGTTGCACGCATGGATGAAGAGCTCGTTCACTTCACCAACCAGTTGCGCAGCGCCGAAGCGCGTGCCGCCTTCGAAGCCTTCATGAGCCGGAAGGCCTGAACGGCCTCCGGTTCTCTCTATGGCATCGAGCTACGGACCGATCGGGTTGATGTCACCCACAAAGCGGATGAGATCGGCCATCGTGAAGTGGCCCTCGTCGCGGCATGGCAGTTCCGGCTTCCAATTGGACCTTTGCCATAGGAAGGATTCGCGGTCGCCGTGGATTATCCCGAGAAAGGTTTCCGCCACAATGGTGGAGGCCATGGGGCCCAGCCTTCGACCCTGATGGTAATGCTCCGCTTCCTTGAGCACATAATACCAGAGCGGCGTTGCCTCATGCAGGCCATGCTTCGCTGCCACCGCCCCATCGGGACCTGCGGCAATCTCGTCAGGCTTCATCGGCTCGATGTTCATCGCGCGACAGACGGCCTGGCCTGAAGGAAGTCCGATCTGCACACCACGGCGGAGATTGCGGAAAGCAAGATTGGCCTCCCGTTCTTCCTGCTCGGTCGGATCGTCGCGCAGTCCTGGCAGCCTGTGCAGCGAAGGAGCGATGAAGGGATCAAGCTTGCGCGAGAAGTTGAAGCCAAAGTCCGGGCCGCCTTCGCCCTCGACGTCGAAGAATCGTCGCCAGTCGATGGCCCAGTTCGAGGGGAGTTGCTTTAGGGGCGATGGTGGAGGCTCAGCGGGTTCGGGTGCCAGTTCGCCAACAATCCTGCCGGATTTGCCAGTAAAGAAGAAGAGCAGGCCCAGGCTTCCATTGGCAATCGTTCCGTCTTCCGGGCCGAACACCCTGTTGTGGCTGTAGGTCTCCCGAACCATGGAATGGCCGAGACGATAGCAGGCTGCTGCGAACTCTGCCGGCATGTAGGGACGGAGCTTGAAGCGATAGAAGCGGCGCCCGTCCTTCCGGATCTTGTTGATCAGGCCCGGCTCTGTCAGCCGCTCGACAAAGTCGAAGAGAACGATCCACTGGTAGTGCCACGTGACGATGCGACGGGCCTCGAGAAACAGCCCTGTCCCCTTCAAGGGTGAGCCATTTTTCTTCAACCACTCCACCACTGCATTGTGAAACTTCAGCATCAGCAGATGCATCTGCGCGACCAGCAGGTTCTCGTCGTTGCGCTCGTCGAAAATCAGCGCGTGCCCCACCTAGTTGCGCGGCAGGTCGTTGGGCAGTGACGGTATCTGTACGCCGTTCTGGTCTCGCGATTGACTGGTAGGGCCGATCAGCATCTTCGGCGCGATGGCGAAGGTGTCCGGGTCGCGCTGATAAAGATAGGGATGGATGCCTGGACCGTCGCCGTAAAGCGAATCCAGATCCAGGGCCGGCGTGCGGAAGTTCTGCGTCGCTTTCGGATCCGCCCGTTGCTGGTCAAGAGGCGTCATGTCCAACGTGATGTCGTGGTCGATAAACTGGCCGAGATAGGTATAACCCGCCGGGATATCCGGATTGTCGCCCGCCGCGTCCGGGTTCTCCCCCGCCTGACCCGTGTCCCTCATCGCCTTTGCTAGTTCGAACAAGGCATCGTCGTCTGCATGGAGCGGAACAAGGTGCGGGAACATCGTCCCGAACTTCCCTGGATCTCCAATGCCGTCAAAGGAATGCAGCGTCTCGCGTTTCATGCCGCGAACGCCATGGCCATGCATGGCAATGTCAGTCATGACAGTCCCCTGTTGATACAGCCAATGGTTATCTCCCGTTTGGAGATAGTATCTATGATTGCATCAGGGATGTCGGTCTGCAACCAACCGGTGCATCAACCGGAGGAAGCAGAAGGTTGCATCGGCAGGACGAGCCGAGACTATCGTTCCAGAAGAGCGACGACCTCGACATGGGTCGACCATAAGAACTGGTCGATCGGGGTGACAGATCGCACCGCATACCCAATGTCCACGAGCACTCGAAGATCCCGCGCAAGCGTCAGTGGATTGCAACTCACGGCGGCAATCTTGCGGACACCGGATCGCGCCAGTTCCGTCACCTGCGCCTCGGCGCCCGCGCGCGGCGGGTCGAAGACGACGGCATCGAAGACCTTGAGCTCCTGCGCGGTCAGCGGTCGGCGGAACAGGTCTCGCTTTTCAATAGTGACCGGTTTCAGGCCCTGGGTGTTTCGAGCGGCATGGTCGAGCGCCTTGAGCGGCTTCTCCTCGCCCTCCACGGCATGCACCCGCGCCTTTTTCGCCAGCCGCAGGGCAAAGGTGCCGGAGCCGGCAAACAGGTCCAGCACACGCTTCGCCTTGCCAATATGGGACAGCACCAGCTCCGCCATGGCGTCTTCGGCCTCTTTTGTCGCCTGCATGAAGGCTCCGGGAGGAGGGGAAACAAGCACGCCGCCAAAGTCGATAACAGGCTTTTGCGGCTCGACCAGAACCTCGCCGTTGACGGAAATGCGCGCAAAGCCCTTGGCGGCAAGCATCGCCTCGATGACCTGCCGGCGCTGTTTTTCCGCCAGCGGCTTTGCCCCCTCGGCTGCGAGATCCAGTCCGGACAGCGTCTCCGTCACCGTCAGCCGGAACGCCGCCGAACCACTTGCAAGCGTTGCCGCGACCAGGCGGATTGCAGGCAGCCGGGTTACGATTCCAGGCGAGGCAATGGGACATTCCTCGATGGAGATGATGTGATTGGTTTCGGCGCGGTTGAAGCCCAGCAGCAGGCCCTTCTCTGTCATACGCGCGGAAAACACCACACGGCGGCGCTGCCCTGCCGTGCAGTTGATCAGCGGCTCGACGGGACCATCCAGACCTTTGGCCTTCAGCGCATCCACAACAAGTTCGCGCTTGAATGCACGATAGGGTGCGTCGGCGACGTGCTGTAGAACGCAGCCGCCGCAGGCGTCACGATCCGGGTCGAAATGCCGGCAGGGCGGCGCGATGCGATCGGGAGACGCTGCCGAGGCTGAGATCATGGTGCCTTGGTTGCCATTGAGCGCGATCGCGACAGTCTCCCCCGGCAGCGCATGCGGGACGAAGATCGGCCCATTCGGGCCATGGGCGATCCCGTGGCCCTTGGCCCCCAGCCGGGTGATGGTCACTGTTTCCGTTGTCATGTCTTTCGTCCTGCAAGCAGGAATTCCTGGTTGCCGTCACCGCCCGCGATCGGGGAGAGGATTACGCCAAGACTGGTCCATCCGATTTCGTGTGTCAGCCAACGCTCAAGATCGGCGGCAATGGCCGGTGCTGTTTCAGGTTGTCGGAGAAGACCGCCTTTGCCGATCGCATCTCGTCCTGCCTCAAATTGCGGCTTCACGAGAAGCACGCATATGGCACCGATCTCCGCCAGATTCAACGCCGGCGGCAGCGCCAGCTTGAGTGAGATGAAGGAAACATCGGAAACCACGACGGATACGGACCTGCCGCCAAGTTCTTCGCCTATGAGTTCGCGCGCGTTAAGGCCTTCAAGATTGGTGACTCGTGGGTCTCCCACAAGCTGCGGATGCATCTGTCCGTGGCCCACATCTATGGCCGTTACGTGCTCTGCGCCACGCTCGAGAAGAACCTGCGTGAAGCCGCCCGTGGACGCGCCGACATCGAGGCAGGATTTGCCGCCGACATCCAGGCTAAAGTGGTCCAGTGCCGCGATCAGCTTGAGTGCTGCCCGGGACACATAGCCTTGCGCGGGGTCATCGATCTCCAGGACCACGGTTGGGTCGAACATCTGTCCCGGCTTCGTGATGGTCTCCCCGTCGACCTTGACTGTCCCGCGAAGCACGGCGTCACGCGCACGTGAGCGGCTTGCGAAGAGATGGCGAAGGACGAGGATCTGGTCGAGCCGTTCGGCTTTGGGTTTGGGCGACATAACGCTTCAATGGGTCGCTTTTGCCTGATGTGCAAGGCCTCTGCCACGAGTGGTCGCGGTCCTTGAGATCTGCAACAAAATCCGCCGTCGCTCTCAATGGAATGTTAAGGCGGATACGGTTCTGTCGGTACGACGCCATGAAATCGGCGTCGCTGTCTTCGACCGCCCGAAATCACTTCGGACCTCCCAATCGCGCAGTCATTCACGGCAGAACAACATGTCACTCAGAAATCTATCCCTGAACAAGAAGCTCATCGCCACATTCGCCGCGGTGATGTCCGTCTGCCTGTTGGCGTCGGCTGGCGTGTTTTGGCAGGTGGTTAACTCGACACGTGCATCAGTGGAGCAGACACGGGCGAACAGCATTCTTCGCCACGTCGACAATGCCTTCGAAGCCCTGCTCGAGCAGGCCGTCAACCAGCGCGGCTATCTGCTGTTTCGCAGTGACAGCACCTACAACGCCGTCTTCGCCGAGCGCGAAAAGATGATCTCCGAGATCGAGAGCGCGAAGAAAGCGGCTGCAGATCAGCCCGCACTCGTTGCCTCGCTCGACCAGATGCGCGCGTCTGCTGATGTCTTCCACAAGGAACTCAGCGAGCCGCAGATGACTGCTGCAAAGACAACCGATGCGCCCCTAAGCGAGATCGTTGCCTCGGGCACCAAGGGGCAACTGGATGCGTTCCGCGACGCGGCAATGAAGATCAAGCAGGATGTGGTTGCGCTGACCGATGTGATGCAGGCGCGGCAGGAAGCCGCGCAATGGAACGTCATGATGGCACTGCTGATCGGCGGCGCCGCGGCCGGCGTCATCGCAACGGGCCTCGTCTGGGCCTTGTCGCGGGCCATCGTCACGCCGATCGTCGGCATGACGGAAGCCATGTCGCAACTTGCCGGTGGCAACCACGACATTGAGGTTCCGGCGCTCGACCGCGGCGACGAGGTGGGACACATGGCCCAGGCTGTCGCAGTGTTCAAGGATGCGGCTATCGAGAAACTTCGTCTGGAGCGCGATGGCGCGGCTACGCGTGCCGCTGCAGATCGCGAGCGCATGAGCAATGACGAACTGAAGGCGAAGGAAGCAAGCCAGATCGAGTTCGCCGTGGACACGCTCGCCAAAGCGCTCGCCGGGCTCTCCAATGGAGACGTTGCGTCGCGCATCACCACGCCATTCGCAGGCAGCCTGGACCGCCTGCGCACAGATTTCAACGAGGCGGTCGCAAAGCTCCAGGCGGCCCTCCAGACCGTCGGTTCCAATGCTGCCGCCATCAATGCTGGTGCCGATGAAATCCGCGTGGCTGCCGACAATCTCGCTCGTCGCACGGAACAGCAGGCCGCGTCGGTCGAGCAGACTGCGGCGGCGCTCGAAGAAGTCACCATCACCGTCAAGGATGCGGCCAAGCGGGCCGAAGACGTCGGTCAGCGCGTCGAACGTGCGCGCGCCGGCGCAGAAAAGTCTGGCGACGTCGTGCGCCGCGCCGTCAGCGCCATGGGTGAGATCTCCAAGTCCTCCGGCGAGATCATCAATATCATCAGCGTCATCGACGACATCGCCTTCCAGACAAACCTGCTGGCGCTCAACGCGGGCGTGGAAGCAGCACGCGCCGGAGAGGCGGGCAAGGGCTTTGCGGTCGTCGCCCAGGAGGTGCGCGAGCTTGCTCAGCGCTCCGCCAATGCGGCGAAGGAGATCAAGGCCCTGATCACCACGTCTTCCGAACAGGTAGATTCAGGTGTGGCTCTTGTCGGCGAAACCGGCAAGGCGCTGGAAGCGATCGTCGGCGAGGTTCAGGAGATCAACGAACACATCAAGGCGATCGTCACCTCTACCCGCGAGCAATCGACCGGGCTCCAGGAGATCAACCTCGCTGTCAATACCATGGACCAGGGAACGCAGCAGAACGCGGCGATGGTCGAGCAGCAGACCGCCGCGAGCCATTCGCTGGCAAGCGAAGCGGAGTCCCTGAACAGCCTCTTGCGGCAGTTCAATCTCGGGGCGCCGGCAGGCCAAGCCACCGCGGGCAAGGCTCCGGCCAAGGTAACTGCACCGAATCCAGTCGCGACCGCCGCAACTGCTGCTCCCACAATCGCCTCTGCCGCAAGACCTGCTGACAAGGTGGTCCCGAGCCGGGGTCCAGTCGCGGCATCAAACAGCTCTCGGCCAGCGCCGTCACCTGCCAATGCGCTTCACGGCAAGCTAAGCGCCGCCTTCGGCAATGCGTCCACCGCCGCCAAACCCAGTGAGGACAACTGGGAAGAGTTCTAAGACGCAAGACGCATCACAAACGAAAACGGCCGGTTCAACCGGCCGTTTTGCTATCTGGTCTCGTCATCAGCTTATTAGCTGGCGGCGCCGATACCGATCTGCTTGTGGCCAAGGGCATTGAAGACGGTGCTGACGATGCCGGCGCGGTCGAGGCCAGCCTTGGCATACATGACATCCGGGCTTGCCTGTTCCATCCAGACATCCGGCAACACCATCGTACGGATCTTCAACCCGTGATCGAGCAGCCCTTCTGCGGACAGGAAGTGGAGGACATGGGCGCCGAAACCGCCCGCTGCACCCTCTTCGATCGTGACCAGCACCTCGTGATGCCGCGCCAGCTGCCGTATGAGATCACGGTCCAGTGGCTTTGCAAACCTGGCGTCAGCCACAGTGGTGGGAAGCCCGGCGGCATCGAGATCTTCCGAAGCCAGCAGACAGTCCTTCAAGCGGGTGCCGAAGGACAACAATGCCACTTTGCTGCCCTCCTTGATAATCCGTCCCTTGCCGATTTCGAGAATCTGGCCACGCTCCGGCATCTCCACGCCGACGCCTTCGCCGCGCGGATAGCGGAAGGAAATCGGGCCTTCGTCATAGGCAGCCGCGGTGCGAACCATGTGCTTCAGTTCGGCCTCGTCGGCAGCCGCCATCACGACCATTCCTGGTAGGGCGGCAAGGAAGGTCGTGTCGAAGGAGCCGGCATGGGTCGGACCATCGGCGCCGACAAAGCCTGCCCGGTCGATCGGGAAGCGCACCGGGAGACCCTGGATGGCCACATCGTGAACGACCTGGTCATAGCCCCGTTGCAGGAAGGTCGAGTAAAGCGCGCAGAAGGGCTTGAAGCCTTCCGCCGCCAGGCCGGCTGCAAACGTGACGGCGTGCTGCTCTGCAATGCCGACGTCAAAGGTACGGGACGGGAAGACGTCCGCCAACTTGTCGATCCCAGTGCCGTTCGGCATGGCGGCGGTGATGCCGACGATCTTCTCGTCAAGGCGCGCCTCCTGCACCAGGGCTTCGCCGAACACGCTGGTATAACTCGGCGCATTCGGCTTCGCCTTCGCCTGCGTCCCGGTGATGACGTCGAACTTGTTGACGCCGTGATACTTGTCAGCGGCCGCTTCCGCCGGGGGATAGCCTTTGCCCTTCTGGGTGCAGACATGAATCAGGACGGGACCGCGGGCATTGTCGCGTACGTTTCGCAGGATCGGCAGCAAATGCTCGAAGGAGTGCCCGTCGATCGGCCCGATGTGGTAGAAACCCATCTCCTCGAACATTGTCCCGCCGGTCACGTAGCCCCGGGCATGTTCGACTGCGCGGGTGATGGCGCGGTCGACGCCCTTGCCGAGATAGGCGGTCAGCTTCTTGCCGATCTCGCGCACGCCCATATAGGTTCTGCCTGACGCCAAACGCGCAAGGTAAGCGCTCATCGCACCGGTCGGTGGAGCGATCGACATATCGTTGTCGTTGAGGATGACGATCAGCCGTGCGTCAAGTGCACCGGCATTGTTGAGCGCCTCATAGGCCATGCCGGCCGACATCGCTCCGTCGCCGATCACCGAGATGACATTGCGCTTGGAGCCGGAAAGGTCGGAGGCGACGGCCATGCCGAGGCCGGCGGAAATTGAAGTCGAGGAATGCGCAGCTCCGAAAGGATCGTATTCGCTCTCAGCCCGACGCGTGAAGCCGGAAATGCCGTTTTCCTGGCGAAGCGTGCGGATGCGGTCCCGCCGCCCGGTCAGGATCTTGTGGGGGTAGCACTGGTGGCCGACATCGAAGATCAGCCGGTCGTCCGGGGTGTTGAACACCTTGTGGATCGCGATGGTGAGTTCAACCACGCCCAGCCCAGCGCCGAGATGTCCGCCGGTCCTGGAGACGGCATCGATCATCTCGTCACGAACCTCGCGCGCAAGCTGCGGCAGGTCCCGGTCCTCGATCATCCTCAGGTCTGCAGGAAATTTGATGGTGTCGAGCAGCGGCGTCTGTGGAAGAGGTGTCACGAAATCTGGCCTTCTCTGCTCTTTCCTGATGCGGACGATCCCTCCAACATGAGGAGGATGTGGGCTTTTTCAAGTAAGTGCCTTAACGGATTTCATTTCTGGGGCAAAGGCACAAACTCCTCTTCATCCCCCGGCACGATGTCGAAGCGCCCGCTGCGCCATTCTTCCTTCGCCTGCTCGATCCTCTCCTTTGAGGACGAAACGAAGTTCCACCAGATATAACGCTTGGTATTAAGCGCGGCGCCGCCGAAGAGCATGAGATGACAGCCGTGAGGTCCCGCTTGCAGCGTGATCTGGTCACCCTGGCGGAACACCAGCAATTGATCTGCGGCGAAGAGGTCCCCCGCGATCTCCAGTCCTCCCGATAGGATATAGAGCGCACGCTCCTCGTGATCAGCCGGGAACGGGAAGGATCTGCCGGCTTCTAGGCGCAGGTCAACGTAGAGGGTGTCGGTGAAACTCGGTACGGGAGCGGTTTCCCCGGCGAAATGACCGATCACCACGCGTCCCGTTGCCCCGCCATCCTCGATAACGGGCATGGCATCCACGCCGGTATGAGAAAAAGCTGGATCGATCTCCTCCCGATCGTCGGGAAGCGCCAGCCAGGTCTGCAAACCAGATACGGAATGAGGATGGCCACGCAGGTTCTCCGGCGTCCGCTCCGAATGAACAATCCCGCGCCCAGCCGTCATCAGGTTGATGTCACCCGGCTTGATGACCAGTTCCGTGCCGAGACTGTCGCGGTGCTTGATCTCGCCGTCGAAGAGATAGGTCACCGTGGACAATCCAATATGTGGATGCGGCTTCACGTCGAGAGCGTCATCGGCACGCAGGAGCGCGGGTCCCATGCGATCAAAGAAGATGAACGGTCCCACCAACCGCCTCTGCCGCGACGGGAGCGCACGGCGCACGGAGAAGCCGCCAATGTCGCTTGAGCGCGGAATGATCAGGTTTTCGATCGCGTCGCAGGCGAAGCTGTCGCCCGGATCAGGGTCGGTGCCGGGGAAGAAGGACATAGTGATCTCCTTTGTGCGGCGATGCTACCCCTGCCGGCAGTGGCCGCCAAGCGATCAAAACGGTGACAGTGTGTTGCCTTAGGGAGCCGGGCAAGGCTTGAGCACCGAAGCAGCGCCGGCTTCTGCCCCAAGTTCAAGACACCCGTCGGCGTGGCAAAGGCGCCAGGCACTCGGGGTTTGCCCGGAGGCGGCCAGGTGAATGGAGGTTTGCGGCGCCAGTTTCGGCTGCCACACCCACCAGCCATCCTTCAGAACGGCATCATCTCCCGGCTCCATGCCCGCGCCGGAGCCCTTTACCGCAGCTTGCGTTAGTTGCAGCCCCACGGGCGTAACCTTCCAGTCCTCGCGCCACTCCGTCTTCTGCACCGAATGGGTCCAGGAGAGGGTGAAGACCGAGACGGCGAGAACCAGTGCCTTGCCGCCGGCGAGGACACAAAGGCTCATGACGTGGCAGGAATGTGCATCTTGCGGCGCGAGCGGAACCAGTGTTGCACGATCACGACGATGCCGAGAGCCCAGCCGATCTCGTCCGTCAGCGGAAGAGCAATAATGGTGCAGGCGCCGGCGGCAAAGGCAAGTACGCGTTCCCACATGGCCAGCGGCGCAAACAGGAAGCCCACCACGGCCGCGCCCCCAAGTGCGATTCCGAAACAGGCTTTGAGGAAGACATAGGCGACTTCGACCGGATAACCCCAGGCGGCCGCCATCGGCCCCGCATCCTGCAGCATCAGTGCCGGTGTATAAACCGCCATGAACGGCACGATGAACCCCGCAAGCGCGAGTTTTGTCGCCTGTAACGAGATCTTCAGTCCCGATGTCTTGGCCATCGGCGCTGCGGCAAAGCAGGCGAGGGCGACCGGCGGCGTCAGGTCCGCCATGATGCCGAAATAGAAGACGAACATGTGGCTGACGAGGAGCGGAACGCCGAGCTCGAGAAGGGCAGGGCCGGCAAGCGAGGACGTGATGATATAGTTGGGGATGGTGGGGATGCCCATGCCGAGGATGAGGCAGGTGATCATCGTCAGCAGGAGCGAGAGGAACAGGCTGTCTTCGCCCACGCGGATAATGAAACCGATGAAGGTGGAAGCGATCCCGGTCAGGGTCAGCGTTCCGATGACAATCCCGACGATCGCGCAGGCAATGCCGACGGGCAGCGCGTTCTTGGCGCCTTCGGCCATCGCGTCGCGGCAGATCCCGAGCGTCTCGCGGCCACCGTTGATGAAAAAGCAGAGGGCAATCAGGCCCAGGATCACGAGCAGCAGGAAATTGACGCCGAACTTCAGGAACGATGCTGCCGCAAGACCGAGTGCGAGCCAAAAGACGATGCGGAAGGCGAAGGGCCCTATGCGCGCTGCAATCGGCATGCCGAGGATCAGAACCACGACAAGGGCAAGCCCCATCGTTCCGGCAAAGATCGGCGTGTAGCCCGCAAAGAGCAGGTAGACGAGGGCTGCGAGCGGCAGCACCAGCGGCCAATGCTGCTTGACGGCCAGCCACGGGTTGGGAAGCTCGGCCTTGCTCATGCCGCTCAATCCTGCCTTGCCTGCCTCCAGGTAAACCGTCCAGAAGCAGACGCCGAAATAAAGAACGGCTGGAATGATCGCGGCCTTGACGATTTCCGCGTAAGGCAGATTGAGCGTCTCCGCCATGATGAAAGCAACCGCGCCCATCACCGGCGGCATGATCTGACCGCCCATCGATGAGGTGGCCTCAACGCCACCGGCAAAGGCCGAGCGGAAGCCGAAGCGCTTCATCAGGGGGATGGTGAACTGGCCGCTGGCAACCACGTTTGCGACGCCGGAACCGGAGATGGTCCCCATCAGAGCAGACGAAAGAACGCAGACTTGCGCGGGACCGCCTCGCCAGGAGCCGACGAGGCCGAGCGCGAAGTCGTTGAATAGGGCCAGCATGCCCGCCCGTTCCAGGAAGGCGGCGAAGACGACGAAGATGAAGATGTAGGCTGCTGATACATAGATCGGCGTGCCGTAGATGCCTTCGGTACCAAAGCCGAAATGTTCGATAATCAGTTCGAAGTCGTATCCGCGGTGGATGAAGGGCGGCGGGAAATATTGGCCAAAGAAGCAGTAGGCGAGGAAGATCGCGGCGATCACGGTCAGCGGCAGGCCCATAAGCCGCCGCGCGCCTTCAAACACCAGCACGATCATCACCGTCGCGACCGTCAGGTCGAGCGGTGTGTGGAAGCCGCTTCGCAGGATCAGGTCGTTGTAGAAGACCCAGTTATAGATGCCGGTGAGGAAGCCGAGGAGACCAAGCCCCCAGAACCACAGCTTCCCGACGTTTGTTTTTGCGACGAGGTTTCCGATCAGCACAAAGCCGAGCAGCAGCAGGAAGCCGACATGCATTGCCCGCACCACCTGGCTTGGGAGCGTGCCATAGGCAGCCGTCCACAGCTGGAACAGGGAAAAGCAGAAGGCGATCCAGAACGCTATCTTGCCGCTGAGGCCATCACCGAAGCCGGCTGGCAGGCCCTCAATCGCCTCTTCCGCAGAATGCGCTGCTGGCGTGCTTTCCACCGCTGCAAGATCGGTCATCCGTCCCTCGAATAGTCGCTAGAGAACAAAAATCCCCGCGGCGAAGTCGGATCGCCGCGGGGATATGAGCACGAGGCTCGGTTATTGCATGATCCCGGCTTCCTTGTAGTAGCGCTCGGCGCCTGGATGCAGCGGTACCGGCATGCCGTCGAGCGCCTTCTTCGGATCGATTGCCTTTGCGGCGGCATGCGAAGCAGCCAGGCGGTCGAGGTTTTCGAAGAGAAGCTTTGTCATCTGGTAGACCGTCTCTTCGGAAACGCCTTCGTGTGTGATGAGGAAATTGCCGACGGCTGCGGTTTCGACGTCTTCCGTCTGGCCGTCATAGGTGCCAGCGGGGATCACCACGGGCAGGTAGGGGGAGCCGATCTTTTCTACTTCCGCCGCTGGGACGGCCACAACGTTGATCGGCAGCGACGTTGCGAGATCGCGGATCGAGGCCACGCCGAGGCCGGCGGATTGCAAGGTGGCATCCAACTGGCGGTTCTTGATCAGTTCGACGGATTCGGCGAACGGCAGGTATTCGGTCTTGCCGAGGTCCTCATAGGACATGCCGGCTGCCTCGAAGATGGCGCGGGCATTGATCTCGGTACCTGACTTCGGCGCACCGACCGAAAGGCTCTTGCCCTTCAGGTCCGCCAGCGTCTTGACGCCCGACTCCTGGCTGGCGACGATCTGGATGTAGTTGGGGTAGATGCCGGCAATGCCGCGCAACTTGTCGAGCTTGCCTGGAAAGCCTGCTTCCGTGTCACCTTCCCATGCCATCTGGACGGAGTCGCCAAGCGAGAAGCCGATCTCGCCGCGACCGGCCTGCAGGAGGTTGAGGTTCTCAACAGAAGCCTTGGTGGCCTGCACCTGCGTGCGTGCACCTTCAATCTTCTCGCCATAGATCTCCGACAGCGCGACGCCGAGCGGATAATAAACGCCCGAGGTGCCACCGGTCAGGACGTTGATGAACTCCTGCGCCCGCGTGCCCGTAGCTGCAAACGTTGCGGAAACCGCCAGGGTCGCCGCGAGCATGAACTTGATTTTCTTTGATTTCACGATTGTTCCTCCCAAAAAGCAATCATTCAGATGCCGCTATCATGGGGAGGTGGGCAGAGCCCGTCAATCGCTTTGTGGACGACGAGCCGTGAAGATTCTCAAAGCTTCAACTAATGTTGAACTACTCGCCGTCGAGGGGCTCGACGCCCTGCGGCTTGCCTGAACGATCAAGCCGGATCTTCTCGATACGGTTTTCCGCCGCCGTCAGGAGCTTCTCGCAGTGCTTCTTCAGAGCTTCGCCGCGCTCGTAGATGGCAATCGATTCGTCGAGGGCGACATCACCCCGCTCCAGCCGTGCCACGATGGTTTCCAGTTCAGCCACCGCCTTCTCGAACGTATAGCCGCTGACATCAATGGTTGCCCCAGTCTCGCTCATCGTCAGCCCCTCATCAGCCTGCAAATGTGAAGTCCGGCCGATTCGGCGAGACCTTCCAGATCATACCCACCCTCCAGCAGGCTGATAAGCCTGTTGCTGGAATACTTGCCCGCGATCTCCATCAGCCGGCCCGTCGCCCAGTCGAAATCGTCCCCGATGAGATTGATCTGCGCGAGCGGGTCCCTGTGATGAGCGTCGAAGCCGGCGGAGATGATGAGGAAGTCAGGGCGGAAATTTTCGAGCGCCGGCAGCACGCGCGTCTTGAACGCATCGCGGAAATGATCTCCGGCAGAATGAGGCTCCAGTGGGGCGTTTACAACATTTCCCTTGGTCCCGGTCTCGTCTTTCGTCCCCGTCCAAGGGTAGAGCGGCATCTGGTGTGTCGAGCAGAACAGGACCGACGGATCGTCCCAGAAGATGTCCTGGGTCCCGTTGCCGTGATGCACATCCCAATCGACGATCGCGACCCGTTCCACGCCATAGGTCTTTTGCGCATGCCGTGCGGCGATGGCCGCGTTGTTAAACAAACAAAATCCCATCGCCTTCATCTTCTCGGCGTGATGCCCCGGTGGCCGGGCCGCAACGAAGACGTTGTCCACCGCGCCGGTAAAGACGTCGTCTACGGCCGCCATCGCACCGCCGATGCCCGTCAAAGCCACCTGCAGGCTCTTTGGGCCCACATAGGTATCGGCTTCGATCTGGTGGACCTCGTCCTCTTCAGGGATCTCGCGCATCACGGAGCGCAGGTGCTCTTCCGGATGGGCCAGCAGCACCGCATCCTCGTTCGCCTGTGGCGCCTGCTTCCGGTCTAGCTTCTCGAAATTCGGATGCTGGAGCGCGATCGCCAGCGACCGCAAACGGTCGGCGCGTTCCGGATGTCCCTCCGGTGTGCGGTGTTCCAGGAAGATGTCGTGTTCGTAGAGGCGGGTGGACATCAGAGGTGGTCTCCGGTTTGCCACGACATGGCGCAGATCAGGAACCTTTTCAAGCAGCAGCGGCAGCTGCGCTTGTGAAGCCGCAGCGAATGGGCTTTACATAGAGGGAGGCGCGCTGGAGGAACCGTGGATAAAGAGCCTGTAGAGT
>JAEWOP010000053.1 GCA_023399635.1 Pseudomonadota bacterium
GTCATAGGTCTTGAACTCAAGGTCCTTGTAGCCCTGGCGCGCGAACTGGATGACGCGGCCGACATAGTTTTCCGGAACCATGTCCTTCTTGGCGGCCTTGATCTCGCGCTTCAGGGCGGGGTTCTTGTTCGGGTCGAAGCAGTCGTCGCCGTCGCCTTCGCAGTTGACGCAGGCCTTCATGATCGCCTTCAGGTGCTTGGCGACGATCTTGGAGCCGGTAACGAGGGCGGCGACCTTCTGCTCTTCCTTGACCTTCCAGTTGATGTATTCCTCGATATCCGGATGGTCGATGTCGACGACGACCATCTTGGCCGCGCGACGGGTCGTGCCGCCCGACTTGATGGCGCCCGCTGCACGGTCGCCGATCTTGAGGAAGCTCATCAGGCCGGACGACTTGCCGCCACCTGACAGCTTCTCGCCTTCACCGCGCAGATGCGAGAAGTTGGAACCGGTGCCGGAGCCGTATTTGAACAGGCGCGCTTCGCGGACCCACAGATCCATGATGCCGCCCTCGTTGACGAGGTCGTCGCCGACGGACTGGATGAAGCAGGCATGTGGCTGCGGATGCTCGTAAGCCGACTTCGACTTCACCAGCTTGCCGGTGAAGGGGTCGACGTAGAAATGGCCCTGGCCAGGGCCATCAATGCCATAGGCCCAGTGCAGGCCGGTGTTGAACCACTGCGGGGAGTTCGGGGCAACGCGCTGCGTGGCGAGCATATAGGCCAGCTCGTCCATGAAGGCTGAGGCATCGTCTTCCGACGAGAAATAGCCGCCCTTCCAGCCCCAGTAGGTCCAGGTGCCGGCAAGACGGGTAAAGACCTGGCGCGCATCGGTTTCGGAGCCATAGCGCTGGTCTTCCGGCAGCGTGGCAAGCGCCTTATCGTCAGCAACGGAACGCCAAAGGAACGAAGGGACGTCGTTCTCTTCAACCTTCTTCAGCCGCGCCGGCACGCCAGCCTTGCGGAAATACTTCTGCGCCAAGACGTCGGTCGCGACCTGCGAAAACTGCGCCGGGACGTCGATATCGGCCAGCCGGAAGACGATGGAGCCGTCGGGATTGCGAATCTCGCTGACCGCCTTGCGGAATTCGATCCCGCCATAGGCGCCTGTTTCCGGCGTGGTGAAACGACGTTCGATGCGCATTGCCTTTGTCCCTCGTCTGCTGGCCCGTCACGGGCACAAATATTCGGTCCGGCTGCTCGCCATCATGGGCAGCCGGGTGATCCTTCGTCCAGGTGAATCATCTGGGATGTCCAACCTGTATCTTGTGTTGATGGTCGGCCGCAACACTAAATATAGCGTTAATAGCCTCTTTTTACCAGTGCCAACACCTGCTGCTTCCGGTGTGAAGGCGCAAGAAATCGCTCTGGCAAGCGGCCGTCATGGACGTCCCGCCAGTGTACAGTCTCCTGCTCAAACCTGCTGAAAGAACCGGCCTCGTTACGTTCGGTTCCGTCGCCGCTGCAACACGTGAGGCAATTTCATCCGTGCCGTCAGATTCGTCAAGGCGTAGGTCGCCACACATTCTTAACCACAAGATATTGTGTCAGTGACCTGTGGAAAACGGGGACAGGGAAAAGAATCAGAAAAGTCAGTGATTTGCGCCACTCCGCTTAAACGTGGAGCGGCGCAAGGCGATCTTCATGCACAGCCAGAGAGAAGCCACAACTCGCATGAAGAAGGAAGTGTTGCAGATTGGTCTACAAGAGGAAAAGGAGGATAAAGAAGCCGGGGAGGGCGCTCGGACGAAGCCGTCGTCGTCCCCGAAAGATATCAGCCCTTCGGTCCCTTGGCGATTGGCTCCTGGTAGGTGAAGCCGAGATCCCAGGGGAAATAGATCCAGGTGTCCTGGCTGACCTCAGTGATGAAGGTATCGACGGTCGGCACACCCTTCGGCTTTGCGTAAACGCAGGCAAAATGTGCCTTCGGCAGCATCTCGCGCACTTCCGACGCCGTCTTGCCCGTGTCGGTGAGATCATCAACCACGAGCACACCTTCGCCGCCATTGACTGCCAGCTCTGGCGTGATGCCTTTCAACAGGTTCATTTCACCCTGGTTGACGTAATCATGGTAGGAGGCGATGCAGACGGTTTCGATCAGCCGGATGTTCAGCTCCCGCGAGATAATGGCAGCCGGGACGAGACCGCCGCGCGTAATGCAGACGATCGCGTGAAAATCCTGGCTGAGGCCGGCAAGGCGCCACGCAAGCGCCCGGGCGTCACGGTGAAACTGATCCCAGGAAACGGGGAAGGCTTTTTCTGGAAGAGACATGATGGCTGCCAATCGCGAGAGCTGCGTTGGCTCTGGCTAATAACGGCAAGTCCCGCGGCATGGCAAGCCGATCGTCGTCAAACAGCAGTGGGATAACTGCATGCGGCAAGACCGCCGTCATTGTCGACGGTCGTCTCCTCCAGTCTCCGCTCCCGTCTTGCTCAACGCGACATCAACGACAGTGCCGTCATCGATTCGAGCAGGCTGCGCGTCACCCCGCCAAACAGCATTTCCCACCAGCGCGAGGTGCCGTAGGCGCCCATGACCAGCAGATCGACGCTGTTGTCGGCCAAACGGTTTTCGATTGCCGTTGCCGCCGATACGCCGCCACCGTCCTGAGTCGTGAGCGTGACCTTTACATCATGGCGAGCAAGCGCCTGGGCCAACTCGACGCCCGCCATGTGCGGCACCTCGTTTGGCCGCTCCGGAGGATCGACGCAGAAGATCTCGACGCTGTCGGCGTTCTTGAGAAACGGCATTGCATCAAAGGTTGCGCGGGCCGCCTCGCGCGAGCCGTTCCAGGCGATCATCACCCGCCTGATCGCCTTCGGCTCCTTCATGATGTAGGGCACCAGCAGCACCGGGCGGCCGCTGTCGAAGAGCAGGTTTTCAAGCTCCGTGCGGCTGTCGTTGGCGGGATTGCCCTGGCTTACGACCACCAGGTCGGCGGCACGCACGGCTTCCATGACGGAGGATGCGGCGTAGCCTGCTGTGGACACGAAGCTGCGCCAGTCGGCGGAGCGGCCGGCGCGGGCAACGCGGTCGCGGAAGATCCTTCCGATTTCGGCCGTCTCTCGTCGGGAGGCCGCCTGCAGTGCCTCGATGGCTGCCGGGTCGGGGATTTCCATGGGCGCAATCAGTGGCACTGCAGCAAGCGTTTCTGCATGCACCCCAAGAACATGCGCATCGAAACGTTCAGCCACTGCAAGTGCAAAATCAGTGATCTGCGCTGTATGTGCCGGCGAATCAAGAATGGCAACGATGGTCTTGTACGTCATGGTCTCTCCCCCTGAGCTGAAAACTGCTCGCGTTCAATCCAGTTTGACGCTGTAACCTTCCGCGTTCCTTGATGCGGGTCAACTACCTGCTTTGCTTTGCCTCATGCATCAGGGGAAATGTTCGGCGGAATGTGCTTCGTTCCGAGATCGCGCACCATCTGCAGGACGGCTTCAGCAGCGGCGTCGAGTTCTTCTTGAACGCGGGCGCGAACGACGATCTCGGTTGAGAAGCGCTGTCCGTCATATTTGGGATAGGAGCCGATGCTAGTCGTGGGATGCGCCTTCTGTATGGCTGTAAGCGGTGTGCCGATCTCGCCTTCGCCGAAGGGGCAGGGCAGGGCGCGCGACAGCATCGTCACCCCGGTTCGAAGCTCGCCCACAACATTGTCGAGCATCGCCTGGAAAACTTGCGGGACGCCGGCCATCACATAGACATTCTCAACGATGAAGCCGGGCGCTGTGGAAACCGGATTGGCAATATGGCGCGCGCCCTTGGGCATGCGTGCCATTCGCTGACGCGCCTCGGTAAACTCCATCTCACGCCGCTGATACATCTCGGCAAGCAAGCTCATCGCCTCCGGGTCGTGAACGCAAGGCAGTCCAAAGGCTTTCGAGACCGCATCAGCAGTGATGTCGTCATGGGTCGGGCCGATGCC
>JAEWOP010000085.1 GCA_023399635.1 Pseudomonadota bacterium
GGTCTATCGCGGCTGTCGGCAGACATGTTTTCGGCAGCCGTGGCCCTTGTTTTTCTGCTGGTATTTGGGCTGACAGGTGGGTTCTCTCTTTTTGTCGGGCAAGATCATCAATCCGCAGACACCAAAACGCTCGACTTCACTCATGTCACTCTCACGCCGCAAGATGCAAACGGCATGCAGGTGCTTCTGGTCAATGGCATCATCGAAAACCGGGGGATGACGAACCTTCCGCTCCCGGCCATCAAGGCCGAGTTCGTTCGCGATGGGACGCTGTTGTCTTCGGCTCTGATCGCGCCACCTGTCGTGGAGATCCTGGGCAGGCACAGCCACGGCTTCTCGGTGAGGGTGCCGCACCCTGGGGGAAAAACGCCGGAACTGAAGCTTTCGTTTGCAAGCGAGGGTGCTTCCCGCTCCTGACTATGCTATCGGCGGCTTTTGGAACACCCAGGAGAGCCCCATGCCCGTCGTCCGCGGCAAGATCATTGAACCGCTCTATACCGCTGATGTGATTGCAGAGCGTAATCGGGCAATCGCTTCCGAGATTGCGGGTGGACCGACAAAGGACCTTCTCGTTATCGCCATCCTGAAGGGCTCGTTCATTTTCGCAGCCGATCTTTTGCGCGCCCTGCACGATGTCGGGCTGGCTCCGGAGGTCGAGTTCATCACGCTTTCCAGTTATGGTGCTGGTACCGTCTCGCAGGGCGTGCGGATCGTGAAGGATATCGACAGCGACGTGAAGGATCGCGATGTCCTGCTGATCGACGACATCCTGGAGTCCGGGCGCACGCTGAAGTTCGCAAAAGAATTGCTTTACGAGCGTGGCGCCCGCAACGTCACCATCGCAGTACTGCTCGACAAGAGCGTCAAGCGGCAGGAAAAGCTGGAGGCCGATTACGTCGGCTTCGAATGCCCTGACTACTTCGTCGTAGGCTACGGCATGGACGTTGCCTATGCCTTCCGCGAACTGCCCTTCGTCGGGGTGGTCACGGGAGATGCGCTGGGGGAAAGCTAGGACGTCGCACCCGCGGGAAATTCCTTAACCATGCTTGTCCACAGCGGTTGTTCTGTTTACCCCTCGACAAGGAAATCCTGTTGATTTGCTCCCCATGTGAAACACAAAGGGAGAAAGCGACTGTCATGGCAAAGATCCTGATAACCGAAGATGAGAGCGCCCTTCGCATCTTCGTCGCGCGTGCCCTTCGTCTCGATGGTCACGAAACTCATGAGGCCGGCGATGGCGCCGAAGGGCTTGAGAAGCTGGCTGAAGACAAATTCGATCTTCTTCTTTCCGATATCCGCATGCCGGTGATGGACGGGATAGAACTGGCGCATCAGGCAGCCGAGCGTCATCCGGACATGAAGATCCTGCTGATGACGGGATATGCTGAACAGCGGGAGCGCGCCGACGATCTCGCCTCGAAGATCGTCGACGTGGTCCAGAAGCCCTTCGCGCTGCCCGAAATTCGTCGAGCCGTTGCGCGCGCACTCGCCGGCGAGCGCCCTTGGGCTGCATGATTCTCGTCTATCGGCTCTGGAGTAGGCGCTCCAGATAGCGGCGCTCAGCCTCTCCCGAAAGAGCGTTGCCCAGGCGCTCGCGGATTGCCTCAAGGATCTCGCGGGCACGCTGTACGTCGATTTCGTCAGGAACCTTCACCTGATCACCAAAGTCTGGGCCTGCTGTCGCGCGCGGTCGCCCCAGCGGGTCCCGACCATTCTGGTTGCCCTGAGAGACTTCTCCCGGGCCTTCCCCTCGCCCTTGGCCCTGACCCTGCTGCATGGCTTGCATCATCTGCTGCATCATGTTCTGGGCCCCTTGCCGGAGCGCATTCAGGGCGTTGCCCTGGCCCTCAACGGCTTGGTCTCCTTGGCCTTGTCCCAGCGCTTCTCCGGCGTTGCCCATCTCGCGTTCGGCCTCACCGAAACCTTCGCCCGGTTCCATTCCGAGATCCTTCAGGCCCTGCTGCAGTTGCTGCAATTTCTCACCGAGCCCCTCCTGCTGCGCACGCAGGTTTTTCAGCGCCTCGCGCAATTGCTCGGCGGTCATCTGGTCCGTCGGGGAACCCTGCTGTCCTTGTTGCGGCTGGCCCTGTTGCCCCTGATCATAGGGCTGCTCACCTTGTTGGCCGGGATCGCCTCGCTGCATGCGGTCACGAAGGGCCTGGTCGAGCTGGAACGTCTCATCCATCAGGCGCTGTTGCTCCTGCATGATCTCGCCAAGCTTGTCGATCTGCTCGCGCATCTGGCTGTTTTGCTGTTGCTGCTGTCCTTGCTGGCCTTGGGGCATCCGTCCAGCCTGAAGATTGTTCATCATCCGCTGCAGTTCCGATAGCATCTGCTGCGCGGCGTCACGATTGCCGGAACGGGCCAGGTTTTCGATCTGGTCCATCATGTTCTGCAGGTCGCGTTGGCGGATGACGTTCTCGGCCTGCATGTTCTGCGGCATGCGCGGGTTGTCCTGCATGCGTTGCGCCAGCTCGCTCATGAACTCCTGCATCGCTTCGCGCAGTTCCTGCATCAGACGAGCAATCTCCTCGTCGCTCGCATTGTTGTCCAAGGCGTCCTTCAGCGCATTCTGGGCATCGCGCAGGCGCTTTTCCGCTGCAGAAAGATCCCCATCCTCGATGCCGAGCGCTATCTCCCAGAGATAGTCGGCGGTTTCCTTCAATTGCTCCTCACCGCGAGCAAGCTCCATCCGCCCGAGCGCGGACCGGATCAGCAGAAAGTGGGACAGGTTCGGGATCGTTTCGTCCGGCCGCAACGCCAAGACTTCGTTCAGTTCGATCGCGCGCGGCATCTGACGGGTGTCGAGCGAGAAGATCTGGCGCTGTTCGGCAACGGCTGCAGCCAAAGGTTCGGAGAAGGGGCGGGCCGGCAACACCATCTCGTGCGGCGGGCTTTGTCCCATCTGGCCTGCACCATCGGTCGCAACCAGGGTGATGCGCACGCGCTGGCCGGCAAGGGGATGTTCCGTCAGGTTTCGGCTCGTCAGCCCCTCCGGTTGGCGCGGGTTACGGCGAGGGATGTCGAGTTTGAACTCCGGGAGCGGATAAAGGGGAGTGGCATCGGAGCTTTGCACTTGTAGAGGCTCAATGACCGCGTGGGCTTCCCGGATGCCGTAGTCGTCCTTACCGGTAAAGCCGATCTCCAGCGCACCGTTGACTGCGCGCTTCGGCTGACCCTTGAAGGCAATTTCCGGCGCACGATCAGGAACGACGTCGAAGGTCCAGCTCTCGCCGTTGACCGTAAGTTCCCCGCCTTCAGCAACCTGCATGAGGTATGTCCGCGGCGGCAACGGCTGGCCCTGGGGGACTGGCAGCCGATCGGCTGCCTGCTCCGTCTTGCCGTTTTCTGCCGAAGCCGCCTGTCTAGCTGCAGCTTCCTCGCTGATGAGGATTGCAGGATCCTTGGCCTCTGCTGCGAAGGTAACCGCTTCCTCGCCTATGCCTCCCGTCACGCGCACCGTGAGTTCGGAATACTGAGGAATGGAAATCGTGTTGCCGCTGCTTGCCTCCCCGCCGGTCAGGAATACGGGGGCGCGGCCGGTGTAAGACGGTGGCGTCAGCCAGGCGTCGATGCGGAGATCCGGATTAAGGCTCAGCGGCGCAGTCGGCGCCTGGAACACGTCAGAGATCCGCCCTGCGCCATTGGAGAAAGAAAAGCCGAAGGCAGCCACAAGAAGCAGAGCAGGGATGGCTCTGAGCGCAAAGCGGTCATGGCGGGCGATATCGGGCCGCGGCATGCCTGCATCAAGCGCGGCGATCCGCTCTGCCATACGAACCTGGTGTTCTTTCCACAGTGCTCGGGCAAAGGGTGTGTCGAAGGCCGGCGCGTCTTCCTGTACGGCAACGGGCTGGTGCTCCAGAAGATTGCGCTCCTCGAGGAGCCGATCTGCATCTCCCGAACTCGGCCAGCGGGTCCGTGCCAGCGGCACCAAAGTATAGAGAAAACTGACAGCAAAGAGGCCGGCAAGCGTCCAGCGCAGGGCATCGATCTGGGTCCGGAAGGCCCCGAGCCATGCTGCGGAGAGGAAGAGTGCAACCACCGCAAGAGGAGGCAGAAGGCGCGGCAGGAGCCGCTCCACGAAAAGCACCAGCCTTGCGAGCGACCGCTTCAACGCCACGCGCCGGGCAAGCGCTGGAAGGCTGTCAAAGGCGCCTTTGTGGGTGTTGCTCATGCGGCCCGTCTCCTGTGGCGGCGCGAATAAGGGTCGCGCCGCACGCAGCCGACCACAGGCTCAAGATAGCAGCCTTTGTGGCGAAGACGAGGGTGGACGCCTGATTGCCTGCCCTTTTCGGTGTCGGTCGAGCAAAAGTGAACAGGCTAGAGATTGCTCAGGCGAGCCAGCCCGGCAGTGAGTCCAGTCCGATCAGGTCTTCATAGCTGCCCCGTGGACGGATGACGTGAAACTCGCTGCCCCTGACCAGAACCTCTGGTACGAGAAGGCGCGAGTTGTAGGTGCCTGCCTGAACCGCACCATAGGCGCCTGCTGAACCGATAGCGATCAAGTCACCCGGTTTCGGTGCGGCCATCTCCCGATCGAGCGCCAGGTAATCCCCCGTTTCACAAACGGGTCCGACAATGTCGCCCTTGATACGAGGCGCATCCGCGGGCGGAGCCACGACCGGCCGGATCTCGTGGTAGGCGTCGTAGAGTGTTGGCCGGATGAGATCGTTCATCGCGCCGTCGACAATAACGAATGACTTTTCGCCGCCATCTTTCACGTAGATGACTTCGGTAACGAGAATACCGGCATTTCCAACGATCAGGCGGCCGGGTTCCGTGACAATCTTACAATCGAGCGAGCGCAACTGACGCTTGACGGTGTCTGCATAGGCATCGGGAAGCGGCGGCGGATTGTTGTCGTCCTTGTAGGGGATACCAAGCCCCCCGCCGATGTCGACATGGTCGATCCGGTGCCCGTCGCCGCGCAGGCTGTCCACCAGTTCGCGCAGGAGCCGGAAAGCGTCCTCAAAAGGCTGCAGCTCGGTGATCTGGCTGCCGATATGCATGTCGATGCCAGTCACTTCTATCCCGGGCAACTGCGCCGCGTGCGCATAGACGGCACGCGCACGTTCGTAGGAGATACCGAACTTGTTCTCCTTCTTGCCGGTGGAGATCTTGGCATGCGTGCGGGCATCGACATCCGGATTGATGCGGAAAGAGACATGCGCCCTCTTTCCCATGCGCTGTGCGCGTTGGTTCAGAACCTCAAGCTCCGGCTCTGACTCCACGTTGAAGCAGTAGATGCCGGCTTCCAGTGCAAGGTCCATTTCGGCCGCTGTCTTGCCGACGCCGGAAAACATGATGCGGCTTGCAGGGATGCCGGCGGCCAATGCACGGCGCAGTTCGCCTCCCGACACGACATCAACGCCTGCTCCAAGACGGCCGAGCGTCTTCAGGACCGCCTGGTTGGAATTGGCCTTCATGGCATAGCAGACCATGGTGTCCACATCGGCGAATGCTTTGGCGAAGACCGTGTAGTGGCGCTCGAGCGTTGCGGTGGAATAGCAATAGAAGGGCGTGCCAACGGCCCTTGCAATCTCGGGCACAGGCACGTTTTCGGCGTGCAGCACGCCGTTTATATAGTGGAAATGGTTCACGTGGCTTTCCTGTCAGAGCAGGGGGTCAAGAAGGAATGGTCGCTCGGTAGCCGCCTCCGGCTGGCGGTCTTCGCCGCTCTTGCGGATGTTCTGCTGGTCGACGGGCGTGCTTGGCCGGTCAAGGTCGCCCTTCCGGCCGCATCCTGCAAGGACAATGCCGGCAAGTGCGAGCATCAGGATTGTGGTGCCGAATTTGTGCGAGCGCGCCGACATTTCACTTCCTTCATTGGCTTGTGCAATTGTTCATAGCGAAGTTCCCGCGGCTTGTGCAGTCGCATCGCTACAATTTTCGCTGGCCTAGTTGCGGTTGCGCCACCAGGCGATCTGCTTGCGAACCTCGGAAGGCGCCGTCCCGCCAAAACTGGTGCGGCTGGCAACGGACGCGTCTACCGACAGCACGTTGAAGATGCCGTCCGTGATCCCCCCATGGATGGCTTGAAGCTCCTCCAGCGACAGATCGGAAAGCTCGCACGCTTTCTCTTCGGCCAGTGCCACAGCCCTGCCAGTGACGTGGTGCGCATCGCGGAAAGGAAGGCCGGCCTCGCGCACCAGCCAGTCGGCCAAATCGGTCGCGGTCGAATAGCCGGAGCCCGCGGCGGCGCGCATCCGATCGGTGCGGATGGCCATGTCGCGGACCATGCCGGTCATGGCGGCTATTGCCAGTTCGAGGCTCTCGGCGGCGTCGAAGACCTGTTCCTTGTCCTCCTGCATGTCCTTTGAATAGGCAAGCGGCAGCCCCTTCATCACTGTCAGGAGGGCGATCAGAGAACCGTTGATGCGGCCCGTCTTTGCTCGCACCAGTTCCGCGGCATCCGGGTTCTTCTTCTGCGGCATGATCGACGAGCCGGTAGAGAAGGCGTCGGAGAGCCGGACGAAGCCAAACTGCGGCGTCGACCAGATGACGATTTCCTCCGCCAGGCGCGACAGGTGCATGGCACAGATTGCCGCGACGGAGAGGAACTCAAGAGCGAAGTCGCGGTCGGAGACGGTGTCGATGGAGTTGCGGGTGGGTTCGCGGAAGCCGAGCGCTTCTGCCGTCATGTGCCGATCGATCGGGAAGCCGGTGCCGGCAAGTGCGGCTGCGCCGATCGGGCTTTCGTCCAGATGTTCGATGGCATGGCGCACGCGCTGGCGGTCGCGGCCGAACATCTCGACATAGGCCATGCAGTGATGGCCAAAGGTGACCGGCTGCGCAGTCTGCAGGTGCGTGAAGCCCGGCATGACTGTATCCGCATGCTCTTCGGCGCGATCGAGGAAGGCAAGGATGAGGTTCGTCAGGAGCCTTTCGGTCTTTGCGAGTTCTTCCTTCACCCAAAGGCGGAAATCGAGCGCCACCTGGTCGTTGCGCGACCGCGCGGTATGCAGGCGCCCAGCGGCCGGCCCAATCAGAGTTGCGAGCCGCGCCTCGACATTCATGTGAATGTCTTCAAGCTTGCGGGAGAACTCGAATTGACCGCTTTCGATCTCTGACAGGATCGTGTTCAGTCCGTCGACGATCTTGTCTTTATCTTCCGTCGAAATGATGCCCTTCTCCGCCAGCATGGTCGCATGCGCCACTGAGCCGCGGATGTCCTGGGCGAATAGCTTCTTGTCGAAGCCGATGGAGGCATTTATCTCCTCCATGATCGCGTCTGGCCCGGAGGCGAAGCGACCGCCCCACATCTGGTTGGAGGATACCGCGTCCTTCGTGCCGTCAGCCATGATGCAAAGTCCTGGAGTTCCTGATGACGAACAAAAGACCGCTGGGTCTCCCCTCCGCCAAACTGATTATGATCGCTGCGCTGGCCGGCCTTCTCGCCGGGGCTGTTGCCGTATACGTGAGGATCGCAGCCTCTGGCAATGCCGAGGTTGCGAGCGCGGATTCGGGCGTTTGCGAAGGAACGGTGGAGCTGGCGCAGAAGGTTGACGAATTGGCCAGGGGAGAAGTCGCGGCAATGGCCCCGGCACAGCCGCCCCGCACGCTCGCGCTCAGCTTCAAGGGACCGGAAGGCCAGGACCTGCAGACAAGTGACTTCGGGGGCAAGACCGTCCTTCTCAACCTCTGGGCCACGTGGTGCGGTCCCTGCCGCGAGGAGATGCCCGCGCTCAACAATCTGCAGAAGGAGATGGGCGGGGAGGACTTCGAGGTCGTGGCAGTCAACATCGATACCGGTTCCGACGAGAAGCCGAAGGCGTTTCTTTCAGAGACCGGCGTCGACGCACTTGCCTACTACCGAGACAGTTCGATGGGCGTGTTCAATCAGATGAAGAAGGAGGGCTTGGCGTTCGGCTTGCCCGTCACCTTGATCCTCGACAAGCAGGGGTGCCTCGTCTCGGCAATGAACGGTCCTGCCGTATGGGACAGCGCTGATGCCAAAGCGATGATCACGGTCGCGAAGAACCCTTAGCGGGTCGGAACGGGAACCTCGCCGCGATAGTCATAGAAGCCGCGACCGGCCTTGCGGCCAAGCCAGCCTGCTTCGACGTATTTCACCAGCAGAGGGCAGGGGCGGTATTTCGAATCCGACAGGCCATCGTGCAGAACCTGCATAATTGAAAGACAGGTATCGAGCCCGATGAAATCGGCAAGCTGCAGCGGTCCCATAGGATGGTTTGCGCCAAGCTTCATGGCCGTATCGATCGCCTCGACCGAGCCAACGCCCTCATAAAGCGTGTAGATCGCTTCGTTGATCATCGGCAGCAGAATTCGGTTGACGATGAAGGCTGGGAAATCCTCGGCGACCGTCACGGTCTTGTCCAAGGTGGCAACAAACTCACGCGCAGTGGTGAATGTGGCCTCTTCCGTGGCGATCCCGCGGACGAGCTCGACGAGCTTCATCAGGGGCACGGGGTTCATGAAGTGGATACCCATGAAACGCTCGGGCCGATCTGTTGCAGAAGCCAACCGGGTGATGGAGAGCGATGATGTGTTCGTTGCCAGAAGTGCCTCGGGCTTGAGGATCGGGCAGAGCTGGGCGTAGATCTTTCGCTTCGTGGCCTCGTCTTCGGTTGCTGCCTCGATCACGAGATCCATGGGCGCCAGATCGTTCATGTCTGCCGACCCGCTGATCCGCCCCAGGGTCGCCTTGCGGTCCTCCTCTGCAAGCTTTCCATTGCTCACCTGGCGCGCAAGATTGCCATTGATGGTGGCAAGCCCCGCCTCGATCCGATCCTGAGACAGGTCATAGACGTGAACCTTGTAGCCAGATTGTGCGCAGACGTGGGCGATGCCACACCCCATCTGACCTGCGCCGATCACTCCAATGCTCTGAATTGCTGCCATGACACCGCTCCCGCGAGCGCCCAAGGCGCTCATATCGATGCCGGCCCTGATTAGGCCGGCACAAGTTCGTCTTGCCTAGAACTCGTTGTATCGCCCTTCGCAGTTGCGAAGCAACCGCCTACAGCGCTTTCTCAAGTTCCGGGAGAATGTCGAACAGATCACCCACCAGGCCATAATCTGCAACCTGGAAGATCGGTGCCTCCTCGTCCTTGTTGATCGCCACGATCACCTTGGAATCCTTCATGCCCGCCAGATGCTGGATCGCGCCGGAGATGCCGGCTGCGATGTAAAGGTCTGGCGCGACAACCTTGCCCGTCTGCCCAACCTGCCAATCGTTGGGGGCATAGCCCGCGTCCACTGCGGCGCGTGAAGCACCCACGGCAGCGCCAAGCTTGTCAGCGAGCGGCAGGATGACTTCCGTGAACTTCTCGGATGAACCGAGCGCACGGCCACCCGAGACGATGATTTTCGCGGATGTCAGTTCCGGACGCTCCGAGGAGGCGATTGCGTCGGACACAAAGCTCGACAGCTGCGGGTTAGCAGGTGCCGACACTGTCTCAACAGAGGCAGAGCCGCCTTCGCCCGTTGCCTGGAAAGCGGCGGTGCGCACGGTAATGACTTTCTTTGCGTCGGTCGACTGCACCGTCTGGATGGCGTTACCAGCGTAGATCGGCCGCTTGAAGGTGTCGGGGGAAATCACTTCGATGATCTCCGAGACCTGCATGACGTCAAGCAGGGCGGCAACGCGTGGCATGACGTTCTTGGCCGACGCCGTTGCCGGGGCGATGATTGTGTCATAGCTACCGGCAATCGAGACGATCAGGTCTGCCAGCGGTTCGGCTAAGCTGTTTGCGAGGTCGGCGCTATCGGCAAGAAGAACCTTGGAAACGCCATCAAGCTTGGCGGCCGCGTCAGCCGCGCCTTGCGCAGCCGAGCCTGCGACAAGGATGTGGATGTCGCCGCCGATCGCCTTTGCGGCAGTCAATGCCTTGGCTGTTTGATCGGAAACGCTGCCGTTGTCATGTTCTGCCAGAAGAAGAATGGCCATGTCTTAATCTCCCTGATCTTCCGACTTACAGTACGCCGGCTTCGGTCTTGAGCTTCTCAACAAGCTCGCCAACGCTCGCAACCTTGATACCAGCCTTGCGACCGCCAGGTTCCTCGGTCTTCAGCACCTTCAAGCGTGCTGCTGTTTCAACGCCGAAATCCGCAGGGCTCTTCTTGTCGAGCGGCTTCTTCTTTGCCTTCATGATGTTGGGCAGCGAAGCGTAACGAGGCTCGTTGAGACGGAGGTCGGTCGTCACGATCGCCGGCAGCTTTACCTCAACCGTCTGCAGGCCACCATCAACTTCCCGGGTTACCTTTGCCGCACTATCCCCGAGTTCGACTTTCGAGGCAAACGTCGCCTGTCCCCATTTCAGGAGAGCGGCCAGCATCTGGCCCGTCTGGTTGCTGTCGTCGTCAATCGCCTGCTTGCCCATGATAACAAGGCCCGGTGCCTCCGCTTCCGCGATGCCCTTGAGGATCTTGGCAACAGCAAGCGGCTCAACAGCCTCATCGGTTTCAACGAGGATCGCCCGGTCGGCACCCATGGCAAGGCCCGTGCGCAAGGTTTCTTCCGCCTTCGCCGGGCCGATCGAGACCACCACAACCTCTTCCGCCTTGCCCGCCTCCTTCAGCCTCAAGGCTTCCTCGACGGCAATCTCATCGAAGGGGTTCATCGACATCTTGACGTTGGCAAGCTCGACGCCCGAGCCATCGGGCTTAACGCGGATCTTGACGTTGTAGTCGACCACTCGCTTCACAGGCACCAGGATCTTCATGGAGTCCTTCCTTGACTATCATTGAGCCGCAAGATGCAGCCTCTCCCGTTTATCTTCTCGTCGGTGGGCGACATGGATACCCATTTTTTCCACGATTACAACGCGGTTTTGGGCCGCATTGGCAGCCGTTTGCTCATCTTGCTATGATTGCGAACGGGGTACTCTAGGAACGCTTGCCTTCACTTCTACCGCCTTCGGCAGCACCACCTTGCGGTCGAAGAGTGGCACGCCCTTGCGGCGCATCACCAGGACAAGAACTCCGCCTGCAATCATTCCGCCGACATGGGCGCCCCAGGATACCATGCCGTCCAGGTCCATCGCCAGCATGAGAAACTGCTGGCCCACCCAGAGGGTCAGCGGGATGAAAGCCGGCAGCGGGAGCGGAATACGAAAGAAGACGAGCACCCACAAACGCACCCGCGGATGCAGGATGAAATAGGCGGCCACGGCGCCTGAGATTGCCCCTGAGGCGCCGATCAAGGGGCCTTCCGAAACAGGTGTCACGAGACCATGGAGCGCTGCTCCGGCTGCGGCGCAAAGGAGGTAGAAGATCAGGAACCGAAGATGTCCCAATGCGTCCTCGACGTTGTCGCCGAACACCCAGAGGAACAGCATGTTTGACGCGAGGTGCCAGAAGTCGAGGTGGATGAAGGCATAGGTCACATAGGTGGCGTCGCTGGGAACGAGCACCAATGCCGGATCAAGAACCGCCGCGTCGAAGGCGATGGCAGGAATGAAGCCGAGGCCAAGCGCGGCCAATTCGGCGATGCCGGACGGCGACACTGCCGTCAGCGCCCACACCGCCACGTTGATTGCGATCAGGCCGATCGTCACGTACTGGACGCGGATATGTTTCAGCGCATTCGCATCGTGGAGCGGGATGAACATGACAGTTCCTTACCGGTTCTTGCCCGGCACCCACAGCACGTCCGTCCTGCCGTCGTCGTTGGCATGGCGCGCGGCGACGAAGAAAAAGTCGGAAAGACGGTTGATATACTTGAGCGCAGGAGCTCCCACCGCCTCCTGCCGCGAAAGTTCCACCATCAGTCTCTCGGCACGACGCGAAACGGTGCGGGAAAGATGAAGGGCGGCAGCCGCGGGCGAGCCGCCGGGCAGCACAAAGGATGTCAGCGGTTCGAGCACCGAATTCAGCTGGTCGATCTCGCGTTCGAGCCGCTCCACCTGGGCATCGACCAGCCGTAGCGGCTCGTAGGGAGGGTTCTCTTCAACCTGTGGGTTGGCCAGATCAGCGCCAAGGTCAAACAGGTCGTTCTGGATGCGCGCCAGCATGCCGTCGAGCTCAGTCATGCCATTCGTGTGCAGCCGAGCGAGGCCAACTGTCGAGTTCGTCTCGTCGACCGTTCCGTAGGCTTCCACCCTCAGGTCATGCTTGTCTCGACGCGGGCCACTGACGAGGGCAGTCGTGCCCGTATCGCCGGTTCGGGTATAGATCTTGTTCAGCTTGACCATGTTCAGCGGCCGCCGCCCGTGATCCACAGCGTCAGCATGATCAGGAGGATCGCTATCGCCTGAAGCATCAAGCGCAGCTGCATGAGCTTGTTTGATTTATTGGCATCCGTGCCCTTCATCATGTTGAAGAGGCCGCGCACCAGCACAAGGGCGACAAGGCCCATCACGATGAGGGCGAGAACGGTAGTGAAAGTGGACATACAGTGAGCTGCCTTGTTTCGTCAGTCGAGCCTACGCATCAATCGATAGAAGAGATCAGCGGGGAGAAGCCTTTTCAGAAGCGCTCCTTGTTTGGCGGGTGTTGTTACCAGATAATGTGGTTTGGGGCGTGCAGCGGTCAAGGCATGCCTCAATGCGTCATAAACCGCCTCAGGTCCCAGCTTGTGGCGGTTCCTTGGCCCTTCACCGGCAAGCCGCGCAAGCTGTCGTCTGTATTCTTCCCGATGGAAGGAGTTCTCCAGATCAATGTGCTGCTCGATCTTGGTCAATGCATTTGCCGTGAAGCGTGACTTAATGGGACCCGGTTCGATGAGGCTTACATGAATGCCACTGCCTTCAAGCTCCATGCGCATGGTGAGCGTCAGTCCCTCCAGCGCGTATTTTGAAGCCGTATAGGCGCCGCGGTAGCGATAAGGCAGAAGCCCGAGGATCGATGAGCAGTTGACGATCCGGCCTTGGCCACCGCTTCGCATCAGCGGGATGATCTGACGGGTCAGCTCGTGCCAGCCGAAGACATTGGCTTCGAACTGTTCGCGCAGCACGTCCGTGGCGAGATCCTCCACGGCGCCGGGTTGACCGTAGGCGCCGTTGTTGAACAAGGCTGTGACCCGGCCCTGTGTCCGCTCCCGCACGGTTTCCACAAGATCATCAATCGTCGAGCGCTTCGTATAATCCATCAGCAGCGCCTCGATGCCCTCTGCCTCCAGTGCTTGCAGATCCTGCACCTGGCGCACGGTGGCAAATACACGCCATCCGTCCGCCTTCAGCCTGCGCGCGCAATGGGCGCCGATGCCGGAAGAGCAGCCGGTGACGATGATGGATTTGCGGTGCGGCATCATTGCTCCCTGTACAAGGAGGCAGTGCATCCCATATTTCCGGAGCAGTGACAACGGAGCCCACCTTGGCCGAAAAAAGCAGCAGGATCCGCGGACTTGGTCTGGCCTACAAAGTCGCGTGGGATGCCTATTGCCACTTCAACGAGGATGACGGCTGGGCGCTTGCCAGCCATGTGGCGCTTTCCGGCCTCCTTGCGCTCTTTCCATTTCTGATTTTTGGAACGGCCTTGGCCGGGTTTCTGGGTGCTGACAGTTTTTCGGAGACGGCAGTCCATCTTCTTTTCGATACCTGGCCGGAGGATATCGCCGAGCCCTTGTCTCGCGAAGTCCAGCAGGTCCTCACCATTCCGCGTGGCGGGCTCCTGACGCTTTCGGTCCTGGCGGCGGCCTATTTCGCTTCCAATGGAGTAGAGGCGTTGCGGATCTCGCTCAACCGCGCCTACCGGGTCAGCGAGACGCGCGCATGGTACATCACGCGCCTCGCCAGCCTTGGGTTTGTCATCGCCGCGGTGATCATCTTTGCCGTTATCAGCACGTTACTCGTGGCCGTGCCGGTGGCGCTGCGGTTTGCGGAGCGCTACTTCCCCTGGCTGGAGGATCTACTGCGTGGGTCTCCGACTGGGGGATCTACGGGACCGTGCTGGTGCTGATGGCGGGGCTGATCCTGTCGCATAAATGGCTGCCAGACGGTCAGCGTCGTATCATCGACGTCTTGCCCGGCGTCGTCGTCACGCTGATTTTCTGGACGATAGGCGCTCTCATTTTTGCATCCTACCTAGCCACCTTTGCCAATTATGCGGCGACATATGCGGGTCTGGCGTCTGTCATGATCGTGCTGGTCTTTCTCTACATGGTGGGGGTGATCTTCATGCTCGGCGCAGAAATCAATGCGGCGCTGATGAAATACCGGGTATACTCCGTCGTTGTGCATGCCCGGCGCAAACGCAACAATCGCCACGCGAGCCGTATCAAGGACGCCTCAGAGCCCGATCCGGCGTCTGATATCGGTCGGTGAGGCGCCTGCTTCACGAAGCGCGGCAAGTCCGGTGGATTTTTCGCTTTTCGATAGCTTCCGTCCATCTTCCCCCAGAACCAGCCGATGATGGTGGTAGATCGGCGACGCCAGGCCCAGCAGTTCCTGAAGCAGCCGATGAACAGATGTCGCCTGGAAGAGGTCGACGCCACGGACCACATGGGTGATGCCTTGCAGGGCATCATCGACTGTTACCGCCAGGTGATAGCTCGACGGCGCGTCAGAGCGCGACAGGATGACGTCACCCCAGGCTGACGGTTCGGCCTTCACGTCGTGCTCAGCCCCTTGGCCTGTCTCCCGCCAGGTCAGCGGCTTGCCGAGGAGCAAGACTGCCTTTTCCATGTCGAGCCGCCAGGCGTGCCGCAATCCGTCAGCAAGAAATCGCTCTCGTTCTGCGCGACTGCGCTGCCGGTCCAGATCGGGATAAAGCGGTGTGCCGTCGGGGTCGCGGGGCCATGGTTGTCCCTGCTTCTCTACAGCGGCCACGACCGCCTTCACCTCGCCGCGGGTCAGGAAGGAGGGATAAACCAGCTCCATATCCTTCAGCCTTTCCAGAGCTGCGGCATAATCGTCGAAATGCTGCGACTGGCGGCGCACAGGCCTTTCCCAATCCAGCCCGAGCCAAGCCAGATCGGCATAGACGGCGGACTCGTGATCTGGGGTGCAGCGAGCCAGATCTATGTCTTCCATCCGCAGAAGAAATCGTCCTCCCGTTGCGGCGGCCATGTCATGGTTGAGGATGGCCGACAGCGCGTGTCCCAGATGAAGCGCGCCGTTGGGGCTGGGGGCGAAGCGGAAAACGGGGCTTTGACCGGGTGTTGTGTGCATGCTTTCTTCTGGCATGGATTATGACCAACGGCCACCGGAGACGATATGCGGCTGATCCGCGACGAGGAGGACCTTCGCGAGGGACTGCAGCATTTGCTGGCTGTTGATCCACGGCTGCTTCCGGTAGCTGCCGCCGCCGGACCGCTGCCGCTCAGGCTGGCGGAGCCGGGATTTGCCGGCATGGCATTTATCATCGTTTCGCAGATGATCTCCAAGGCCAGCGCCGCCGCCATCTGGGGTCGGATCTCGGCTGCCGGTCCGGTCACGGCTCAAGCCTGGAATGCCCACCCTCCGGATACCATTGCGAGCTTCGGGCTCTCGCGTGCAAAAATCGCTACCCTGGCCAATCTGGCAGACGCGGTCGCGCAACACAAACTGGATTTGGAGGCCATCTGTCAGATCGATCCGCCTGATGCCATGAACCAGCTGACGTCGCTGTCGGGCATCGGCCCCTGGACCGCGGAAGTCTATCTGATGTTCTGCGGCGGCCATGCCGATATATTTCCCTCGGGGGACGTGGCCCTGCAAGCGTCCCTGGCGCGCGCTTTCAACCTCCCGGATCGGCCGACAGCGCGTGCAACAGCCGCCATGGCAGTCGGATGGGCGCCCTTTCGATCCGTCGCCGCCCGTCTTTTCTGGTCCTATTACTCGGCGGGTCTGCAGAAGGATGTCGCGCCGCTTGCCCCCGTGCGATTCGCTTCTAACTGTTAATGTGGCTTCACAATTCTGTGGCATCGGAATTATTATAAAGCTGCAGATGCCGAATCGGTAAGGAGTGCCCTTGACGATTGCAGTCTCTCCCCAGTCCTTGCCGGCGCTCGTGCTGAACGCCGACTACAGGCCGCTGAGTTATTATCCCTTGTCGCTGTGGTCCTGGCAGGACGCGATCAAGGCCGTCTTCCTTGACCGGGTCAACATCATCGCTGAATACGAGCATTCGGTGTCGTCACCGAGCTTTTCCATGCGCTTGCCAAGCGTGGTCAGCCTGAAGACCTATGTCCAGCCGACGCGTCACCCCGCCTTTACACGCTTCAACGTTTTCTTGCGCGACCGCTTCGAATGCCAATATTGCGGCGCGCATGACGAACTGACCTTCGATCACGTCATCCCGCGAGCCCATGGTGGCCAAACCACATGGGAGAACGTCGTCGCAGCCTGCTCGCCCTGCAACTTGCGCAAGGGTAGCAAATTGCCGAAGCAGGCGGCGATGTTCCCCCACCAGAAGCCCTTTCAGCCGACCGTGCAGGACCTGCACAACAACGGCCGGCTTTTCCCGCCGAACTATCTGCACGAAAGCTGGATGGATTATCTCTACTGGGACACGGAGCTGCAGCCCTAAGCGGGTCTTCGTGCTGCCCCGGCAAAGGCAAGCGTGGACAGGAGAACGCTTGCAATCACGTTCCAGCCGGCAAAGGACAGACCAAGCACACGCAAGGAAGCTTCGGTGCAGGAAGGACCATGAAAGGCGTTCAAGTCGTCCAGGAGGCTGCCGGCGTTGGTTGCCGTGCCGGTGACGCTGGTGGCGCAGGTGGCAGGGCCTTCCCAGAATCCCCACTCGACGCCGGAATGGTAGACGCCCATGCCTGCCCCCACGAGCATCAGGATGCCGACGATCACAAACAGGCTGCGCACCACCCATGCTGGAAGGCGAAAGAAGGCTGCGAGAATGGCTGCTACTCCAACGGGGATGCCGTAGTAGTATGGATCGCGCTGCAACAGGCAAAGCGCGCAGGGGATGTATCCGCCGAGATGCTGAAACGCGAGAGCGCCGCCTACGGTCGCTGTCATGCCAAGGGTGACGGCGGCAGCGTAGAAGGCATAGGTTTTCGAGGCGGCGGTGGAAAGAGCGGGGACCATCTTCATCTCCTGCAGGCACTGTCTGCCGAGGCTTCCTTTAAGCGGGCCGCGGTGGTCTGTAAACGACACTCAGCCTGACGCTTGCGCTTTGCGGCGCAATCTGGCGATCGTTCTGGTCGGACTGCTGAGATGGAGCCCCGTGCCGGCGTCTAGGGTCCTCGGTTAGCCGAATAAAATCAAGAGCTTAATCTTCCTTATCTGTCTTGCTCTGTAGCACCTCCCTGTAGCAACCTCAAGAGGCCTGAGAGGCGAAAGGAGAGATGCATGATTGGAGGGGGCTTGATGTAACCTTCCATGCACGCGGCATCATTTGCGTATTGTTACAGGTGCTTGTGTGGAACGTGGTGGTGCTGTCCTGCACCGCGGGCTCGCTCCATCAGCGGCTGCTGAACTGGAGCAGTGGAAAAACACTAATGGTTTGAGAGGCTCAAGATCATTGCACGGCCTTGGTGTTGATTTCCACTGAGAGCTGACCCGGCTCAGCCTGATATTTCCATTGAGAATTGACCCATGTTTCAACCGTCCCTCGCATGTTT
>JAEWOP010000087.1 GCA_023399635.1 Pseudomonadota bacterium
GCGCTTTTTTTTGTTGCAGCCCGACACAAGCCGTTTATCGCCTGTCAATCGAGTTGTTGCTAAGAAGCCGCGAAACCTCGGAGGAAGAAATCCATGGGCCGAACCTGTCTTGCCGTCATCCTTGCCGCCGGGGACAGCACACGGATGAAGTCTTCAATGTCGAAGGTTCTGCATCCGATCGCCGGCCTCCCGATGATCGGCCACGTCATGAGGGCCGTCGTCTCCGCAGATATCGCTGATGTTGCGCTGGTTCTGGGACGCGATGCGGATGCTGTCGCCCAGGCGGCGCAAATCGAAGGTGTCTCCCTTCGAACAGTGCTCCAGACGGAGCGGCTGGGGACCGGTCATGCAGTGCTCACTGCCCGTGAGGTCATCAGCGAAGGTTTCGACGACGTGCTGGTCACCTATGGGGACGCGCCGCTCATTACGGCCGGCCCACTTGCTGCCGCGCGTGCCGAAGTTGCCAAGGGCGCGGACGTCGCGGTCATCGGTTTTCACTCGGAACAACCCACCGGCTACGGACGGTTGCTTGTCGAGAACGGCGAGCTCGTTGCTATCCGCGAAGAGAAGGATGCAAGTGACGAGGAACGCAAGATCACATGGTGCAATAGCGGCATCATGGCGATCAACGGCAGGAAGGCTCTCCATCTTCTCGAGCGGATCGGCAACAACAACTCAAAAGGCGAATACTACCTGACGGATCTGGTCGAGATCGTTCGTGCATCCGGTGGTCGTGCCGTTGCGGTCGACGCTCCGGAAGAGGAGACGGCGGGCTGCAACAACCGGGCGGAACTGGCGGTTCTGGAGCGTCTCTGGCAGGACCGTCGCCGACACGAGATCATGCTTTCCGGCGTGACGATGATTGCACCAGAAACGGTCTTCCTCGCTTTCGATACCGGGATCGGCAGGGATGCAGTGATCGAACCTAATGTGGTTTTTGGTCCTGGGGTCATAGTTGAGCCTGAGGTGGTAATTCATTCCTTCTCCCATCTAGAAGGAAGCTATGTGGGCGCAGGCGCAACGGTAGGGCCCTTCGCCCGCCTCCGTCCGGGAACAAGGCTCGCCGGCAAGTCGAAGGTCGGGAATTTCTGCGAGGTGAAGAATGCCGAAGTGGGCGAGGGCGCTAAGGTGAACCACCTGACCTATATCGGTGATGCCGTGATAGGCGCTCGCACCAATATCGGCGCTGGCACGATCACCTGTAACTATGACGGCATGAACAAGCACCAGACCACGATCGGAGCGGATGCCTTTATCGGGTCCAATTCATCGCTTGTGGCTCCCGTTTCGATCGGTGACGGTGCCTATGTCGGATCGGGGAGCGTCATTACTCATGATGTGCCTGGCGACGCACTGGCGCTTGGTCGGGCTAGGCAGGAAACCAAGCCTGAGCGCGCCAAGGTGATCCGTGAGCGCACGCTAGCGATAAAAGCAGCCCGGAAGTCAAAGGGCTGAGATCGACCGTTACCGGCCGACATGGAAATTGACCTGCGAGCCAATTGCGGCGTGGCGGTTATCGGTTAGAAGGGCGCTCGATAGGATCGGGAACGAAGGGGGCTGGAATGTGCGGTATCGTCGGCATCGTCGGTAAGGAACCGGTGGCTGAGCGTCTGGTGGATGCGCTGCGGCGGTTGGAATACCGCGGCTACGATTCGGCCGGCGTTGCCACCATCAACGAAGGCCGGTTGGAGCGCAGGCGGGCCGAAGGCAAGCTCTTCAATCTGGAAAAGAAGCTTGCAGACGAACCCTTGCCGGGCACTATCGGAATTGCGCACACGCGATGGGCGACCCACGGCGTTCCGAATGAGACAAACGCCCATCCCCATTTCGTTGATGGCGTTGCAGTCGTTCATAACGGCATCATCGAGAACTTTTCCGAGTTAAAGGAGGAACTGCTGGCGGAGGGGGTAACGTTCGAGACCCAGACGGACACCGAGGTGGTTGCCCAGCTCATTGCGCGCAACCTGCGCTCCGGCATGGGGCGCCGCGAGGCTATGCAGGCGATGCTCAAGGACGTAACCGGGGCTTATGCGCTTGCCGTCATCTTCGCCGACGATCCCTCCACGATTATGGCCGCTCGGTCGGGACCGCCGCTTGCCATCGGCCATGGTCGCGGCGAGATGTATCTTGGTTCCGACGCCATCGCGCTTGCACCTTTCACCAATGAGATCACCTATCTCGTCGATGGCGACTGGGCGGTCCTCGGCCGCGACGGTGCCTTCATCTTCGACCATGACGGCAATCGCGTGGAGCGTCCAAGGCAGATCAGCCAGTCTGCCGCCTACATGGTCGACAAGGGAAACCACCGGCACTTCATGGAGAAGGAGATCTATGAACAGCCGGAGGTAATCTCCCATGCGCTCTCGCATTACATCGATCTTGCCGAGCACACGGTAGACCCATCCATCGGTGGCGAGATCGACTTTGCGTCCCTGCGCGGCCTTGCCATCTCCGCTTGTGGGACAGCCTATCTCTCGGGCCTTATCGGCAAGTACTGGTTCGAACGCTATGCACGCCTGCCCGTCGAAATCGACGTCGCCTCGGAGTTCCGCTACCGGGAGATCCCCCTTTCAAGCGACCAGGCAGCACTTTTCATCTCGCAATCGGGCGAAACCGCCGACACGCTTGCTTCGCTCCGTTACTGCCTGGACGCGGGCCTGAAGATTGGAGCGGTCGTCAATGTCAAGGAATCGACGATCGCCCGCGAATCGAACGCCATCTTCCCGATCATGGCCGGTCCGGAGATCGGCGTCGCCTCCACCAAGGCTTTTACCTGCCAGCTCGCAGTTTTGGCTTCGCTTGCAATAGCCGCAGGCAAGGCACGCGGCATGGTAACGGAGCTGGAAGAGAAGCAACTGGTCAGGAGCCTGACCGAGATGCCGCGGCTGATGAGCAGCGTGCTGAACGCCATCGAGCCGCAGATCGAGGCGCTTTCGCGGGAGCTCTCCAAGTACAAGGACGTGCTCTACCTGGGACGCGGTACGAGCTATCCGCTGGCGCTTGAAGGCGCGCTGAAGCTCAAGGAGATCTCCTATATCCACGCCGAGGGCTATGCGGCAGGGGAGTTGAAGCATGGCCCGATCGCGCTGATCGACGAGAACATGCCGGTGATCGTGATCGCGCCTTACGACCGGTTCTTCGACAAGACGGTGTCCAACATGCAGGAAGTGGCGGCGAGGGGCGGCAAGATCATCTTCATCACCGACGAGAAGGGCGCTGCGTCGTCCAAGCTGTCGACGATGGCAACGATCACGCTTCCGAATGTTGCAGAGATCATCGCGCCCATGGTGTTCTCGCTGCCGATCCAGCTTCTGGCCTACCACACTGCCGTGTTCATGGGCACGGATGTTGACCAGCCGCGCAACCTCGCCAAATCGGTAACGGTCGAGTAAGGGGACGGACGGTCCAGTCCACCTTGCATAGGCGGCGTCCATCCGGCATGGTGCCGCCTAATGCTGCTGTGGCAGTGCAACACGACGACCCTGCTTCATGAATGAACTCCCTGAACGCGTTTCGCTGGCGGGCCGTCTCCGGAACAACTTCCTGACCGGCCTGATCATCTGTGCCCCGTTGGCGATCACCATTTGGCTGACCTTCGGCTTCATCCGCTGGGCCGATAGCTGGGTGAAGCCCTACATTCCGACGCGCTATAATCCGGAAAACTACCTTAACGTGGCTGTGCCTGGCTTGGGGATGATCATTGCGATCATCTTCATCACGGTCATCGGTTTCCTCGGCAAGAACCTGATCGGACGCTCGATTGTCAGCTTTGGCGAATCCGTCCTGCACCGCATGCCGCTGGTGCGGACGATCTACAAGAGCCTGAAGCAGATCTTCGAGACGGTGCTGAAGGAGCAGTCTACCTCCTTCAAGAAGTGCGGGTTGATCGAATTTCCGAGCCCCGGCACTTGGGCGCTCGTCTTCATCTCCGGTGACGCCAAGGGTGAGATCGCCGCGCGTCTTAATCATGAGGGGGAGGAACTGGTCAGTGTTTTCCTCGCCCCCACGCCGGTGCCGACGGCCGGCTTCCTGATGTTCGTGCCACGAAGCAAGATCATCATGCTGGACATGACGCCGGAGGAGGGAGCCCGCCTGCTGATTTCAGGAGGCCTCCTCGCGCCGGACTACAAGCCGAAGACGCCCGCGCCGCAGGCGATTAACCTGCCGCTAGAAACCTGACCGCTTCATCGCGTCTGTGAAGGTAGAGGAGCGTGCGCACGATTTGTCCGCGCTCGCTCTTGAGCTCTGGATCCCTGTCGAGCAGGTAGGTCGCGTCCTTGCGGGCGGTCTCCAGGAGATCAGCATGCACCTCCAGGCTTGCGATCCTGAAACCTGGCGTGCCGGACTGGCGGGTGCCAAGAAGCTCACCTTCGCCGCGCAGCTTCAAGTCTTCCTCGGCAATCAGGAAGCCGTCCTCGCTGTCACGCAGGATCGAGAGGCGCGCGTGCCCGGTCTCGCTGAGCGGTCCCTTGTAGAGGAGGATGCAGGTGGAGGCTTCTGAGCCTCGACCAACCCGCCCACGCAACTGGTGCAACTGCGCCAAGCCGAACCTTTCGGCATGTTCGATCACCATAATGGTCGCATCGGGCACGTCCACGCCGACCTCAACAACGGTCGTCGCCACAAGCAGCCGAAGCTCTCCCGCCTTGAATGCTGCCATGACGGCATCTTTCTCGGCGCCCGCCATACGTCCATGCACCAGGCCAACGTCTTTACCGAATTCCCTGGCAAGCACCGAGAACCGCTCCTCCGCCGACATCAGCTCCGACGCGTCGGATTCTTCCACGAGCGGGCAGATCCAGTAAGCCTTCTTTCCCTCCGCAAGTGCGGTGCGCAGGCGCGAAACGATCTCTGCAGTTCGTTCGGTTGGGATGGTGACGGTGTTGATCGGCTTGCGGCCTGCCGGCTTCTCGGTCAGCTTGGAGATGTCCATGTCTCCGAACGCTGCAAGCACCAGCGTGCGCGGGATGGGCGTTGCCGTCATGACGAGCATGTGCGGGGAAATGCCCTTGGCGGTCAAACGAAGGCGCTGGTGAACGCCAAAGCGGTGTTGCTCGTCAACAACTGCAAGGACGAGATTGTGATACGTGACCGCATCTTGAAAGAGCGCGTGCGTGCCGATGACAATCTGCGCCTCGCCGCTCGCGATGCGTTCCACGATCACGTCCCGTTCGCGCCCTTTGGTGCGCCCGGTCAGCACCTCGACACGGATGCCCGCCGCCGCGGCGAGCTTGGAGATCGTGGCATGGTGTTGGCGGGCGAGAATCTCCGTCGGGGCCATCAAAACGGCCTGGCCGCCGCTCTCGACAGCAACAGCCATCGCCATCAGGGCAACAAGCGTCTTGCCGGCGCCAACATCGCCTTGCAACAGCCGGAGCATTCGATCCTCCCCGGCCATGTCTTTGAGAATATCGGCGATGGCAGCTTCCTGGCTGGTGGTCAAAGAAAAGGGTAGGGCAGCGCGAATAGAGGCTGCCCGCTGTCCACTGGCGCGAACAGGCTTGCCCGGCACCTTGCGCAGGCGCTGGCGCACCAGAGCAAGCGACACCTGACCGGCCAGGAATTCGTCATAGGCAAGGCGCCTGCGCGCCGGCGCTCTGGGATCAATATCGGTCGCATCGCGGGGATCATGCAGTTCGCGGAAGGCATCGGCGAGAGAGGCGAAACCTTGCCGTTCCGCAAGCGCCGGGTCCAGCCACTCCGCAATCTCTGGCAAGCGTGAAAGCGCTGCTTCAATCGCCTTGCGGAGGACCTTCGGTGAAAGCCCCGCGGTGAGCGGGTAGACCGGTTCCACCAGTGGAAGGTTGCCAGCCTCGGAAGCCTTCACCATGAGATCTGGATGGATCATCGAGGCACGGCCGTTGAACCAGTCAACTTTGCCGCTCACCATCACCCTTTCGTCGACGGGAAGCGTCTTCTCCAGCCAATTACCCTTCACCCGGAAGAATGTCAGCGCCAGTTCACCCGTTTCGTCATGAAGGAAGACCCGGTATGGCATGTTGGACTTGCCCGGCGGCGGCGGCTGGTGCCTGTCTACGCGTCCCTCGATGGTGACGATGGTGCCTTGGGGTGCGAGCGCGATCCCCGGTCTGTTGCGGCGATCAACAATCGATACCGGGGCATGGAAGAGAAGGTCGATAACGCGGCAGTCGTCTGCATCCTCGCGGCTGGTAACCCGCGCAATCAAATCCGCAACCTTCGGGCCGACACCGGGGAGGGATGAAACGGGCGAGAAAAGAGGATCGAGCATGGCGGGACGCATGCCCGGCAAAATGCGCCGGATTTTGGCAGTATTGCAAGGTGACGAAGTGCAATTTCCGACCTATATCAGCGTCGCCACACAAGGACTTCTTTCATGACAGGACTTACGCGCAGCAGCGCGGACCTTTCCCCCCGCCGCCGCCGCATTCTTTACCGCTGCTGGCACCGCGGCATCCGCGAGATGGATCTGGTATTCGGTCAGTTTGCAGAAGATGAGCTTGCGGCGCTGTCTGAGGCGGAACTTGATGAGTTCGAGGCGATTATGGGGGAGGACGACCATGATCTTCATGCCTGGATCACCGGTGCCCGCGAACTACCCGAGAACCTGCGGACGCCGCTCTTCGCGCGGATCTCCGCCTATCGGCCGGATTTCGATCCTGTCACCACGGCCAGCCTAAAGGCGAAGTCAGAGCAATAGAATGATTCCAGGTTTCGACGCGAAGAAGATCGCAGCGGCCACCACGCCGCTGACCGTTGGCAATGTGCCGCCAGGGATGGAAGCGCTGCTGTTGGCGGAATTGGCGCGAGCGGGGCAGGCGGTAGCCTACGTTGTATCCGATGGTCAGCGAGTGCTCGATATCGAGCAGATGCTCGGTTTCATCGCGCCTGACATCCCGGTTCTTACTTTGCCGGCGTGGGACTGCCTGCCTTATGACCGGGTTTCGCCGAGCGCACATGTCTCCGCCCGGAGACTGACGGCGTTGTCTGGTCTTATCTCTCACACGAAGAAGCCCCATGCAGCGATCGTGCTCGTCACCGTCAACGCGATGCTTCAGAAGATTGCTCCGGCTGAAGTGATCGAGAGCCTCGCGTTCTCGGCCAGACCCGGCAACAGCATCCGTATGGATGACATCGCTGCGCGTCTCGAGCTGAACGGTTTTGAGCGGGTGCCGACGGTGCGTGAAGTCGGAGAATTTGCCGTCAGAGGTGGCATTCTTGACGTGTTCGTGCCGGGAACGGAAGAGCCGGTTCGGCTGGATTTCTTTGGCGATACACTGGAAACGATCCGGACTTTCGATCCTGCCAGTCAGCGTACCACCGGTCAGGCGCGGTCACTCGATCTCAATCCGATGAGCGAGGTCTCGCTCACGCCTGACACGATCAGCCGGTTCCGGACGAATTATCTCTCCTTGTTCGGCGCTGCCACCCGCGATGATGCGCTCTATCAGGCTGTTTCCGAAGGTCGCCGCTATGCCGGCATGGAGCACTGGCTTCCGCTTTTCTACGAACATATGGATACGGCCTTCGACTACCTGAAGGACTTCCGGATCGTCACTGATCACACAGCTCGCGAAGCAGCCAGCGAGCGATCTAAGTTGGTGGCGGACTACTATGAGGCACGGCGTGACGGCGGCGGTGCAGGCAAGGGTGCCGCAGCGCAAGCCGCGCCGTACAAGCCGGTGCCCTCAGGGCAGCTCTATCTCGACAGCAAAGCCTTCGCGGCAGCGCTCGATTCCGCCAATGCCATTCGCCTGACGCCGTTCAACGAGCACGACACGGAAAGCCGTAGAGTGGTAGAACTCCAGGCTCGTAGCGGGCCACGTTGGGCGAAGTCACAGGCCGAGAGAGATGATCGGGACGAGCGCGTCAATGTCTTCGACCTTGCTGTGAAGCATATTGCTGACAAACGGGCAGCCGGCGCGAAGGTGCTGGTCACCGGCTGGTCGGCAGGCTCGCTGGATCGTTTGCTGCAGGTTCTGGACGAGCGCGGCCTCGGGCGCGTGAAGCAGATCGACAGCTTCGCGGAGCTCGACAAGCTCAAGAAAGGTGAGGCGGCTGCGGCGGTGCTTAGCCTGGAAGGCGGCTTCGAGACCGACGGACTGGTCGTTATCGGTGAGCAGGATATCCTTGGCGACCGCATGGTCCGTCGCGGCAAGCGCCGTAAGCGTGGTGCCGACTTCATCTCGGAAGTTTCGGGACTCGATGAGGGTTCCTTGGTGGTCCATGCGGAGCATGGCATCGGGCGCTTTGTCGGCCTTACAACCATCGAGGCCGCCGGTGCGCCGCGCGCTTGTCTTGAGCTGCATTACGCTGACGACGCAAAGCTGTTTCTACCAGTCGAGAACATTGACCTGCTGTCTCGTTACGGTTCGGACGCAGCCGAAGCGTCCCTTGATAAACTTGGCGGCGGAGCCTGGCAGGCTCGCAAGGCCAAGCTCAAGAAGCGGCTGCTCGACATGGCCGAGGGGCTGATCCGGGTGGCGGCTAGTCGCATCACGCGCCGTGCCCCAGTGCTGGCGGCACCGGACGGGCTTTATGACGAATTCGCCGCACGTTTTCCTTATGACGAAACGGAAGATCAGGCGAACGCAATCGATTCGGTTCGCGATGATCTCTCGGCAGGCAAGCCAATGGACCGCCTGGTTTGCGGTGACGTCGGCTTCGGCAAGACCGAGGTCGCCCTGCGAGCTGCATTCCTTGCGGCGATGAACGGAGGTCAGGTGGCGGTTGTGGTGCCGACGACGCTTCTTGCGCGGCAGCACTACAAGACGTTCAGGGAACGGTTCCGCGGTCTGCCTATCCGTGTCGCGCAGGCCTCTCGCCTGGTTCCGGCAAAAGAGCTGAACCAGGTGAAGAAGGATCTTGCGGAAGGGAAGGTAGATATCGTTGTCGGCACTCATGCGCTTCTTGGGAGCGGTATCAGCTTTGCCAACCTGAGCCTGCTGATCATCGACGAGGAGCAGCATTTCGGCGTCAAGCACAAGGAACGTTTGAAAGACCTGAAGAGCGACGTGCATGTGCTGACGCTCTCGGCAACGCCTATCCCGCGCACGCTTCAGTTGGCCATGACCGGCGTGCGCGAGCTGTCGCTGATCACCACACCACCGGTTGACCGGATGGCGGTCCGCACCTTCATTTCTCCGTTCGACCCACTGGTGATCCGCGAGACGCTGATGCGCGAGCATTACCGCGGTGGCCAGAGCTTCTATGTTTGCCCGCGTCTTTCCGACCTCCCGGATGTTCAAGCCTTCCTGCAATCGGATGTGCCGGAACTCAAGGTTGCCGTAGCGCACGGACAGATGGCCGCCGGCGAACTGGAAGACATCATGAATGCCTTCTACGACGGCAAGTATGATGTGCTTCTGTCTACCACGATCGTCGAATCCGGGCTTGATGTGCCCACGGCCAACACGCTGATCGTTCACCGCGCGGACATGTTCGGCCTGGCCCAGCTCTACCAGCTGCGGGGGCGCGTCGGGCGCTCAAAGGTACGTGCGTTCGCCTTGTTCACGCTGCCGGTCAACAAGCAGCTTACGACGTCCGCCGAGCGCCGCCTCAAGGTGCTGCAGTCGCTCGACACCCTTGGTGCCGGCTTCCAGCTTGCCAGCCACGACCTCGACATTCGCGGCGCCGGAAACCTCCTTGGGGAAGAGCAGTCGGGGCATATCAAAGAGGTCGGGTTCGAGCTTTACCAGCAGATGCTGGAAGAGGCGGTCGCGGAAGTGCGTGGCGATGACGAAATCGTCGACACCGGCTGGTCACCGCAGATCTCGGTAGGCATCACTGTCATGATACCGGAAGACTATGTGCCAGACCTTCATCTGCGGATGAGCCTCTATCGTCGTCTCGGAGAGCTCAAGGAGTTGTCAGAGATCGATGGTTTGGGCGCGGAGATGATCGATCGGTTTGGTCCGCTACCGGTGGAGGTTCAGAACCTGCTCAAGGTGGTTTACGTCAAGACGTTGTGCCGCGTTGCCAATGTTGAGAAGCTTGATGCGGGACCGAAGGGTATCGTCATGACGTTCCGCGACAAGCAGTTTCCGAATCCTGCTGCGCTCGTCCAGTACATTGCAAAGCAAGGCACTATGGCGAAGATCCGTCCCGATCAGAGCATCTTCCTGACACGCGATCTACCGACGCCGGAGAAGCGGCTGACGGTAGCGGCTCAGGTAATGAAGCAGTTCGCAGAGCTCGCGAAGCAACCTGGCTGATCAATCCTCGTTGGTGGCGTCGGCCGCTGCCAACGCGCTACCTTGCGGGTCCGCGACCACGGCAGCGGGTAAGGGAGCATTGCGAATCCGCTCCCGCATTAGCGTCAGCAGGCCGGATGCAATGATGAGGACGATGCCGACTACCATCGGCAAGTCCACTGCGTCGCCGAACACCAGGTAACCGAACAGCACCGCCCAGAGCATCTGGCTGTACTGCGTCGGACCGATGAGAGCCGCAGGCGCGTACGTTGTCGCGTACATCAGCAGTATCGTCGCAAGTGCTGCCAGCAGGCCATACCCGGCCAGCATCAGCCATTGCGCCGCGGTCGGCCATTCGTAGTCAGGCAGCATCAGCAAACCGCAGACGACAAGCGAGCCGACGAGGCCAGCTCCGTAGAGGGATATCCCTTTTTCCGAAGAACCGACTGCGCGATAGACGATGATGGAGATCGCGCCGCTGAGACCGCCAAAGACTGCACCGAGATGACCGATCGAAAGCTCGCGGAATCCCGGCCGCAGGACGATGAGAACTCCAACGAAGCCAATGATGACCGCGCCCCAGCGCCGCACGCCGACATGCTCCTTCAGAAACACTACGGACATGATCGTGACGAAGGAGGGCAGCAGGAAGATCAGCGCAAAGGCTTCCGCCATCGACAGATATGTAAATGCTGTGACACTGCTGATCGTGCCAACTGCAGCCGAACACGCTCTCAATAGCCAGAGGGGACGGTTCGTCGTCCGGATCATGTCTGAGAGGCTGTCGCCGCGCTTCATCACGAACGGCAGTGCTGCAACACCAAACAAAGCACCGAGGAAGGCCATCTCGAAGGCGCTGAGCGCACCTTCGATCAGCTTGACGCTGGCATCGCTGAAGGAGAAGGCGGCAAATGCGGTGAACGCCAAAAGAATGCCTTTGAGGGTCTGGTCGGTATTCATGGGTGGCGCAGGCCGCTCAGATCATGCCTCTGCGCGCTTCTGCCTTTGCCCGGGCAATGTCACGCAAAGCGTTCGCCAATACTTCCGGCGTTTGTGCGCCGCTCACAGCATACTGTCCGTCAAAGATCAGGAAGGGGACGCCATTGACGCCCATCTTCCGGGCAGCCTCGATCTCCGAAAAGACCGTGTCCTTGTCCGCATCCGAAGCCAAAAGGGTCCCGATCAGCACCGGATCAAGGCCGCAGCTGGTGGCAATATCGAGAAGGACGTCCCGATCCGCAACATTTCTCCCCTGCTCGAAATGCGCCTTGAAAAGAGCTGTCGCGACTTGATCTTGAAGCTCCTGGCTTTCCACCCGCGCCCAATGCAGAAGTCGATGCCCATCCAGAGTATTGGCGCGTACCCTGATATCTTCGAAACGGAATCCTATACCGATCTCCCGGCCGTGGTCGCGCAAGGTTTCCTGCATCTGATCCAGCCTTTCGGCACTGCCAAACTTGCTGATCAAGTGGGTGCGGTAGTCGGCGCCTTCGCTGCTCGCGTCCGGGTCCAACTGATAGGGACGCCAGTTCACCTCCACTCCAAGCTCATCCTGCACCTCGGCTATGGCAAGCTCAAGCCGCGCTTTTCCTAGGTAGCACCAAGGGCAGACAATATCGGAGATGACGTCGACAGTTACGCGTTCCATTGCCGCGCCTTTCCTTGCAGTGGTCCAGGTTCGTTCCATCACTCCTGCGCGCGCATATCGAACCACACGGGGAGCTGGTAGCCGTAGAGAGGTGTCTTTTCCGGATAGCCGATGTGATCGCGCCGCGCCACCCATTGTTCGGGTACGTGATAAAGTGGCACCAGGTAGTGTCCGGAGATCAGCAGCCGGTCGAGGGCCCGTACAGCTGCCTCGAAATCCTCTCGTCCGCGAGCCGTTAGCATAGCCTCAATCGCGCGATCGATGTCGGGATCAGCAGCGCCCGCAAAGTTGTTGCTTCCTTCACGATCGCGCGAAACCGAGCCCCAGCGGTTAACTTGTTCGATCCCAGGCGACAGCGACGACGGGTAGGATTTCACGATCATGTCGTAGTCGAACGTCCCGGAGCGCGCCTGGTATTGCGCATCATCCACTGTCCGTATGGAAACCTCCACGCCTATCATCTTCAGCGTCCGCTGATAGGCGATCGCAAGCTTCTCCTGATCCTGGCTTTGAGTCATGATCTCGAAACGGAGCGGGGTGCCCGAACTGTCTGACATCCGGCTGTTCTTGATCGTGTACCCACCCTCCTTCATCAGTTCGACAACGCGGCGCAGGACCTTTCTGTCGCCGGACGAAGCATCGGTCTTCGGCAAACGGTAGCTTCCGTCGAGAATGGTCTGGTCCATTGCATCGGCTGCCGGCCCAAGAATGGCAAGTTCGCGCTGATCTGCTGCCTTTCCGAGAGCTGAAAGGGACGAGTTCTGCCAGAAGCTTTCCGTTCTCGTATAAGCGCCTTCGAAAAGCGTCTTGTTCGCCCATTCGAAATCGAATGCCAGGGCAAGAGCCTGACGTACTTTGGGATCTTGAAAGATCTGGCGGCGCGTATTGAAGACGAAGCCCAGCATGCCCGTCGGCAGATCTGGTTGGAAGGTTTCTTTGACGACTGCTACGTTCCGGGCGTCCGGAAAGTCGTAAGCACGCGCCCAGTGGGTGGGGCTACCGTCGGGATAGATATCGATGACACCCTTCTTGAAGGCCTCGAATAGCGTATTCTCCTGCAGGAAATACTCGACCGAGATGCGGTCGTAATTGTCGAAGCCCACCTTCGCTGGCACATCTTTGCCCCAGTAATTGCGGTCGCGCTCGAAGACGATCCGTTCTCCGGGCCTCAGGGACTGAACCTTGTAAGGGCCGGAGCCGACCGGAATGGCCAGCGAAGACTGGTCGAAGCGCTCTGGATCGGTCGCATGCTTTGGCAGGATCGGCGTGGCCGTGGCGAGGATCAGCGGGAATTCGCGATCAGAGCTGTCGTTGAAAATGAACCTGACCCCATGTTCGCCAACCTTCTCCATCTTCGCCACCGGCTTCAAACGGTTGCTGAACGGAGTGCGCCCTTTGTCGCGCAGCAGTTCCATGGTGAACATGACGTCCTCCGGCGTCACGGGCTTGCCATCCGACCACCTCGCGTTCGGGTTAAGGTTGAACTGGATGAAGCTGCGCGTCTCATCCATCTCTACTGTTTGGGCCAGCAGGCCATAGAGCGAGAATGGCTCATCTGCAGAGCGCTGCATCAGCGGCTCGAAGACCAGATGGCCGAACTGCGGATCCCACATTCCGCGAGCGGTCGTGCGCATGCTTTTCAGGATGAAGGGGTTGAGACTGTCAAAGGTCCCCACGACCCCATAGCGCACGCTACCGCCTTTTTTCACATCAGCGTTCACGTAGTTGAAGTGCTTGTAGTCAGCTGGCAGGGCCGGCTCCCCATGCATCGCGATCCCATGCCGTGGTTCGGCAATCGCGGGGACGGCCAAGAGGGCAAGGACGATCAGGGACAAGAGACGATGCATAGAAGACCCTTGGAGATGGGAGTGCCGATTCGTGGCAAGGTAACGCAAGGCCGCAGCATGGCCAAACGCTTCAGGCGATACGATGGCCGCAGAGCTCCGCGTCGTACATCAAAAATCGATGATGAGGGACTGGATATCGCTCGAGGGCCGATGTAACACGTTGGCGCATGTGGGAGTCATTCAATTGCCTCATTTCGCCGACAGGTGGAGCGCAGTAGGACACCCGGGGGAGGACGGTGGTAAGCCGTGCCCGATCGGATTTCAGGAGACGGATTCGTAATGAAGCTCAAGGCAAACCACGGACTGCGGACAGCCATGTCCGCGCTTGCACTTTCTTTCGCAGCAGCGTCGGCCCCGGCTGTCGCTTATGCCCAAGGTGCTGCTCCAGCGGCTGGCGCTCCCGGTGCGCCGCCGCTCGGCTGGTTCAAGACCTGCACCAAGCAGGATGATAGCGATCTTTGCGTCGTGCAGAACGTCAACGTGGCCCAGAACGGTCAGCTGATCACCGCTGTCGGCCTGATCACCGTTCAGGGCAAGGTCAACCGCAAGATCCTGCAGGTATCGGTTCCGACGGCTCGCCTGATCGCGCCCGGGATCACCATGCAGATCGATGGCGGCAAGGGTGAGAAGCTCGATTACGCCGTCTGCCTGCCAGACAAGTGTACTGCCGAAGCCCCACTCACCGATGCGATGATCGCGAACCTCAAGAAGGGTGGCGAAGTGGTGTTCACGTCGATCAACTTCCGTCGTGCGCCCAACCCGATCAAGATTTCGCTGAGCGGCTTCACGGGGGCTTTTGACGGTGAGCCCATCTCGCAGTCGCAGCTTGCGGAAAGCCAGCGCAGCCTTCAGGAGGGCATGCAGAAGAAGGCTGAAGAAGCACGGAAGAAGCTTGAAGAAGCCCAGGACGCCGCCAAGCAAGGTCAGTGAAAGCCAGCAGACCGCTCGTCGGGTAACCATTAAAAAAAGCGCCGGCTGCACCGGCGCTTTTTTTGTATTTAGTGAGCGAGGATCATCTTTGGTCGCAGGCGACCTGAAGGACCTTCGTCGAAGATCTGGTAAACCTGAGGGTTTCGAAGCGGCATTTCGCTTCCGTCATGCTCCAGATTCTGCTCGGAAACATAGGCGACGTATTCCGTTTCCTCGTTCTCGGCGAGCAGGTGGTAGAAGGGCTG
>JAEWOP010000202.1 GCA_023399635.1 Pseudomonadota bacterium
GCCGGATCATGCTCTTAATATCATTGCGCACGACGCCCACCGGGTATAGTGTCAAGTCTTCGGTAGCCATTGTACGGGCGCTGCCGCTTCAGGGCCTATCCCCTGGCCCCAATGAAAGGAGGACGACATGTCTTCCGACCTCCGACTAGATCGAAACCTCGTCAGCGTTAGCGACTTTGGCTATCGCGAGAACATCATTTCAGGCAAAGCAGTCTCCTCTGAAATCGCTCCTGCAAAACTTGCCATGCGATGCCGGATGATACGATTAGAGCCTCAGATGCTGTTCCAACCTCCACCAAGCTTCGTGGGAATGCGCGACGCGTCTTCTATGGGGCGCGGTGCAGCGAGAACGACACACCACCAACCGTGATCCAGGTGCAGACCGCACCGCTGCCTACAGAGACGGATCATCGATCTGCAAGCATGGTTTGCGGCGTCCCCCACCTATCCAACAGAAAGAATGACCATGGCCAAGGGCCAACTAAGAAGCAATCGCGAGGCTCGCAAGCCCAAGAAGGAAAAGGGTCCGGCGGCAACATCCCCCGCTTTTGGCAATCAGGTTAAGGGTGCCAGCGATGCGCTGAGCCTCGGCAAGAAGCAGAAATAGACTTCCGCTGATGAATATTGCCGTCCGTCAACCGTCGAGGCCATCCGACCTCGATGCCTCCGCCTGGATGAAGACGCTGTCTCGATATCGGCAGCCGCAACTCCGCCGCAGCACCTTCGAGCTACTTGTCACAGCACTCCCTTTCGCCATGTTGTGGGTGCTTGCTTATCTCTGCATTACCCATAAAATCTGGCTCGGCCTCATTCTTGTGGTTCCGGCCGCAGCAGCCTTCCTGTTGCGGCTGTTCACGATCCAGCACGATTGCGGACACGGGGCCTTCTTTGCTCGTCGGAGCCTGGACGACTGGACGGGACGCATTCTCGGCGTCCTGACCCTCACGCCCTACGACTACTGGCGTCGTGCCCACGCCATCCATCATGCCTCGGCTGGGAACCTGGACCAACGTGGGATCGGCGACATCACTACGCTTACGGTAGCTGAATATCGTGCGCTGTCGCGGGTGCGCCGACTAGCTTACCGACTTTACCGGCACCCACTGGTGATGTTCGGGATCGGGCCAATATGGGTCTTCCTGTTGAAACACCGACTACCATTCGGAATGATGCGCTCTGGCGCACTGCCTTGGGTCTCGACCATGGCGACCAATCTCGCCGTCGCTCTTCTTGTCATCATTTCGGCATGGGCTGTCGGAATTGGGCCCTTTCTGGCAACCCACCTCCCAATCGTGCTGCTGGCAGGGGCGGCAGGTGTGTGGCTGTTCTACGTCCAGCATCAGTTTGAGGAGACGCACTGGGCGAAGGATGACAACTGGAATTTCCCCGGCGCAGCCCTTCACGGCGCTTCCCATTATGATCTGCCGCTGGTGTTGAGATGGCTTACAGGCAACATCGGGATTCACCACGTGCACCACTTATCGAGCCGCATTCCCTTCTACAGGCTACCCGAAGTCCTACACCAACACCCCGAACTCGCCGCCATTGGGCGCGTGAGTCTTAGGGATAGCGTAGGCTGCGTTAGGTTGGTTCTATGGGACGAGGAACGCGCAAGGCTGGTTCGTTTCCGAGATGTTCGCGAACGCCGAGGCTGACAGGCATCGACAGCCACCTGATTGCTGCCGTCGATTTATCGAGCCTTCGCCCGTTTCGCCATAAATCTCGCGGTGTCGATGCCGCAACAATGCACTCTTTAACCATGTCCACGGTCGGCACCGATTGGTCGTGGCAGACACCTACGGCGACGTTGATACGCGCACTCAGATCGCACCGTCGGTGCTAATCGTGTCTGACAATGCAAGCGTCTGCCGCACTGAGTCCTTTGTGCCGAATGCCGCCATGGCCGGGTTGCGCCACAGCGGACATTGGATGGATGGAAGTCTCCTGCTTAGCTGAAGGGACGGCAGCCTACCTCGACCAGCTCTATCCGCCCCAGCCTTGCTGCCGACAATGATCTTCCGCAGCGTCGACGGCAGTCCTCTTGTCAGCGAAGGGGCCAAGCATCTTGATGGTACCGCGAAAAGAGACAAGGACGCTCTTGGTGAGAACGTCATAGATGATGCGCATTTCGCGCTCGTATGGGGTGCTGCTGGTCATGAAGCTCACCGCGAAATCGCGAGAGCGCAATCATCTCCCAGCCGCCGAACATCCGGCGATGAAGATCATCTAGGTCAGGGAGTGCCGTCTGTCTATCCCTGTGCCAAGAGCACGTGACACCGCCACACACAGGACGGCCCTGCCGCAAAGGCAGAGATAATGGCACGCCATCCCTCCGGCTCGTCGTTAATGGCTTCGGCTTTAGAAAACCAGCGACGAACCCCTTGATGGTCTCGACCGAGGCTGCGGCGGTCAGGATCATAACCGTCTTACCATCGACCTCGATGGAGCCGACGTCGAGAAAGCTCGTTTATCGACACCGTCATCTAAACCTTCACGCTTGAAGCGGGCAAGCCGCTGTCGGCCCCTGCGTTCATTGCTCGGGGGGGCCCAGCCAACTCGTGAGGATACTCCAGTATCCGCCAGAACCCGTAGGACTTGCGCGCTCACGTCATGCAAGTAGCTGCAAAGACACTGCTTTTTCTGTTGGGAAATTGCGGCCACTGAACGGAGGGAAAGGGTCCAAAAAGGGATTGCCTGGGGGCCGTGGATTCGCACACCATTTCGATATCTTAGCGAAAAAAGTCTTTGAATTCCGTCTGTTTTCCCGCCGCGAGCGACCGTGGACGTCACCTTTGTGCCCTGGCTTTGGCCATCAGTCAACGGCGCGCCAGAGCGGCAATAATTTCCGCTTTCGGACCCAAGTTCGCGGTGAGGCGGCCATAAAGCGCCCGGCAGCTTTGCGCCTCCATTTCGGATGTTGAGGTCATCGCCTCTAGTCTCCGAAAGCGGATATGCCTCCACAGCAACTAGCTTCACGAAACGCGCGGCGCCGAGCGAATTCCATTGGGAGGGAGCGCGCCCTTCGACCGCAAGTGACAGCGTGAGCGACGATGCCAAAGACCAAGAGGCAAATCCGACGGCTCCCAGAACTCCATCAACTCCAGAAGGTAGTATATTGTTTGGGTGTCCCTCCGTCCCTTAGCTCGTCCAGGGTGCCGGCGGCGTGTTCGTCGCCAAATCATTAGGCATCGCGACGCGTATTGAAACGCGGCCTGCCCATCGATTAGCAGTGTATTTGGCGATCAATGCCGAAGATCGGTCTGATATAGGAGCCGTAGGAGAAGATTGCGCCGCGAATCTTGCCGCTTGGGTTAACTATTCGTGAAGTTCGCCCGGGCCCGATATAGCCGGATATGCCGGATGGGTTAACAGAGTATTGATTAGAGCCTGACTCCACTGTTGATTGCGGCCCAGGGATTACTGGGGATTGTAAATCATGGCTATTGAAGATTCACGCGTTCTTGCCACTGAGATCGATGCGGAGGCGCTCCGTCTGGACGATCCAGGCTTCGGAGCGTCAGACGATGTGGTGGATGCCACGGTCGTTCTTGCTCAAGCTGCAGAGCTGCCGAAGACGGATCGCCTGCCCGGTACGGAAAAAGCCGGCAACCAGTTTCGTACTGAGAATGGGGTAGTGCAACTGCCTGCGGAGACGTCGCTCGACGATATGCGGGTGGAAGGTAACGACCTGATTCTTGTACAGGCGGATGGCAGCGAGATTGTCATCCTCGATGGCGCATTGAAGATCCCCACCCTTCTAGTCGGGGATGTCGAGCTGTCTCAGCAGGTGCTGTTTGCTGCGTTGGAGGACAGCGGCATCAACATCGCCGCTGGTCCTGACGGTTCCTACAGCGCCACCGGCACCTCCCAGAGTTCCGGCGCCGATTTTGAGACGATCGAGCAGCGACAGACCGAAGACATCGCATTGGCCGATCTTCTCGGAGACACGCCGTTTGCCGATGGCGGAGCGTTGGAAGGCAATCAGAATGCCGACGACGCACCAACAATCCTGTCGTCGCTAACGCAACCATTCGTCATTGACGAGGCATCGATTGCCGATGGCATCCCAAATAATCAGAGAATATCCGGCCGCTTGCCTTTTGAGCGGGGCCGCGATTTCGGTACAATCACTAGCGTTGGCTTCGCAGGAGCGGCAAACGTTGACGAAGAGGGTACGGGCTCGCAGGTATTGTCAGCCTTCACCTCGGGGGGCAGCCCGATCACTGTTACGAGCCTCCCTCTTCCGAGCGGCAGCGTTCTCAACTTCATTGCGGTGGAGGGGCGTGACGCCAACGGCAATCTCGTATTCCAGCTTACGATCGACGACAGGATTACCGGCGACTTCACGTTTGAGCTGATAGGCAAGCTTGATCACCCGGACGCCGGCGACAATGGTTCTCAGGATGACCTCGACGACCTGCTGCGCCTCAGCTTCACCTATACGGTAACGGACCGCGACGGCGACCCGGCGTATGGTAGGTTCAGCATCGACGTCATGGATGACGGACCGGTTGCGGATGGTGTTGCCATTTCCCGGACGGTGGCTGAGAACGACATTGCGAATGGACGTTCGTGGGGATCGAGCCCCTGGGTCCAGGGAACGAGCGAGGACAGTGAGACTGTTCTAGCCTGGCTCGGCGGCGGCTTCGCATCGACGGTAACGGGTTCGGTTAAGGACGTTGTTAATTTTGGTGCAGACGGCGCGGCCAATGGCGGCGGGTTTGGCTTTGCCAGCACTGCCATTGCCACGCTCAACGGGCTTGGCCTGACGTCTAAAGACGGCGCTGTTGTCTTTACCCTCATCGGCGACACCATTGTGGGCTTTGTTGACGGAAATATCTTTGGGTTTTCGACACCAGGCTTCCAACCGGTGATCGACCGTCCGGTAATGTCGTTCGAACTTAATGGTGATGGCAGCTTCACCTTCCGTCTTTATGACCAACTCGATCATCTCGATGATGGCAATAATGACGAGAACAGCACGCTGGCCAACGGGCTTGGCGCGATCGACTTCGGTGCGATTATTGAGGCTACCGATGGCGACGGTGATACCGTCCCGCTCACTGGAAAGCTCCTGATTGAAGTGAAGGACGATATGCCTTCTGCCTCGATCGAACGGACCGGCAATACTGTCGTCCATGACGAGACGGCTGGCCCGAACCCGGGCGAGACGAGCTCGAATGGGGTTGTGAGCCTTTTCTCCTCTCTTGGCCTGACAGCAATCGGTTACGCACGTGCGGATCTTGTCGACCCGGTGGTGGTTGGCGGTGCGGATGACAATGCCTCGGTCGCGGTGACGCTGGCCATCGCGGGCGATGGCACAACGGACCTTTCGACGACAAGGGGCGGCGTGATCACGCTCACCCAGCTTCCCAATGGAATGGTGATTGGCACGGACGCGGCCGGCGAGATCGCGTTTGCGATCCGCATCGACAGCCAGGGCCGTGTGTCCATTGCCCAGTACAAGGCGCTTTCGCACCCTGATGGCGGCGACCATAACGATCCTGTTGATCTCGAGGGCCTCATCAAGGCGGTCGTCACCGTGACTGACCACGACGGGGACGAAGCAACCGACAGTATCGATATCGGCGCAAAAATCCGCTTCATGGATGACGGACCGGTTGTCGGCAATCCGACGGGGAACGCTCCTGGTGTTTCCAATGCGATCGTTCACGAAAACGACATCGCAGCAATTGTTGGTCTTCAGGGCGCTGGCACGGATGGCACGCAGCCTCCAAGTGCGTCAGGTACTTTGCTTGTGAACTTCGGGGCCGACGGCTTCGGTTCAACAGCATTCTCTGGTGCATTCGCCGTGCCTAACGCAGGATCTGGAGTGCTGGTTGCCGGAAATATGACCGGTCTCGACTCTGGCCTGAAGTCCGACAACG
>JAEWOP010000052.1 GCA_023399635.1 Pseudomonadota bacterium
GGCCCATCAGCCCAAAACATCAAAGGAGAAACGCAAGAACTTGACCCCGACCAACAACACGAACGATACCTAAAGGCGGGTCAATTCTCGGTGGAAATGCCGGGTCAGCTCTCAGTGGAAATCAACACCCTACCGTGACTTCACTCGCTCTTACAGCACTATCAACGCGCTTCTAGGCGCGTTAGGAGCATTACTGTGACTAGGCGTTACGGAAATATGAAGCGGTGGGGTGTTCCGGTTGCCTTCGGCGCCGACCACCTAAGTGACTGTAGCATAAAGAAAAAAAGACGTTGGCTGGGGAACCTGGATTCGAACCAGGACTAACGGAGTCAGAGTCCGTGGGTCTACCGTTAACCTATTCCCCAAGCGGGCGTAGCATAGAGCCTCGCGCGGTGTGGGCGGCTTATAGCGAATGAGCCGGCGGATGCAAATACCTTTTGTGAAAAAACTTCCCCGGTTCCCCCAGTTCGGCCAGGAAGGCCTAAAAAGGCCATTGGCGATTTTGCCCGTCGCTGTTATCTTGGCGCCAACGAAACGATAAGCGCCAGCTGCATGCCGAAAGGCCTTGCGCGGTGAGATGGACATAAGAGTGATGCACCCCGATAGCGGCGGAAAGCCGCCAGAAGGCGGGGCGTCGACGGCAGGACGCGGCGAGGGAAAGTCTTCTCGTCGTCGCAAGGCGAAGCGCAAGGGTAAGAACCTGCACGCGGCGTCTTCCCTGCATGGCGGGCAAGCACAGGATGCTGCCCCGGTCGCACGACCCGAAACGACAAACGATATCGGAAATCCTGCGCGCAAGCGCAAGCGCCGCCGCGCCCGTTCTGCTGGAGCGGCCAAGGTGCAGGGAGAGCATTCGGGCCGCCTTGCCGGATTGGAGATACTGCCACCGGCGCCGGGATCAGCGGACGCCGGGAAGCCAAAACGGCGTCGCAAGAAGAACCGCGGCGGGCGAGGCCTTCAGGGTCGCCCACTGGTGCAGGCCCGAAGCGAACCCGCCTTCGATCCTAAGGAGCGGGCCACCGTGCCGCCGAGCGCAGGCGCTGCAACTCGCTCTTCTGTCGCTGCCGCCCCTTTTTATCGGGACGACTTCTATGCAGCCCTCGACCTTGGCACCAACAACTGCCGCCTCCTGATTGCCCAGCCGACCCGCCCCGGCCAGTTCCGGGTGGTTGATGCGTTCTCCCGCATCGTGCGTCTGGGAGAAGGCCTTGCCGCGAGCCGCCGCTTGTCGGACGAGGCAATGGACCGGGCTGTCGACGCCCTGAAGGTTTGTGCCTCTAAGCTTGCCACGCGCTCCATCCGCAAGATGCGGCTAATCGCGACGGAAGCCTGCCGCTCCGCCCAAAATGGTGAGATCTTCCTTGATCGCGTTGTTCGCGAAACCGGGCTGACCCTTGAGATCATCGATCGGGAAACGGAAGCGCGGCTGGCGGTGTCGGGCTGTTCCTCGCTGGTCGGGCGTGAAGCGCGCTCGGTGGTCCTGTTTGATATCGGGGGTGGATCTTCCGAGATTGCGGTCATCCAGGTCGGCGACAATCGCTCCAGCAGGCTTGCCAATCACATTACCCACTGGACGTCCCTGCCGGTTGGTGTCGTCACGCTGTCGGAGCGCCACGGCGGACGCGACGTCACGCCACAGGTTTTCGAGGCGATGGTTACGGAAGTGGAAGACATGCTGGCGAACTTCGAATGCCCCCCCGTCGCCAGCCAGCGCGCAAGTCTTGATGATTTTCACCTGATTGGAACCTCCGGCACCGTGACGACGCTTGCCGGTGTTCATCTGGATCTGCCGCGCTACGACCGCCGCAAGGTGGATGGGCTTTGGCTTTCGGATGCGGAAGTAACCGCGATGCAGGCAAAGCTGCTCTCCTGGGATTTTGCCGGTCGCGCCGCAAATCCGTGCATCGGGCCGGATCGGGCGGACCTCGTGCTGGCCGGTTGTGCCATCCTCGAGGCGATCCGCCGGCGCTGGCCAAGCCCGCGGATGCGGGTTGCGGATCGTGGCCTGCGCGAGGGTATATTGACCGACATGATGGCGGATGACGGGGCATGGCGCCGCATGCGCTCGCGTCGCCCGGGCGAGCGGCACGATCAAGGAGCAAGCCGATGACCAAGCCACCTGTCGGCAGCAACCGCACGGGCCGCAAGCTCGGCCAGAAGGTGAAGAAGGGCAAGCTGAAGGCATCGTCGCGTCGTTGGATCGAGCGACACATCAACGACCCGTACGTGCAGCGTGCGAAGCTTGAGGGCTATCGCGCCCGGGCGGCCTTCAAGCTCCTGGAGATCGATGAGAAGCACCAGATCCTGAAAGGTGCGCGCCGCATTATCGATCTTGGCGCGGCACCTGGCAGCTGGTCGCAGATCGCCGCCAAGGTAACTGGGTCCACGGACGAGGATATCCGCGTTGCCGCGATCGATTTCCTGGAAATGGCGCCGCTTGCCGGCGTCAAGATATTGCAACTCGATTTCCTTGATCCCGACGCGCCGCAGCTTCTCGTCGAAGCAATAGGAGGAGCGCCGGATCTGGTGATCTCCGACATGGCGGCGCCGACCACGGGTCATCAAAAGACGGACCATCTGCGGACAATGCACTTGTGCGAAGTCGCCGCCTATTTCGCCGTGGAGGTGCTGCGCGAGGGCGGCCACTTCCTGGCAAAGACCTTCCAGGGCGGCACCGAGCGCGACCTTCTCAACATGCTCAAGCAACACTTCCGGCAGGTCATCCACATCAAGCCGGCTGCATCGCGATCGGAATCGGTGGAGATGTTCCTGCTCGCCAAGGGCTTCAAAGGGCGCAAGGTCGAGACAGCCAGTGATGGTGCCGAAGAGGCCGAAGTGTAGGTGCTGACAAGCGCCATATCTGTGGCGCTGGTCGCCACCGACCATGCGTAAGCCATTTCTCTGAAGGGGTAGCGTTCGTGGCCCCGTCTTCAATGAACGCTGTTCATCTTCGCATCACGACTGCGTGACGCCGGTTCCCGCCGGGGCAGTGCCGCATATCTTTCTGCGTGCTGGCGTCGACCGCCACTAATACAAGGGGAGAAAGATCATGAAGATGCCATCGATGGGCCGTCGTACGCTGCTGGGATCGGCCGGCATGGGTATCATGGCAGCGCCCGCCATTCTTGCGGGAAACGCGCAGGCCCAGCAAACGGAGCGTTTGGAGATCAACAGAGCCATGCCGCCGCAGACTGATCGCTTCACCGTCGGAAGTTTCGAGGTGCTTGTCGTCAAAGACGGAGCTCGCGCTTCGGCTGCGCCCAATGAAACCTTCGGGACGGATCAGCCCGCCGAGACAGTGGGTGCGCTTTTGCAGGAAAACTTCTTGCCGGCAGACCAGTTCGTCAACAGCTTCGCCCCCGTGCTTATCAACACAGGAAGTGATGTCATCCTCTTCGATACGGGCATGGGGCCGGGCGGCCGGGCGCAGGGAACGGGTCGGCTGATTGAAGGCCTGACGGCCGGCGGTTACAGCCCGGAAGATGTGACCGTTGTTGTTCTGACCCATCTGCATGGTGACCATATCGGTGGCCTGATGGAGGAGAGTGGTCCGGCATTTCCAAACGCACGCTACATAGCGGGCCAGGTGGAATATGATTTCTGGACCGACACCGCGCGTGAAGGCACGCCGGCCGAGAACGGACACAAGTCCGTGCTGGAAAAGGTCAAGCCGCTCGCGGACAAGATGACCTTCATCGGTGACGGCGCGGAGGTTGCCTCCGGTATCACCGGCATGGCAGCCTTTGGTCACACGCCAGGGCACATGATTTTCAACGTGGAGTCGGACGGTCGCAGGCTGATCCTCACGGCGGACACAGCCAACCACTATGTCCTGTCGTTGCAGCGGCCGGAATGGGAGGTACGGTTCGACATGGATAAGGCCATGGCTGCCGAGACACGAAAGAAGGTGTTCGACATGATCGCGGCCGATCGTGTCGCTTTTCTAGGATATCATATGCCGTTCCCGTCGGTCGGCTATGTCGAGAAGCTGGATACGGGATACCGCTATGTCCCGAAGACCTATCAGTTCGACATCTGACGGCCCATCATCGCCCTGTTGGAAACCCGAAGGTCCCGTCCTTCGGGTTTTTGCTATTCCCTTCCTGTCATGATCGTGTTACCAGCCCTCGCCAACTTCCGACCAATAAAAATTGGACCGCCCGGGCGGACGAAACTTCGTTCCGGTGCGTCATTTGCATTTCTGGACCTGAAGGAAATTGGCCATGGCACGCATCATCGAATCGGCAACCGGCGCGGACGCGCTCACCTTTGACGACGTGCTCCTGCAGCCGGGCCATTCACAGATCATGCCGGGGCAGGCGAACATCGCCACCACGATTGCCCAGGATATCCACCTCAATCTGCCTATCTTGTCGTCTGCGATGGATACGGTCACGGAAGGGCGTCTGGCTATTGCCATGGCACAAGCCGGCGGCATTGGTGTGATTCACCGCAACCTGACCCCGATCGAACAGGCCGAAGAAGTCCGTCAGGTAAAGAAGTTTGAAAGCGGTATGGTCGTCAACCCGGTAACGATCGGACCGGACGCTCCCTTGGCCGACGCGTTGTCGTTGATGAAGGCGCACGGCATTTCCGGCATCCCCGTGGTTGAAAATGGCGGAAGCGGTGGACACAAGACAGGCCGTCTCGTTGGCATCCTTACCAACCGCGACGTTCGTTTCGCCTCGGACCCGTCGCAGAAGATCTACGAGTTGATGACGCGGGAGAACCTCGTCACGGTCAATGATAATGTCGATCAGACGGAAGCCAAGCGTCTGCTCCACAAGCACCGGATCGAGAAGCTGCTGGTGGTGGACGCGCAGGGCCATTGCGTTGGTCTCATCACGGTCAAGGATATCGAGAAGTCGCAGCTCAACCCGAACGCATCGAAGGATGCGCAGGGTCGCTTGCGGGCGGCCGCTGCGATCAGCGTTGGCGCCGACGGGTTCGAACGGGCCGAACGGCTGATCGATGCTGGCGTCGACCTGCTGGTGGTCGATACCGCTCATGGACACTCGCAGCGTGTTCTGGATGCCGTGGCGCAGGTGAAGAAGCTTTCAAATTCGGTCCGCATCATGGCAGGCAATGTTGCGACCTATGATGGCACTCGGGCGCTGATTGATGCGGGTGCCGATGCGGTGAAGGTTGGGATCGGGCCCGGGTCGATCTGCACGACTCGCGTTGTCGCTGGTGTGGGCGTTCCGCAGCTTGCCGCTGTTATGGCCGCCGTTAACGCTGCCCGCGAGCAGAATATTCCGGTTATCGCCGACGGCGGTATCAAATTCTCCGGCGACCTCGCCAAGGCCATCGCAGCGGGCGCTTCCGCGGTCATGGTTGGGTCCCTTCTCGCGGGAACCGATGAGAGCCCGGGCGAGGTTTATCTCTACCAGGGTCGTTCGTTCAAAGCCTATCGCGGCATGGGCTCGGTTGGCGCGATGGCGCGTGGCTCGGCTGACCGCTACTTCCAGGCAGAAGTGCGTGACACGCTGAAGCTTGTTCCGGAAGGGATTGAAGGCCAGGTGCCATACAAGGGGCCGGTGTCTGCCGTGCTGCACCAGCTGGCGGGCGGATTGAAGGCAGCTATGGGCTATGTAGGTGGCGTTGACCTTGCGGATTTCCAGGAGAAGGCGACCTTCGTCCGTATTTCCGGCGCCGCGCTTCGCGAGAGCCATCCGCATGGGGTCACGATTACTCGGGAAAGCCCGAATTATCCAGGCGGCGCTGGCTGAGCTAGACGGCATCAGATGACATCGTCAAAAAGCCATGGCGGAACCTGCCATGGCTTTTCTTTTGTACGCCATCAGCCTTCCATGCCATACCGATTGATGACTAATTCGGGGAGTTGAGATGACCTTCAGCACGGTGATGATCTGGCCGATGTTTGCCCATGCGGCGCTTGTCTTCGGCCTTTACTTCCTCCTGTCCAGAAAGCGGCTAGGGGCGGTGCGCACCGGCAGAGTGAAGGCGGAGCAGTTCAAGGAGAACCGCGAAGAGCCCCTCGATAGCCTCCTTGTTCACAACAACCTGAAGAACCAGTTCGAGCTCCCGGTTCTCTTCCATGCCGTCTGCCTGGCGCTTTACGTGACCACCGCGGATAACGTCGTGACCGCAGCCCTTGCATGGGCTTTTGTTTTGTCGCGCTACGTTCACTCCTATGTTCACATCACCAGCAACCGCCTGCGCCACCGCCGGCCACTCTTCATCACGGGCTTCTTCATTCTGATCGCGCTTTGGCTCTGGCTCGGGGTCTGGCTCGCCTTCAACTGACGTTTTTTGCGGTGGATCAAGTTCACCGTCTGCGCTTTACGCTACCAGCATAGGAGCCTCGTGATCGCGCTGCTGCGGTCGCCGTTCTGAAAGGGTGAAGCAATGTCCGGATTGATGAAGGCCGCCGTGGTGCGGGAATTTGGCAAGCCTCTGGTGATCGAGGAAAGGCCGGCGCCTGAGCCCGGCCCGGGGCAGATCCTGGTGAAATACGAGGCAACAGGCGTCTGCCATACCGACCTCCATGCCGCCAATGGCGATTGGCCGGTCAAGCCGAACCCACCGTTCATTCCCGGTCACGAGGGCGTCGGATATGTCGCCAAGCTCGGCGCCGGTGTTTCCCGCATCAAAGAAGGGGATCGCGTCGGTGTCGCCTGGCTCCACACCGCCTGCGGCTGCTGCACGCCCTGCCGCACCGGCTGGGAAACGCTCTGCGGCAGCCAGCAGAACACGGGTTACTCCGTCAATGGCACGTTTGCGCAGTATGGTCTGGCCGATCCGGACTTCGTGGGTCGCCTGCCGGACAATCTGGATTTCGGTCCAGCGGCACCCGTCCTCTGTGCCGGCGTTACCGTCTACAAGGGCTTGAAAGAAACAGAAGTAAATCCTGGTGAGTGGGTTGTCATCTCCGGCATTGGCGGCCTCGGTCATATGGCCGTGCAATATGCGAAGGCCATGGGCATGCATGTCGTCGCTGCCGATATCTTCGATGACAAGCTGGAGCTTGCAAAGAAGCTGGGCGCAGACATCACGGTCAACGGCACGGCTGCCGATGCCGTCGAGCAGGTGCAGAAGGCAACCGGCGGCGTGCATGGGGCGCTTGTCACGGCCGTCTCACCGCAGGCGATGGAGCAGGCTTATGGCTTCCTCCGCTCCAAGGGCACTATGGCGCTCGTCGGCCTGCCGCCAGGTTACATTTCACTGCCGGTCTTTGACACGGTGCTGAAACGCATCACCGTGCGCGGCTCGATCGTTGGCACCCGCCAGGACCTGGAGGAGTCGCTGCAGTTTGCCGGCGAAGGCAAGGTGACTTCGCACTTCTCCTGGGACAAGCTGGAAAACATCAACGCCATCTTCGACCGCATGAAGGAAGGCAAGATCGACGGCCGCATCGTGCTCGATCTCGCAGCCTGATCGCTTCACGCAGAAGTGTCACCCACTGGCTGCCGGATGATCTAGCGTTGGTCATCCGGCCGTTAAGCGTTCGCGTATGACTGCCGAATTGACCCGCCAGAGGAGGAAGTCATGGAAACGCCAAAGATCACTCAGGCAATGATCAATGCCTATGACGAGTACACTCACCTTACGCTGGACCGGCGCGGCTTCATGGAGAAGCTGACCATGCTCGCCGGGTCGGGAGCTGCCGCAGCCGCCATCGCACCCATGCTTGCAGCAAGCGGTGCTCAGGCGCAGATGGTTTCCAAGAACGACGAACGTCTGCTTGCCGAAGACGTGACCTACGGCGGATCGACCGGCGAGATGAAGGGGTACTTGGTGCGCCCGAGCGACGCGACCGGCGACCTTCCCGCCGTCATCGTCATTCATGAGAACCGTGGCCTCAACATGCACATCCGCGATGTGGCTCGCCGCATGGCGCTCGAGGGCTTCGTCGCATTGGCGCCCGACTTCCTGTCGGCCGTGGGCGGGACGCCAGCCGACGAAGATCAGGCACGCGAGATGTTCAGCACTCTGGACGCCGCGGCAACGGCGGCCGATGCGGAGGCGACCCGCGTCTATCTCGCCGGCCTCGACGGCACGAACGGTAAGGTTGGCGCCGTCGGCTTCTGCTGGGGCGGGGGTCTCGTCAACCGGATGGCTACGAAATCTCCAGACTTGGGCGCCGGCGTTGCATACTATGGTTCGCAGGCGTCGGCGGAAGATGTCCCCGCCATCCAGGCGCCACTGATGCTCCATTATGCCGGCCTCGACGACCGCATCAACGCCGGGATCGACGCTTATCGCGCTGCCCTGGAAGAACATGGCAAGACCGTTGAGATCCATGTCTACGAGGGCGTCAATCACGCCTTCAACAACGACACCTCGGCAGCCCGCTACGACAAGGCGGCGGCTGATCTCGCCTGGTCGAGGACCGTCGAGTTCTTCAAGGGCCACTTGTCCTAAGTTCGGGTTTGCGCTCCGATCTCTGTCGAGGGGCCGGGGCACAGTTGGCGATCGCCTCCGCCAATGCCTTCATCTCGTGTCGCCTCCCGCTCGACTTGCGCCAGATCAGCCCGATCTCGCGTGAAGGGGCGGGCTCGGCAAACGGCACGATACGGATGTCGTTGCGGGCGGTTTCTGTCGGGATCGCCATCTCGGGGATGAGGGTCATCCCCATATCGTGAGAGACCATCTGCAGAAGCGTTGTCATGGACGTTGCCCCGAAATTGACGAGGCTGCGCTGGCCGGCGGTGCCGCAGACGGATAGGGCCTGTTCGCGCAGGCAATGGCCTTCTTCCAGGAGCAAGAGCCGATCAGCATCCACCTGTGTCTCCGTCATGGGTGACATCAGGATGGCCTCTGCATTGTTCGCGATCGCCATGAAGAACCGGTCCGAAAAGATCGACACAGACTCTGTGCCGTCGCCATCGACCGGGAGTGCGGCGATCACCGCATCGAGCCGGCCCTCCTGCAGGTCTAGAATAAGCCGATCGGTCACGGCCTCCTTCAGTTCGATCTCGATCGACGGATAGCGTTCGCGCAGGCAAGGAACAAGCTTCGGCACGAGGTAGGGCGCAACCGTTGGAATGATCCCGATCCGGACAGAACCGTGCAGCATCCGTCCGTTGCTGCGTGTGCCGCTCTCCAGTCGCTCGACCTGCTCCAGAATGACCCGAACCTGCGCCAGGACATCTTCACCGTGGCGCGTCAGGAGGATGCCGTTGCGGTTGCGCTCCACCAGCCGAACTCCGAGGTCCTGCTCCATATCGAGGATCTGTGCAGACAGAGCGGGTTGGCTGATGTGGACGGCTTCTGCCGCCCGGCCGAAGTGGCGCTCCCGTGCAAGCGCCTCGAAATACCGCATCTGCCGTAGCGTAAGGGCCATAAGATTTTCCGATCACGAGATTCATCAAATAATATTGGAAATTATGGAACCGCGATGCAATGGTCAATCCGCAGACCTAGAACGGTTCCAGATTTCTCAGAGGAGACAGCCATGGCCGATCGTCCCACGATGACGACGACTGCCGGCGCACCAGTGCCGGACAACCAGAACACGATGACGGCGGGGCCGCGCGGCGGCGTCATGCTGCAGGACTATCAGCTGATCGAGAAGCTGGCCCCCCAGAACCGCGAGCGCATCCCGGAGCGGGTCGTGCACGCCAAGGGCTGGGGCGCCTATGGTACGCTGAAGATCACCGGCGATATCTCGAAATATACGAAGGCGAAGTGTCTGCAGCCGGGCGCTGAAACGCCGATGCTTGCCCGCTTCTCCACTGTCGCTGGTGAAATGGGCGCCGCCGACCACGAGCGCGATGTGCGCGGCTTTGCCCTGAAGTTCTACACCCAGGACGGTAACTGGGATCTTGTCGGCAACAACACGCCGGTCTTCTTCGTCCGTGACCCCTACAAGTTCCCCGACTTCATCCACACGCAGAAGCGTCACCCGAAGACGAACCTGCGTTCGGCAACCGCCATGTGGGACTTCTGGTCGCTGTCGCCGGAAAGCCTGCACCAGGTGACGATCCTGATGTCGGATCGAGGCCTGCCGGTCGACCCGATGCACATGAACGGCTACGGCTCGCACACCTATTCCTTCTGGAATGATGCCGGCGAGCGCTTCTGGGTGAAGTTCCACTTCAAGACCCAGCAAGGCCACAAGCACTACACCAACGAAGAAGGCGAAGCGTTGATCGGCAAGACCCGCGAAGGCTATCAGGAAGCACTCTTCGGCGGCATCGAGCGCGGCGAGTTCCCACGCTGGAAGGTGCAGGTCCAGATCATGACCGAGGCGCAGGCGCACAATACGTCCTACAACCCCTTCGATCTGACCAAGGTCTGGCCGCACGCAGAGTTCCCGCCAATCGACATCGGCGTCATGGAGCTCAACCGCAACGCCGAGAACTATTTTGCGGAAATAGAGCAGGCGGCCTTCTCGCCCTCCAACATCGTCCCCGGCATCAGCTATTCGCCGGACAAGATGCTGCAGGCGCGCGTCTTCTCCTATGCGGATGCCCACCGTTACCGCCTTGGTACGCACTACGAGAACATCCCGGTCAACCAGCCGAAGTGCCCCGTTCATCACTACCATCGCGACGGCCAGATGAACACGTATGGCGGCCTGCGCACCGGCAACCCGGATGCCTACTACGAGCCGAATTCGGTGAACGGCCCCTTCGAGGATGCCTCCGCCAAGGAGCCGCCGCTTGCCTTGGAGGGCGACATGGGCCGCTTCAACCATCGCGAAGGCAACGACGATTACTCGCAGCCGCGTGCTCTCTTCAACCTCTTCGACGAGGGTCAGAAAGGTCGTCTATTCTCCAACATTGCGGCAGCCATGGGCGGAGTTCCGGGAGAGATCGTCGAGCGGCAGCTTGCCCATTTTGCGCTGATCCACCCAGACTACGAAGCTGGCGTGCGTGCGGCCCTTGAACGGTTGCACGGCTACAAGGCCGATACGATTTCAGCACAACCCACCGCCGCCGAATAAAATCGGTGTGTGCTGAAGCAAGAACCGGGGCCTTGGCCCCGGTTTTTCATGTTTACCAGCTGGTGGCCATCTGACCGGCCCGGATCTTCAGTGTCCGTCCGATGCCTTTCATTTCCGCATCCAGATCGTCCGGCACCACCGCCGGCGAAATGTTGTCTAGGCAGGCGGCGATATGGTCGGTGATGGCGTTCATCAGCGATGGCGATAGGCCAGGGCGTTTCATCAGGCCGATCTGCACCGGTGGAAGCGGCGGGAAGCCGTCTGCGGATGTCAGTACCTTCATGCCGGGCCGCAGGGTCGATTCCGGCAGTACGGAGACAGCCATTCCGGCCAGAACCGCAGCCGCAACCACGGTTGACGACCAGCTCGTGAAGAGCACCTGGTACTCACGGCCGTCGGCATCGAGCGCGGAGCAGGCAAGCTGCCGCCACAGGCAGTCGCGCCGACCGACCGCAAGTGGAACCGGCGCATCGTCCCGCAGAGGGTGGTTGGCCGACGCGACCCAGCAAAGCGGTTCGGTCCGCACAACATCCGACATGCGAGCACGAGGATTATGCGTGACGAGCGCGATGTCCAGCTCACCCTTGGCCATGCGTTCTGCCAGGCTCGCGGAGTTCTCGCATACAATATAGAGTTCCACATTGGGGTGCGTCTTGGCAAAGCGTCCGATGATTTCGGGCATATACCGGTCTGCGTAATCGTCCGGGGTACCGATCCGCAACGTCCCCTCCAGTCGGTTGTCGTCGAAGGCGGCGATCGCCTCGTTGTTCAACCGGATGATCCTTCGTGCGTAGTTGAGAAGCTTCTCACCCTCGGTGGTGAGGCGGTTGCCACGCCCATCCTTGGCAAACAGCTGCTTACCGATGCGCTCCTCCAGGCGTCGCATCTGCATGGAAACGGCCGATTGCGTCTTGAAGACACGGTCGGCGGCCTTGGTAAAGCTGCCGGTGTCGACGATGGCAAGGAACGTGTGAAGCTGGTCGATATCAAGAGGCGCGGACATGGCGATAACCCATCAGTTTGTCTGATGCCAATCATTAGAAACATTCGTTGGACTGATCAATAGACTCCGTCGCATATTGTGACCGTACCCAAGACACCGGGCCATTCCCCCCGCCCGCCGCCCTGGCCACCCCTTTCGCGACCTCTGCGGAGGGAGGGCCATCCTCGTGCCGATGAAAGGATCAGGATCATGCGCACGACCCAGATTGTTGAACTCGACCTCGTTCAGGAGCAGCGCTCGACCCGCCGCTTGTCTTCGATGACGTTGACAGTAACGGGCGTTCTCTGGCGTGCTTTGCGCAATCGTTGGGCTGCAAACCAACTGCATGATCTTGATGACCGTCAGCTCGACGATATCGGCCTGACCCGGCACGACGTGGTGCAGGCGACGCAGGGATCGGGGGTGTTTGACGATCCGGCTGCGCTGCTGGCGGAGACGGCACGCCGCCGTGCCACGACGCGGTTCGCACGTCTTCGTCAACCTTGAGCGATTTTCCCCGCAGGGTGATAGCCAATAGCCCTGCCGCTTGCCCGGCCCGGATCTTCCGGCCGGGCTTTTTTATGAGGTCTTCGGTGTCTCAGACGCGGTGTCGGCTGCTGAGCCCTTGAAGTAGGTGTCGAAGATCAACTCCATGCTCTTCTGATAGCTCTTCTGCACCTCAAGGCCGCTATCGAACATGCTGTTCAGCGTCTCGACGTAAGGGTTGGCGGTCGCCTGCGCGCCAGCCGGCGAAGCGGACGTCGAGGAAGCTGCATGACCAGAGCTGCCAGACATCATGTCCTTGAAGGCCTGCATGAACGGGTTGTCCGCAAAGGGATTTGCGGGCGCGGCCGAAGCGGCTGCCGGCTTGTCGAGGCCCCAGGCGTTGCGCATGCTCTGCATGAACGGATTATCGAACATTGCCATGGGATCGGCAGGAGCCGTCTGCTTCGGTTGCAGCCCGAGGCTGTCGAGCCATTGCTTTGTCATCTGCCCCAAGGGGCTGGAGGAAAGAAGCTCGCTCCCCTGCTGCATCTGTCCGGTCGCCTGCTTGAACATGCCACCCATGAGCGTGTCGGCCATGACCGGCATCATCTTCTTCAGGACCTCCTGGCCAATGCCCGTCAGTTGCTCGGCCTGTGCCGCTATGGCACGCGACACTTCCGGGGAGCCGAAGAGCTTCTCAAGAACCGCGTTGCCGTCGGCCATGCCCTGCGGTGTGAAAGCCTTGCCCAAATCCTCGAAATACTTGGCGTAGGTTCCGGACATCATCGTGTTCATCAGCGCGCCGAAATCATAGGGGTTGGCGGCAGTCCGCTTGAGGCCCGACGAAAAGGCTGGCGTCAAGGCGGCCATGGCCTGGGCCGCCTGTTCCTGCGCAAGATTGAACTGCTTGGCGATCGCGTCCATGGCAGCGCCGTTCTGTGCCTTCAGCATCATGTCGAACAGTGGCAGCATGCAGTATCCTTTCAGGTTGGCCTGATTGGCCAATATATCCTGAAACCGCGCAACGGAAACAGCTTTCCGCAATTCCCGCCGGTCAGTACTTGTATTCGTCGAAGATCGGCTCGACGGATTGCTGCCAGCGACCGTGGTAGAGCATCAGAAGATCTTCAGCCATGGTGGTCTTCTTTGCGAGCACTTCCTCCAGCGTCGTCAGAAACACAGTCTCGTCCTGACCGTCGCCGTTGAGGCGCTTGCGTGCAGCAAGACCTTTCCGCGAAATGCCGACCACGTCGCGTGCGACCTCTAGAAGAGGCCTGCCTCTGACGTCGGCTTGGAGAGCCTTGGCGGGAACCGTTTCGCGCAACTGCAATACGTCCTCGTAGCCCCAGTCCCGCGTCAGATCCTCGGCGGCAGCGAGCGCGCCCTCATCATACAGCAACCCGACCCAGAATGCGGGCAGTGCGCAGATGCGGCGCCACGGGCCGCCATCGGCGCCGCGCATTTCCAGGAAGCGCTTCAGCCGAACGTCTGGGAAGAGCGTCGAGAGGTGATTGGTCCAATCCCCCAGCGTCGGCTCCCACTCGGCGATCTCGCCCTTGAGGGCGCCGTTCATGAACTGGCGAAACGTGACATGCGTGCAATCATGGTACTTTCCGTCTCGAACGACGAAGTACATCGGCACGTCAAGCGCCCATCCGACATAATCGGAGAAGCCAAAATCGGTATCAAAGACGAAGGGCAGCAAGCCCGAGCGACGGTTGTCCGTATCGCGCCAGATATCGCCGCGCCAGGACAGAAGTCCGTTTGGCTTGTTCTCGGTGAACGGAGAGGAGGCGAACAGAGCTGTCGCAAGCGGCTGCAGCTTCATCGATAGGCGCATCTTGCGCGCCATGTCGGTCTCTGACGAGAAGTCCAGGTTCACCTGGATGGTGCAGGTACGGTACATCATATCGAGGCCCTGGCTGCCGACCTTCGGCATGTAGCGCGTCATGATCTCGTACCGCGATTTCGGCATGCGTGGCGTTTCTGCCAGCGACCATTTCGGGCTGCCGCCAATGCCGAGGAAGTGGATGCCCATCGGCTCGGCGACGTCCCGAAGAACGTCCAGATGGCGGTTGGACTCCGAACAGGTTTCGTGGAGGGTCTCGAGCGGTGCGCCGGAAAGCTCGAACTGCCCGCCGGGCTCGATCGAGATCGCGCCCATGCCGGAACGTTCGGCAAGCCCGATGATGTTGTCCCCGTCCATGATCGGGTCCCAGTCCAGCTTGGCCTGCATGCCGTTCAGGAGCGCTGAAATGCTCGCCTCGCCGGCATATGGCACCGGGCTGTTGTCGGCAAAGAAGAAGGCGAACTTCTCGTGCTCCGTCCCGATCCGGAACCGGTCCTTCGGGCGCGCTCCGCTTGCAAGATAGTCGGAAAGCTCTGACACCGAATTCAGTGGCGTCTGGTCGGTGGTATCACGTGCCATGGGAACTACCTTGTAGGACCGACAGAACTGTCGCGTCCGGCTGCTTTAGCGGGAATGAAGTGCCGTGCAAGTGAATTTCTTTCAACAAGCCTTCAGAAAATCAAGGCATCGGCTCAGCGCCAGTCACCGATGCTGGCTTGGACGACTGCAAGTGCCGCAACCGCAGCTGTATCCGCCCGCAGGATGCGCGGGCCGAGAGGGATTGGCGTAACGAAGTCTAGGCTGCGCAAGAGCTCGCGCTCTTCTTCCGAAAAGCCGCCCTCCGGCCCAATCAACAACGCCAGCCGCTCCTCCTTGATGCCTGAAAGCGTGGGGAGGGGATTTTGGCTTTCCTCGCCCTCATCACAGAAGATGATGCGCCGTCCAGCCGGCCAGTTATCGAGGATGTCGCGCAATTTGCGTGGCGCACACACCTTGGGAATGGAAAGGATGCCGCACTGCTCGGCAGCCTCCACGACATTTGCCTGCAGACGATCCATGTTGGTGATCTTGCCCTGCACGTGCTGGGTCATCACTGGCTGCAGCAAACCTGCGCCCATCTCCACGGCCTTCTGCACGATGTAATCGAGACGCCCCACCTTGAGCGGTGCAAACAGGTAGTGAAGATCCGGCGCTGGGGGCTGCGGTCGCGTCTGCTCTACTGCCTCGATCAGCAGTTTCTTGCGAGACGGGAAAACAAGCCTTCCCACCCATTCGCCGTCGCGTCCGTTGAAAATGAGGATCTGCGCGCCTTCGCTCAGCCGCAGAACGTTGACCAGGTAATTGAACTGTTCCGTGCTTGTCTCAACAGAAACAGCGGGGCAGAGGTCTGCTTCAACGAAAAGCCGCTGCATCCGAAAGTTGGCGCGCATTGAAAAAGGTCCTCATCTGTTCAGATGAACAGCAGAGACATAACCCAATACAGAAGCATCGCAATAGCGCCTGCGGCCGGAACGGTGATCACCCACGCTGCGACGATCGTCATGAAGTGTGACCGGCGAACGAGATAGCGCCGCCGCAACTCCTCTGCATTGCGCTCGGGGCGTTCCTCGATCTCCCAGCGATCGGCCTTCATCTTCATGTACTCGATGCGGCGCTTGGAATTGCGGGTGTACCATTCACGAAAGAACCCGACCCCGAAGACGGCGCCGACTGCTATGTGCGTAGAGCTTACCGGCAGACCGAGCCAGGACGCGACGATGACTGTCAATGCTGCAGACAAAGACACGCAGAACGCGCGCATCGGGTTGAGCTTCGTGATCTGCTCGCCGACGAGCTTGATCAGCCTGGGGCCGAACAACAGAAGACCAACCGAAATGCCGAAGGCGCCGATCACCATGACCCAAAGGGGGATGGAGACCGAACCACCGATGCCGTTACCCTCGGCAACGGAAACGATGGCTGCAAGTGGGCCGATTGCGTTGGCGACGTCATTTGCGCCGTGTGCAAACGAAAGCAGTGCTGCTGCGCAGATGAGGGGAAACTGGAAGAGCTTTCGCAGGGACTGGTTACGGTTCTCCAAGCCTTCCGACTGCCGGCGGATCAGAGGAATGGTGAGAGCCCAGGCCAGCAAGCCGCAGCCCAGGCCAATGGCAGAGGCCGTGCCCAGCGAGACATGGAACAGTTGGCGAAGGCCCTTGAGCGCGAGATAGGCAGCAAAGGCGCCTGTCATGATGCCGAGAAGGACGGGAACCCACTTTCGCGCAGACGCGATCTTGTCATGGCGGTAGATGATGAATTCCTTGATGAAGGCAAGGAAGAGAGCAGCGACGATGCCACCCATGATGGGCGATATGACCCAGCTCGCGGCGATCCCGGCCATCTGCGGCCAGTCTACAGCAGAGGCTCCTGCCGCCGCCATTCCTGCCCCCAGGACTCCTCCGACCACCGCGTGGGTTGTCGATACCGGCGCGCCCAGCCATGTCGCAAGGTTGACCCAAAGAGCAGACGAGAGCAGCGCTGCCATCATGGCCCAGATAAACTTGTCCGTGCTGCTGAAGAGCGTTGGGTCGACGATCCCCTTCGAGATGGTTTCAACAACATCGCCCCCCGCAATCATCGCGCCGGCCGTTTCGAATATCGCCGCGATAGCAAGGGCAAGTGCCATGGACATTGCCCGGGAGCCGACCGCGGGTCCGACGTTGTTAGTGACGTCGTTGGCGCCGATGTTCATTGCCATGTAAGCGCCGATGGCGGCAGCAGCGATGACGACAACAGCACCTGGTTTGCCGATCACGTAGACAGCTGCGAACATGGTCGCAGCGACGAGGAAGATCAGCGCAATACCCGGGCCCGCGAATCCGCGGGAAACATTGTGGGTTGCAGCTTCCACCGAGGTAAGCTTGTCGAGGTCCTTGTCGAGCGTCTGCTTGACGAGGTGAGGTGGCTGCTGTGCCATCGGATATCCTTTTGCCCTCACGCGGTGCCGCCGCACCCGGGCCGTCAGTCAAGAACAGGCTCTGCCTGCGCAGGCCGAGTTTGTGGAGGGCCTACTGGCAATACAGCCGGATTGCAATATGACAGTGTTGTGACGGCTGCTATGTCAGCTCGCCGTTGCGATCTTGACGCTTCTGGCGGGCGGCTTGGCTGCAAAAACCGCCAAGAGGGTCTTGAGTTCCGGTTCGTTGACACGGCGCGCGGCTTCCTGGGGCGTAACCCATTCCAGCTGCCGGCTTCCCTTCTCCGGGAAGTTCTTCGCCATCTCCTGCACCTCGAGCGCGTGAACCTGAACACGCACAGGAATACGAAGGCCCGTACGCAGCGCCTTGCTGTAATGGTAATGCCCAAGAGGCTCCTTGTCAGCCTTGCCCTTCACCCCAGCCTCTTCGAAGGCTTCGCGCTCTGCAACGGCATGGGCCTTCTTCGCCGGCATCGGCCAGCCTTTCGGGATCACCCAACGGCCGGTGTCGCGGCTGGTCAGCAGAAGCACCTCGATTTCGCTCTGCTTCTTCTTCATCCGATAACAAAGCGCGGCATACTGATGCTTTGGCGGGCGCCGCAGCATGAGGCCGAAATCTGTCTTCAGGCGGGCGAGAAGGTTCAAAGCGGGAGGCTCCTTTCAACTGATTCTTTTAGCATAACGCCGCGTTGGGCGTCGCGCCGTTCTTTTCATTCCAAGATTGGAATATAGTGCTCATGCAGGCGTTGAGCAGGTCCCACGGGCTAGAATCACGATGATGCAATCTGAAAACTGGCTGGGATGTCGCGGTCCCAGACCGTTGGCGTGGTCTTGTCCGACGAGGCGTGGTAAGCGCAAATGCTGCTGGGGAAATTTGTGCGGCGGGCAAACGACGGGGAGGATGACCGTGTCGGAATCGATCAAGTTTCTGGAGCCCAGAGCCAGTGTCTTGTCGCGACGTGCGACAATCGTTGAAGACCTTCTGGATCTGCTGCCGCCAGAGTGTGTCGTGCACGAAGCGCGCGCACTCGTGCCTTTCGAAACCGACGCCTTCGTGTCCTATCGCCGGCTGCCGCTGGCGGTCGTTTTGCCAACCACCACCGATCAGGTGGCAGCTGTCATGAAGTATTGCCGCCGTTACGGCGTGCCGGTTGTGCCGCGAGGTGCGGGAACGTCGCTTTCTGGTGGCGCGATCCCTCAGGAGGATGCTGTCGTCTTGGGACTGTCCAAGATGAACCGCATTCTAGAGGTTGATCCTGCCAACCGGACGGCAACTGTCCAGGCTGGGGTGACCAACCTGAGCATTTCCGATGCGGTCAGCCCCGAAGGCTTCTTCTATGCCCCTGACCCAAGTTCGCAACTCGCCTGCACCATCGGCGGCAATATCGGGATGAACTCCGGAGGCGCGCATTGTCTGAAATACGGGGTCACGACGAACAACCTGCTCGGCGTGAAGATGGTGCTGGTTGACGGAACAGTGATCGAACTGGGCGGCAAGCATCTTGATGCGGCCGGGTATGATCTTCTCGGTCTCGTTTGCGGTTCCGAGGGGCAGCTTGGTATCGTGACGGAAGCGACCGTGCGGCTGATCGCCAAGCCTGAGGGAGCCCGTCCCGTGTTGTTCGGTTTCGAAACTTCGGAGGCTGCCGGTGCTTGCGTGGCCGATATCATCGGCTCCGGCATCATCCCGGTCGCAATCGAGTTCATGGACAAGCCGGCGATCGAGATCTGTGAAGCCTTCGCGCAAGCGGGCTACCCTCTGGATGTCGGTGCATTGCTGATCGTCGAGGTTGAAGGCTCGGAAGCCGAGATGGAGGCGATGCTGAAGAAGATCGTCGAAATCGCCAGCCGGCATGGTGTGATGACGGTTCGGGAAAGCCAGAGCCCAACGGAGGCGGCGCTGATCTGGAAGGGCCGCAAATCAGCGTTTGGCGCCACCGGCCGGATTTCAGATTACATCTGCATGGATGGGACGGTGCCGCTCGGCAAACTGTCCTACGTTCTGGAGAAGACCGGTGAAATCGTGGACCGCTTTGGACTGCGGGTGGCCAACGTCTTTCACGCCGGTGATGGCAACATGCATCCGTTGATCCTCTTCAACGCCAACGATCCTGAAGACGCCGCCCGGGCCGAAGAAGCAGGCAACGAAATCCTCAAGCTCTGTGTCGATGCCGGAGGCTGCCTGACCGGCGAACATGGCGTCGGTATCGAGAAGCGAGACCTGATGCGGCATCAATATTCCGAAGCCGATCTTAACCAGCAGATGGCTGTTCGGTTCGCCTTCGATCCCGACTGGATCCTCAACCCGTCCAAAGTCTTCCCGCTTGAGGGACGGCCTGCTGCATGACGCTGACGCCGCACACGGAAAACGATGCCGCCTATGTCATCCGTAATGCCGCCGCCGATCGCAAGACCCTGTCGATCATCGGTAACGGGACGCGCAACGGCTTTGGCAATCGGGTCGCATGCGACGAGACCTTGAGTTCGTCTGCTCTGACTGGGATTGTCGATTACGAGCCAGCGGAGATGGTGATGACGGTACGGGCCGGCACGCCTGTTGCCGAGATCGAAGCGACGCTGGCGGCGAACCGGCAGATGATGAGCTTCGAGCCGATGGATCACCGCCAGGTGATGGGGACCACGGGAGAGCCGACGATCGGTGGCGTCTTTGCAGCCAATGCGTCTGGACCACGGCGAATCGTTTCCGGCGCCGCACGCGACAGCCTTCTCGGCATCCGCTTCGTCAATGGCCGGGGCGAAGTCGTTCGAGCCGGTGGCCGGGTAATGAAGAACGTCACGGGCCTGGACCTCGTCAAGCTTCTGGCCGGCTCCCACGGCACGCTCGGCTTCCTGACCGAGGTGACATTCCGCGTTCTGCCGGTGCCGGAAATCTTGCAGACCATTGTCATCTCAGGCCTCGACGATGCTGCTGCCACGCAGGCCATGGCAGTCGCCATGGCCATGCCCGTTGAAGTATCCGGAGCGGCCCACCTGCCGCATGCAGTACGGAGCCGCTTTCTCGGGGGCGACTTCCCGGAAGGCGAGGCGACAGTGCTTCGCCTGGAAGGCCTTGCAGCATCGGTTTCGGTTCGTGCCGAGACACTTGCCGGCGTGATGAAAGACATCGGCACCGTGACCATGCTCGGTGCCGCTGAAAGCCGTCGGCTCTGGCACGAGATCCGGGACGCGCGCGTTTACGCGGACGCGCTGCAAAAGCCTCTCTGGAGGGTCTCCGTCGCACCGTCGGTGGGCCACCAGCTCGTGGCAGCGCTGCGCCTTGAGGCGGGCATCGACGCCTTTTACGATTGGCAAGGCGGCCTTGTCTGGATGCAAATGGAGGCCGATCCCGAGGAGCAACTGCTGCGACGCTATATCAAGGCGGTCGGCGGTGGCCATGCGACACTTCTTCGGGCACCTGAAAAGGCAAGGGCAACCATTGCCGCATTCCAACCTGAAACTGATCCCGTTGCAGCCTTATCGGCGCGCATCAAGCAAAAGCTGGATCCGGCGGGTATCTTCAGCCCAGGCAAATTGGGAGCCGTATTTTGAGGTCAGATTACAAGGCTGCACTACAAGAGGCAGGATACCAGGACAACACCATTGCTTCCCAGCTTCATAGGGTTTCGAAGGTGGAGCAGTCCTACGGAAACCTCGACGAGATTATTGCATCAGGCGGATACGAAGCTCTTCTGGCAGAGCTCAATTACTCGACCGCTGACGAGCGGCTTGCTAAGCCGAATCCGTCGAAAATCCAGTTTGACGGGAATATCCGAAACAATCTTCAGTCCTACAAGAACGCGGTAGTGAGGTATTTCCAGTTCGTTCAATCCCAAGGACTTGGTCGCGCATCTTCGATGTCGGAAACGATCGTACCGCCCGCGGCTTCAGAGGCCGCCGATAAACAGCGACTCTCCCTGGAGCGGGACATGCAGGCCTCGCTTCGCTTCAATATCCGGGCATTGGAGGCTGACCTAACCATCGTGGATGATGGTATGGAGCGGGGGGTGCTTTCAGGTTTCATCGACATTTTGTGTCGAGATTCTCAGAACCGGCTTGTGGTTGTGGAACTAAAGGCCGGGAAGGCTGATGCTAGAGTTGTAGCTCAAACCCTAGGGTATATGGGCGATCTGCTTGAGGAGGAGGATCGGTCAGAAGTTCGCGGCATCATCGTTGCCCACGAGTTCGATCAACGCACAAGATCTGCCGCCAAAGCCGTCCCGAGTTTGTCTCTCTTTCGATATTCCATCTCGTTCCAGTTCGATCGGGAGGCTTAATCCGCATGCAGACCAACTTCACCCTCGATCAGCTTGCGGATCCGCATGTGGCGGAGTCGGAGAAGATCCTGCGACGCTGCGTTCATTGCGGCTTTTGCACCGCCACCTGTCCTACCTATGTCACAATCGGCAACGAGTTGGACAGCCCGCGCGGTCGCATCTACCTGATCAAGGACATGCTGGAAAACGGGCGTGCTGCGGACGAGCAGGTGGTCACCCACATTGATCGCTGCCTGTCCTGTCTTTCCTGCGTGACGACCTGTCCCTCCGGCGTGGACTACATGCATCTCGTCGATCATGCGCGGGTGCACATCGAAAAGACATACCGCCGTCCGCTGATCGATCGCATGATCCGGGAGATGCTGGCAGCTGTCCTGCCTTACCCGCGACGCTTCCGTTTCGCTCTCGGGCTGGCGAAGATGGGGCGCCCGCTGGCGCCCATGTTCAAGGCATTTCAGCCACTGAAGCCGCTGGCAGCGATGCTGGAATTGGCGCCGCAGGGGTCGCTCAGGCGATCGAACTCTCCGCTTCCGGGAGACCTAGCGTCGGTAAGCGGAAGACGCGGCCGGGTCGCAATCCTCACCGGTTGCGCCCAGCCCGTTCTGGATCCGGGAATCAACGAAGCCACAATCCGCCTCCTCACCCGGCTCGGGGTCGAAGTCGTTGTGCCGCAAGGCGAGGGCTGCTGCGGAGCTCTCGTTCATCATATGGGCAAGGAGGATCCGGCGCTGGACTTCGCTCGCCGCAACATCGACGTGTGGATGAGGGAGATTGATGCTGGCGGCCTCGATGCCATCATCATCACGGCGTCCGGTTGCGGGACCACAGTGAAAGACTATGGGCACATGTTACGGCTCGATCCGGACTATGCGGAAAAAGCGGCCCGCATTTCAGCACTCACGAAGGACGTGACGGAATATCTGGCGACGCTGGAGCTGGCACCGATGCCCAGTCGCGGACTTACCGTCGCCTATCACTCCGCCTGCTCCATGCAGCATGGCCAGAAGATCACCATGGCGCCAAAGCTCCTGCTCAAGAATGCCGGATTTGTCGTTCGCGATCCGCCCGAAGGGCACCTTTGTTGCGGCTCAGCCGGAACCTACAACATCATGCAGCCAGAGATTTCGAACCAACTCAAGATCCGCAAGGTCAAGAACATCGAGGCCATGCGTCCGGACATCATAGCGACCGGCAATATCGGCTGCATGACCCAGATCGGAACCGGCACCGCGCTGCCAATCCTGCACACGGTGGAACTGCTCGACTGGGCCTATGGCGGCCCCAAGCCGGCCAAGCTGTCATAAGAGAGCCGGCGTCCGAGGCCGGCTCTTCGGTTCGATGCAACGGAAGCATCGGAGTTTTCGCCGCACCCGTAAAGGCTCAGCCGCCAAACAGCGTCCGGAAGATGTCGATGCCTCGATCCTGGAACGCGACATCGCCGTGCTTGTTGCCGGGGCCGATGACGACCACTTTGGTGCCGACGGGCGCCCGCGCGTAGAGGTGCTCCACATCCTTGTTCATCATCCGGATGCAGCCGGACGACAAGTTGAGGCCGATCGACCAGGGTTGGTTGGTCCCGTGAATACGAAAGATCGTGTCGCGGCCGCCCTTGTAGAGATAGAGCGCCCGTGCGCCGAGCGGGTTGTCAGGTCCGCCTTTCTGGACGACGGGGAGGTGACGACCCTTGGCGGCTTCCCGCCTGCGCATTTCCGCCGGTGGTGTCCAGGAGGGCCATTCGGCCTTGCGACCGATCTTGACGACGCCAGACCAGCCGAACCCTTCGCGTCCGACGCCAATTCCGTAGCGCGTCGCCCGGTTGCGACCTTCCACGTAGTAGAGAAACTTGTTGTTCGTATCGACGATGATCGTTCCGGGCGCCTCATTGGTGGAGAAACGCACCATGCGTCGCTTGTACTTCTCCGGCACGGCGCGATTGCGAACGGAGGGAGCGACATCGCTGGCGGTGGTTTGCTGGCGCGCAGAGACGAATGTCTGTGCTGGAGCTTCCCCCGCCATCATCATCACCGCCAGACCGGCGACGGCAATCAGCATGTTCCGCGATCTCATCCTTACCTCTTGTGTCAGCCTGTGCCTGGAAGGGAAGCAAGATGTCCCGGCACATCGTCGACGACAAGTTGAAGCAGGCGAAATCGCGGAGCTTTGAAGATAAAGAAGCCGGATCGTGGCGATCCGGCCACAGGTCATTACATCACGATTACCGTCGTGCCCACCTTCACGCGCTCATAGAGATCGACAACATCTTCGTTGCGCATGCGGATACAGCCGGAGGACACAGCGCTGCCGATACTCCAGGGCGCATTCGTCCCGTGGATGCGGTAAAGCGTCGAGCCGAGATACATGGCGCGGGCACCGAGCGGGTTCGCTGGGCCGCCTTCCATACTGGCCGGGAGGAAATGCCCCTTGGCGGCCTCACGAGCAATCATCTCCTTTGGCGGGGTCCAGCGAGGCCATTCCGCCTTGCGGGTGATGGTATGCGTGCCGGCCCACTCGAAGCCAGGCTTGCCGACACCGACGCCGTAACGGCGCGCCTCTCCATTGCCCGTGACCAGGTAGAGGAAGCGGTTGTTGGTGTCGATGACGATCGTGCCGGGGCCGTGGCGGGTCTCGTAAGATACGGTTTGCGGCAGGAACTGCGGCTCGATTTGTGTGCGGACGACCTTGTTTGGTCGCATGCTGACCGGCTGAGCCTGCCCCCGCCGGACGCTTCCGTTATCGCGCATGCGCGGCTGGAACAAGCCTCGTGGCGTGGACGCGCCTGTCGCATAAACCTGAGGCCGGACCTTGCCTCCGAGCTGCATTACCCAAGGTGCGGTGAGGTCGGGGCTGACGATCACCGGCGGTCGCTCCCGGTACCGGTCGTTGGCGTGCGCCAGCGGCGAGAATGCGGGAAGAAGGCCAAGGGCCAGAAGAAGCATCTTGTTCATAGTCGGATCCACTCGCTACATATGCACCGATGACGGAATTCGCTCTTGCAGATCACGCTGCCGATGGAACGCAAGGGAAGTGTAAACGGGTGGTGATTCAATTGCAGACGGTGAGATAAACCTTTCGGCAGGGTTACCTGCTGGTATGAAAACATGGTTGACCGGAGTTGAAGGTCGCCACGCTGTCGTTAACGATCAGGGGAGCCATGGAGAACACGGGCATCATCACCGGCGAGGATGGACGTTCTCGCTGCTTCTGGCACGGAGGTCTTGAGGACTATCGGCGCTATCATGACGAGGAATGGGGGCGCCCGGTAACCGACGACTTCCGGCTGTTCGAAAAGATCTGCCTTGAAGGCTTCCAGTCGGGATTGTCGTGGCTCACGATCCTGCGCAAGCGGGAGAATTTCCGCGCAGCCTTCGCGGGTTTCGACTTCTCAAAGGTGGCGAAATTCGATCAGGAGGATGTCGAGCGGCTGGTTGGCGACGCTGGCATTATCCGCCACCGCGGCAAGATCGTTTCCACCATCAACAACGCCCGCAGGGCGGTGGAGATGCGTGACGAGTTCGGCTCGCTGGCCAGGTTCTTCTGGAGCTTCGAGCCGCCCGTCGATGAAAGGCCTGCCGTGATGGACTTCGCCACGCTTCGAGCCAATCCAACGACGCCGACCTCGATCCGGCTGTCCAAGTCGCTGAAGAAAAGAGGCTGGACGTTTGTCGGCCCCACCACCGTCTATGCCTTCATGCAGGCCATGGGACTGGTCAACGATCATCTCGTCGGCTGTTACTGCCAGCCCGAGGTCGACAGGCTGAGGGCGGATTTTATCCGTCCGTGATGGCGGACAGAACATCCCGCAACTGACCAATATGGTCGATCTGCCGGAAGCGCGGCGCGTCTGTCGGCGGCTCCACATGTTCAACCACCCAGGTCAGCGCATGTGGCACGAAGACACCATAGCATCCGGCCGCAATTGCCGGCACGATATCTGACTTCAGCGAATTGCCGACCATCATCGCCCGCTCCGGCCCGTCTGCGACTTTCGAGAAGATCCGGCGATAGGTGGTCGCAGTCTTGTCGCTGACGATCTCCACGGCGTCGAACAATTCGCCGAGGCCGGATTGAGCCAGCTTGCGCTCCTGGTCGAACAGGTCACCCTTGGTGATCAGCACCAGAAGGTATTCGCCATTCAAGGCTCGCAGGGTTTCTTCCACATGCGGCAGTGTTTCCACCGGGTGGCGCAGCAGTTCTCGACCGATATCCAGAATGTCACTGATGGTCTTGACCGGCAGCTTCCCGTCAGTGATTTCGATCGCTGTCTCGATCATCGACAGGGTGAAACCCTTGATGCCGAAACCGTAGTGCGCGAGGTTGCGCTTTTCAGCCTCAAGCAGCCGCTCGGAAACCTGGCTGCCCTCGGCATATTCCTGCAGCAGGGCAGCGAACTGCCCTTCCGTGAGGCGGTGGAACTGCTCGTTTTGCCAAAGTGTGTCGTCGGCGTCGAGGCCGATCGCCGTGATTGGACGCATGCATTCCTCCCGTTTGTCATCTGGCTGGAGGAAGAGGCGGGCAAGCCAAACCTTGCCCGCCTTTTGTGGATTACTTCCCGTGCTGGTTCAGCCATTCGCGCATATGGGCGATCTCTGCTTCCTGCGCAGCGATCACTTCCTCGGCAAGCTTGCGCATCTCAGGATCCTTGCCGTGCTCGAGCTGGATCTTTGCCATGTCGATCGCGCCTTGGTGGTGGGGGATCATGCTGCGGACGAAGTCGACATCCGCATCACCTGTGTAGTCGATCGCCATGTCTTGGTGCATCTTCGTGTTGGCATCCTCGAACGCCTTGACGGCCGGGCTCTCCGACATGGTGGCGGTAGTATCGGTATGGCCGTGAGAATGATGATCCTGCGCCCCAGCAGGCGCTACGAGCAGCAGGGCGAGCGCGGATGAATAGAAAAGACCTCGTGCAGACATCGTTGAATCCTTTGCGTGTCTGTGAATTTCCGGTTTGAACGCGAAATCATCCAAATGCCCGAGGCGGACGCTCCAGACGCCTTTGCTCAGACGAGACCAGCAGGTTCGACCTTTGCTGAACAAGGTAGAAGAAGGCAGAGGAGCGTATTGATTCACCTGGCGGCATTGGCATGACCGTGTGGCATATGGCGCAGAAGCCTGTGGCGCACAAAGACGTGCTGCAAGGATGAACACCCGCCTCGGCCTCCAAGCTGTCTGCGGACGGCGTCACTTTATCATGGTGATGACGCGCTTGGCTTGATTGGCCGGTAAGATCCGGTTGATGGCCTGCCATGGCATTCACCGCATGAGGCGCGGGCGCAGCAATAACCGGCAAGGCTCCAGACAGCACCCAGGAAACGAACATCAACAGGAGAGCGAGACGCTTCATGCCTAGCTGCATACGACAAGATTGCGGCATTGCAACAGCTTATCGCAAGGACCGTACCGCCACCACATCATGCACGATCCGGTAGCCACGGCTTTCTTCGCCAAAGGGAACGACTGGCCATGGCCACTGCCTCTCGGCGTCGGGCGCCGCCACTCCGTGAAGCAGATCTGCACTCTCTATTGTGCTGCCCGAGCCATCCTGCACCTTGAAGGCGACATCGGAGAGGAGAATGGTTGAACAGGGGAGCGCCTCAAGCCCGCGCAGATGCGCCTCGATCAGCTGCGGCACGATATCGGTTGCGTCCGCACGTTTGTCCTGCTCCAGGCGGCGCTCTGCTCTAACTGCGATCTGCGACAGAAGGTTTGCCGAGATGACAAGGTCGAGATAGGGAACCTGCCGCAGGAAGCCCAATGGATCGAGGCATTCGCCGGACAACATCGGATCAAGCCCGGAGAGATCGCGGGAAATGAGGCGAACGCGGTCAAGCCGCTTCATCGTCAGCCACAGCCGCACGCTCGCCAGATGGACAAGATCGACCAGCACCACCGTGTCGAATGTCCGAGCAAGGGCTTCGACCGGCACGTCCCGCAGGAGCCCCGACCCCAGCACGACCACCGTCCGCCGCTGCCGCATCCGATCGATCGTATCGATGACGAACTGCTGGCAGTTCTCCTCATGCGCCGCCCATTCCCTTGCGCAGCGCGTGGCGCGGGACCAGAGGCTGACGGAACCGCCGATGAACGGGCGGAACTCGCTAGGCGTGACCGGGTAAGTGGCAGCGTATTGAAGGGCTTCGATGATCATCAGTCAGCGATAGATCTCGCGCCGGTGGCCGATCTCCACGACCAGCACGACAAGCCTCTGATCCTGGATGTCGCAGATGATGCGGTAGTCGCCGACGCGATAGCGCCAATAGCCGCCAAGGGCGTGGCCAGCGAGCGCAACACCAAGTTCACGGGGATTTTCATGGAGCGCAACGCGTTCTGAGAGAAATTTCCTGATGCGCTTCTGGACGGTGGGATGGAACGCCCGAACTGACTTCCGGACTGACGTCGTGTACTCAATCGTCCAGGCCACGCCAGAAGTCCTCTGCGCTGATAACTTGGTCTTCGCCGGTGCGAAGCCGTTGCATCGCCGCTTCGGCTGCAGCTATGTAGTGCAGGTCCTCCAGATGCTGCTCGATCACCTCGCGCAAATAGGCATCGGTCGCGGCTCCTGCTGCCGCCGCATACTCCTCGACGAGCTTGAGCATTTCGTCCGGCATTTCGATCGTGACGCGCTTGTTCATGGCCGTGACCCTTTCGTGCCGCACATATACCATTGCAGCCGTCCCTTCGCCAGCCGGCCACCCTTGCCGCTCCGGCCTCCATCCTCTAAGAAACCGCTCACGAAATCCGGCCCTTCCGGGCCGCCGGCAATGGACATCCGATCATGAGCGAGAAGCAGAAGAAACCCCAGAAGCTGAAGGCCCGCCTGCCGCGGGGTTTCGTCGATCGCTCGGCCGCCGATATCCATGCCACCAACGAGATGATCGCCAAGATCCGCGAGGTCTACGAGCGCTACGGATTCGATCCGGTCGAGACGCCGCTCTTCGAGTATACGGACGCCCTCGGAAAGTTCCTGCCGGATGCTGATCGCCCCAACGAAGGCGTCTTCTCCCTGCAGGACGACGACGACCAGTGGATGTCGCTCCGCTACGACCTGACGGCGCCGCTTGCCCGCCATGTGGCGGAAAACTTCAACGAGATCCAGCTGCCCTTCCGCACCTATCGCGCCGGCTATGTCTTCCGCAACGAGAAGCCGGGTCCCGGCCGTTTCCGCCAGTTCATGCAGTTCGATGCCGATACGGTTGGCGCGCCGGGCGTGCAGGCCGATGCCGAAATGTGCATGATGATGGCCGACACCATGGAAGCGCTCGGCATCAAGCGCGGGGACTACGTGATCCGGGTGAACAACCGCAAGGTGCTCGATGGCGTCATGGAAGCGATCGGGCTAGGAGGCGAGGAGAATGCCGGGCGCCGCCTGAACGTGCTGCGGGCAATCGATAAACTGGACAAATTCGGCCCGGAAGGAGTGCGACTACTGCTTGGGCCCGGGCGCAAGGACGAGAGCGGCGACTTTACCAAAGGTGCGGGCCTTAGTGAGGCGCAGATCAATCGCGTCCTAATTCTCACCAAGCTAGATTTAGTTAATGATGAGAGAAACCTTGATGTCTTGCTCGGAGCGGTTGCCGGATCGGATATCGGCCAGGAAGGGCTGATTGAACTCGAACTCATGCAAGCTCTAGTGCGTTCGGCGGGTTATGACAGCGGCCGGATCAAGATCGATCCGTCCTGCGTCCGCGGCCTCGAATACTACACCGGCCCCGTCTTCGAAGCCGAGCTTCTCTTCGATGTCACCAACGAAAAAGGCGAGAAGGTAGTCTTCGGCTCTGTCGGTGGCGGCGGGCGCTATGACGGGCTCGTGTCGCGCTTCATGGGCCAGCCGGTGCCGGCCACCGGTTTCTCCATCGGCGTCTCGCGGCTGATGACGGCGCTGAAGAACCTCGGCAAGCT